>JAVQXV010000102.1:0-10716 GCA_033577755.1 Anaerolineales bacterium
TGCTATTTGCTATTTGCTATTTGCTATCTGCCATTTGCTATCTGCCAACGGCCATCCGCCATACGCTATAATCAGCGGCATGGCAACGGTGAAGATTAAGTATCGCAACAAAGAATACGAAGTGAATACGGGGATGACGGTGCGCGAGGCCATCAAGAAGATCGGCCTGGAGCCGGAGGCAGTGCTGGCCGTGCACGACGGCAAGCTCATCACCGATGACACCGTCCTGCGCGAAGGGATGGAGATCAAGCTGGTGGCGGTGGTCTCCGGCGGCGCTCTCCCCGCTCCTTCCGGGAGATGGGCCGGGGGGTGAAAGATGAAGTGCCGAAAGTGTGGCGCCACCGCCGTCATCAACATGCGCCAGCACAAGCTGGCCCTGTGCAGCGAGCACTACCTGGCGTGGCTGCCCGAGCAGGTCGAGCGCTTCATCGTTAAGTATCGGATGTTCACCCGCGCGGAGAGGGTGCTGGTCGCCGTCTCGGGCGGCAAGGACTCGCTTGGGCTGTGGGACATCCTCCATCGGCTGGGCTATCGCACCGAGGGGCTGTACATCGGCCTGGGCATCGAGCAGAACTACTCGGACGAGTCGCGCCGCCTGAGCGAGCAGTTCGCCGCGGCGCGCGGGCTGACGCTGCACGTCGTGGACGTGGAGGAGAAGTTCGGCGCGACCATCCCGGAGCTGAGCGTGATCAGCAATCGCGGCCACGGCAAGCCCTGCTCGGTCTGCGGGCTGAACAAGCGCTACATCATGAACCGCGCCGCGCTGGAGGGCGGCTTCGACGCGCTGGCCACCGGCCACAACCTCGACGACGAGGTGGCGGTGCTGATGCAGAATACCTTCAACTGGGCCGCCGGCTACCTCGCCCGACAGGCGCCGGTGCTGCCTGCACAGGACGGTCTCGTCCGCAAGGTCAAGCCGCTGTGCCGCATCTATGAGCGCGAGATGACGGCTTATTGCCTGTTGCGCGGCATCGAATACATTTACGAAGAATGCCCGCACGCCGAAGGCTCGTCCACCATCTACTACAAAGAGATTTTGAACAAGATGGAAGGCGACCGGCCCGGCGCGAAGTTGCAGTTCTACCTGAGCTTTTTGCAGGCGAAGGAGAACGGGCTGTTCGCCAACATCGAGCAGGAAGTGGAGCTGCGCCCGTGCGAGCGCTGTGGCCAGCCCACCTCCGCGCCCGGCGAGTGCGCCTGGTGCCGGATGTGGGATAAGGTGAAGCTGGTGAAACGCACAGTCACGGCCAATCCCGAGTCGGTTCCGCTTCTGGGTTTGGCCTCTCAAGTTTGAGGGGATGAAAGTTGAGGCTATGACAAGCTATCAATACACAGTCGTCATTGAGCCGGACGAAGAGGGCGGCTTTCACGCCTTTGTCCCTGCCTTACCCGGCTGCCACTCGTTTGGCGAAACGGTTGACGAGGCAAGGGCCAATATTACCGAGGCCATAGAGCTACACGTCGAGGGCCTCGCCGCAGATGGCGAGGCCATCCCTATAGAACGTGAGCCGTTGTTTATCATGCGACTCTCGGTACCTGTTGGCGCATGAGCGACAAGCTTCCCCGTTTGAATTGTCGCGATTTGCTTCGCGTCTTGAAACAGGCCGGTTTTGAGGAAGTACGCCAGCGCGGCAGCCATATCCACTTATAAATCGGATCGTAAGCGCCTCACCATCCCCTGTCATGGAAGTCGCAACATCGCCACAGGAACGTTGCGCGCCATTTTGCGCGATGCCGACATCTCGGTGGCTGACTTACGTGAGTTGCTTGATTGATTTCCGATGCGCGCCTATCGTTACCTCGACCTGATCACCGCTTTCTTCGTCGCGGTGCTTATCCTCTCCAACGCCGCCTCGACCAAGGTTGTCGAGCTGGGGCCGTTCACCTTCGACGGCGGCACGCTGCTCTTTCCGCTGGCCTACATCTTCGGCGACGTGCTGACCGAAGTGTACGGTTACGCGCGCAGTCGCCGCGTCATCTGGACGGGCTTCGCCTGCCTGGGGCTGATGGTGGTCACCCTCTATGTGGTGGACGTGCTGCCGCCGCGGAACGAGGCGTTCACGGCCATCCTCGGGCAGGCGCCGCGCATCGCGCTGGGCAGCCTCATCGCCTACTGGGCCGGCGAGTTCACCAACGCATTCGTCCTCGCCAAGCTCAAGGTGCGCACGCAAGGCCGCTGGCTATGGTCGCGCACCATCAGCTCCACGCTCGCGGGTCAACTCGTGGATACGGCGGTCTTTCTATTCATCGCCTTCTACGGCGTGTGGCCGAACGATCTGTTGTGGACGGTCTTCGTCTCCAACTATGTCTTCAAGGTCGGCGTCGAGGCGCTCTTTACACCGGTCACCTACCAAGCCGTCAACTTCCTCAAACAGGCCGAGCGCGAGGACTACTTCGACCGGAATACCGATTTCAATCCACTCGCTCTATCTTGATCACATAGCGCGTATTGCGTATTCCGTACGCAATACGTGATACGCCATACGCCATTGACCACGCCTCCTTCAATGCATCGCTCCGGCTTCGTGGCCGTCGTCGGTCGCCCCAATGTAGGCAAGTCGTCGCTGATGAACGCCTTCCTCGGCCAGAAGATCGCCATCGTCTCACCCAAGCCGCAGACCACGCGCCACACTCAGCTCGGCATCCTCACCGGCCCGGACTATCAAATCGTCTTCGTGGACACGCCCGGCATGCACCAACCGCGCAACAAGCTCGGCGAATACATGGTCGAGACGGCAACACGCGCGCTGCGGGACGCCGACGCCGTCCTCTTCATCGTGGATGTCAGCACGCGGCCGCACCCGGATGACGAACGGCTCGCCGAGAAAATCAAGAACCGGCCCAACAACACGCCCGTCCTACTGGCGCTCAACAAAAGTGACCTGCTGCGACCGCCGGACGTGATACCGCACACCGATGCCTATCGCGCCCTTGTGCCCGAAGCGCAATGGATGCTGGTCTCGGCGACACGCGGCGATAATCTGGAAAAGTTACGCCAGATGTTGGTGGAGGTGCTTCCTGAAGGGCCGGCGCTCTACCCGGAGGATGAGCTGACCCAGACCCACCTGCGCGACCTGGCCGCCGAGTTGATTCGCGAAGCGGCGCTCAATGCGCTGGAGCAGGAGGTGCCACACGGCATCGCCGTCACCATCGAGGACTTCGACGAGTCGCGCCCCGACCTCGTGCGGATCAGCGCCCTGCTCTACGTCGAGCGCGAGAGCCACAAGCCCATCGTCATCGGCAAAGGCGGGGCCAAGCTCAAGGAAATCGGCACGCGCGCACGGCAGGAGATCGAGCACCTGTTGCAGCAAAAGGTCTTTCTTGAAATTCACGTCAAGGTGCGTAAAGATTGGCGCGACGACGAGCGGGCAGTCAGACAGTTTGGCTACAGAAAGAAATGACAGGGTTGAAGGGGTGATTCACGGAGGATCACCGCATCACGTCGCTACCACGTCGCCCCGACACAATCTATGACTGCCAATCTCGATTTCCCCTTCGCCTCCCGCTATGGCTCTGACGAGATGCGCGCGCTCTGGTCAGATGACTACAAACGGCGGACGTGGCGGCGCATCTGGGTAGCGCTGGCCGAGGCGCAGCACGAAGCCGGGCTGGTCACGCCGGAACAGGTGGCCGACCTGCGCCGGCACGCCGAGAAGCTCAACACGCGACGCGCGCTCGAAATCGAGAAGGAAATCGGCCACGATGTGATGGCGGAAGTGCGTGCCTTCGCCGAACAGTGCCCGGTGGGCGGCGGCATCATCCATTGGGGTGCGACCAGTGCCGACATCACCGACAACGCCGACGTGCTGCGCCTGCGCGAAGCGCTCGACCTGCTGCGCGGCAAACTCGGCGAACTGCTGCTGGCCTTCGCCGAGCAAATCCAGGCGCACCGTGCCACTCCCTGCATGGCCTACACCCACCTGCAGCCTGCCGAACCGACCACCGTCGGTTACCGGCTGGCGGTGTACGCGCAAGACCTGCTTGGCCACTGGCGCGCGCTGGGCGCTCTCGAGCTGAAGGGCAAAGGGCTAAAGGGCGCGGTCGGTACGCAGGCCTCGTACCGCGAGCTGTTGGCCGGCACAGGCCGCACGCCGGAGGAACTCGAAACGCAGGTGATGCAACGGCTTGGCCTGGCCGCCTTTCCCATCACTACACAAACCTATCCGCGCACGCAGGATTACCGGTTGCTGGCCGCGTTGGCCGCGCTCGCGGCCTCCCTCCACAAGTTCGCCTTCGACTTGCGCGTGCTGCAATCGGCCGGCTTCGACGAGCTGGCCGAGCCGTTCGGTGAGAAGCAAGTCGGGTCGAGCGCCATGCCCTTCAAGCGTAACCCGGTCAACGCCGAAAAGATTTGCTCGCTGGCGCGCTATGTAGCGGGGCTACCTGCCATCGCATGGGAGAACGCCGCGCAAAGCCTGCTCGAGCGCACGCTCGATGACTCGGCCAACCGGCGTATTGTCTTCCCGGAGGCGTTTTTGGCGCTGGATGAGATGCTGAGCACGGCGCTGAAAATCGTGCGTGGGCTGAAGGTCAACGCCGCTGCCTGCGCTGCGAACCTGGCGAAGTATGGCCCGTTCGCCGCCACCGAGCGCGTGCTGATGGCGCTGGTGCGTGTCGGGGCAGACCGCCAGCATATGCACGAGAGGCTGCGCGACCACAGCCTGAAGGCCTGGGAAGCCGTTGCCAAAGGCAAACCGAACCCGCTTGCCCATAATCTGGCCGCCGATACCGAGCTGCTGCGCTACCTACAACCTGCCCGCCTCGCTGAACTGATGAAGGCTGAAGACTATGTAGGGACAGCGGCGGAGCGAGCGGCGGCGCTGGCGGAGGAGATACGGGGGTCACTGAGTCGCTGAGACATTGAGGGCGCTGAGGCCGCCGACCCAGTGCATCCAGCATCTTCAGCGAATTCAGCGAACTTAGCGATTCAGCGATCTCGCAACACCCGCTCGTCGCCCACGCGCTTTGTCACACCTATAGCATCCAAGTGTTCGAGCAGAGCCAGCGCGTATTTGCGCGATGTTTTGAACAGGTCACGCACCTCGGCCACCGTAATCTTGCCTTTGGCGCGAGCTTGCGCCTTGATGCGCTCCACCATCTGCGCGTAGGTCTCCGGCAGAAAGACGACTTCCGGCGAGACCTGCACCAGCCGGCCCAGCTCAACCAGAGCGGCAAAGACCTCCTCGCCGACGCGGGCAGCGCAGTCTTTAGGCAAAGGCGTGTTGTACGGGTCACGGCGGAGGTCGGCCAGCAGGGCATTGATCCGGCTCTGCTGGTCGGGCGTGAACGTGACGGTGTGAGCGCTCAGTCGCACCGAGGTGGCCTGCGCGACGATCAAGCCTTGCTTTTCGGCGTGGGCAAGTACGGCGTTGACGGCTCGAGGCCTCAGTGCGGACTGCTTAGCCAGCCGGCTTTTCAATTCCTCGCGCGGCATCCCGGCCTTGAGCGGGAACTGTGCATGATACGCAGCCAGCGTGCGCTGCAGCTCGTTGGCCAGGCGCGACCAGGTTGCGCGCGAGGCAGCCAGCGCCTCGCCCTCCAGCTCCACCAGGCTGCCCGCCGCACGCAGTTCGTTCACGGCTTCGGTGGCCACGGCAGGTTCAAGGCCTGCTTTGGCAATCGCCTCCCTGAGAGGTGCAACTCCCAGCGCCTCCAGCGCCTGTAACAGGATTTCGCCGGGCGTGCCACGCGCTGCCGTCTCCAGGCGCGCTATGGCCGTTCTATCGTGCTGACGGTAGCGCCGCTGAGGTTGCGGGTCTATCACCACGCCGCCGCCGATGGTCGCGCCCGGCGAGGGGCGGCGCAGGATGAAGCGCTGGCCTTTCGTCGCCACAACGGGTTCGACGCAGGCCAGTTGGATCCAGGCGGACTCGCCGGGCGGTAATTCGCTGCGGCCCAGCAAGCGCACTGCCGCCCGCACCTCCGCCGCACCGACGAAGAGCTTGACCTCGGCGTTGTGTTTGAGCGGCAGGCCGGCGTCCGGCAAGTAGCGGAAGTGCGCATCCAGCAGCGTTGTGGCCTGCAACGTGCCCGGATGCGCCACCACCATGCCGCGCCGGAGCTGGCTCACCTCCACGCCACTCAGGTTCAGCGCCACGCGCGAGCCGGGGACGGCGCGCTCCAGTTTCGTCTTATGCGTTTGCAGGCCGCGGATACGCGCCTCCAAGTGGCCGGGCATGATTTCAACGGTCTCGCCTAAGGCGAATGCCCCATCGCTCAGCGTACCGGTGACAATCGTCCCAAAGCCGGACAGACTGAAGACGCGGTCAATAGGCAGGCGTGGCCGGCCCAGGTCGGGACGTTTTGGCTGAGTGGCGAGAACATCAACCAGTGCACGCTTGAGCGCTTCCAGGCCGGCGCCGGTGCGCGCCGAGACCGGGACGAGCGGCGCAGCCTCGAGGACTGTACCGCGCACCGCCTGGCGCACCTCGGCCGTTATTAGTTCGATCCACTCTGAGTCCACCAGGTCGGCTTTGGTCAACACAATCACGCCGGTGGGGATGGCAAGCAGGTCGAGGATGGCCAAATGCTCCCGCGTCTGCGGCATTACTCCTTCGTCGGCGGCAACCACGAATAGCGCCGCGTCTATACCCCCCACCCCGGCCAGCATGTTCTCGATGAAATCACGGTGGCCGGGCACGTCAATCACACCAACCGGCTCGCCGCCCGGCAGGTTGAACCAGGCGAAGCCGAGGTCAATGGTCATCTCGCGCTCGCGCTCTTCCTTTAGACGATCGGGATGGATGCCGGTGAGGGCCTGAACCAGAGTGGACTTGCCGTGATCTACATGGCCGGCAGTGCCGATGACGCGCATGGAGAGGAGGTGTCAGGTGTCAGGATCATGTACCACGTATCACGTATTGCGTATTGCGTACGTATCACCTGGCCCCTGACACTTCAAAACCTGACACCTGCTATTTCACTTTGACGAACTGCTGGTCGTATTCCGCCGCTAATTCGCGTAAGACGTTGAGCAGGGTCTGTATCCGATGGGCATCAATTTCGCGCAGGCGCTGAAGGGTATCGCCGATCTCGAGCATCTGTTCCTCAAGCGCCTCGATGCGCTCGAGTTGTTTTTCGTTCAGCCGGTCGTGCTCGCGCCATTGCTCGTCGCGCAGCAGCATGTGCGTCGTCCAGCGCTTCTGGTCATCGGCTAGGAAGGCAGCCCAGTCCTGGCGCATCCGGTCCTCGCTCAGGCGCTGCATCTCGGAGATCTCGTTGATACGCCGCTCCAGCAGCTCCGCCGCTTGCTTCAGGTCGGCGGAGGCGCGTATTAGCTCCCGGTTGGTCTCGGCGTACTGGTTGACCTTGCGCGCGTAGTCGGCCATGCTCTCCAGTGAAGCTTCGACCTTCGCCTTAAATTCCACCCAGGCGCGGTCAAACTCGGACTGGCGGATAGCCTGTGCCTCGGCCCACTGCACCTGAGCACTGCGCCGTTCGGCCTCGGCGGCGGCCACTTCGGCGATGCGGGCTTCGGCGCGGCGGGCGATGTCCTCGACGATTTCAAGCTTGCTGCGACTTTCATCCTGGCGGCGGCGCAGCTCGGAAAGTTCGGTTTGGATTTCGGTGATTCGTTTTGCGTCGGTGCGGCGGCCCTCCTCGACCAGCGTCACCGTACGATTGCGCTCGTCCACCAGCTTGTTGAAGTCGGCCACTTTCTTCTGCAGCTCGGAGACCAGCCGCGAGATGCGGCTCTCTTCCTCACGGCGCACTTCCAGCTCTCGCTCGATCCTGGCAAGGCCTTCCAGGCCCTTACGCACTTCGCCCAACGACTTGTTGAGGCCTTCTCGCTCCACGCGCCGCAGCCGCTCATCTTCGCGCTGCGCCTCGGCGCGGCGTTTCTCTAACTCCTCCACCTGCCGGGCCATCTCCTTGCGGTAGTTCTCCAGGATGCCGTCAATCTGATTGATACGCTGCGCCTGCGCATTGACGGCGGCCAGGTCAGTCTCCAGCTGGTGTAGGCGGCGCACCAGCGCGGCATTCTCGGCCATTAGGGCAGCCAGCCGCTCCTGCAGCGCCGTCAGCTCCTGCCTATCTTTGCGGCGTTCGCCGTCTAGCCACTCCACCTGTCGCGCAATTTGGGCCAAATCCATACGCCTCTCCTGTGAACGCCGGGATTATACTCAATCACCTCACCCGGCGTGGCCAACGTCCTCCGCCGCAAACACCATATCCGTCTTGGCTGCCATAATGAAGTCGTTGCGATGCAGGCCGCGAATCTTGTGCGTCCACCAGCGAACGGTGACGCGCCCCCACTCCGTCAGGATGGCCGGGTGATGGCCCTCTGCCTCCGCCAGCGCGGCGACTTTGTTGGTGAAGGCCACGGCGCCGGCAAAGTCGGCGAACTTATAGGTGCGCTCCAGTTGCAAGATGCCGTTATGCTCGACGAGCGTCCACTCCGGAATCTGCGGCTTCAACTCGGCGATCTCGGCCTCGGTGACGCGCGGCGAGTCCTTACGACAGGCAGTACATTTCTGTTGGGCTAACATGGTATTCAGCACGCCCAATGTGCCGGCGCGAGGTGCGCTGCTGCGCTTCGCTATCGGCGTTCAGGGCGCTGCCTCGATTGAAGCAAATCCAACGCTAAAAGCATAGCACGAAACGTCCGCGGCCAGCCCTTCGCAAGACCAACGGTTTCCTCCTTGAGAGTCGCCGTCATCCACCTGTAGACTGCGAACAATATGGTCGCCAGGATAACCTATTGTCACGAACCCGCAACTACTGCTCGAACACGAAATGCCGGAAACGAGATCTGACGTAACCGCCCTTGCTTACTGGATAGACGACCACGATCAGATTGTCTGCATCAGCAACAACTGGCCAAGCTTTGCGCTCACCAACGGCGCACCTGACCTGATGCCTGAGGCTGTGCTGCAGCGCCCAATCTGGGAGTTTATGGCCGGCGATGAGACTCGCGAGTTCTTCGAGATCCTGCTGGAGCGCGTGCGCAACCACGGCCTCTCGGCCCGCCTGCCCTTCCGCTGCGACTCGCCGGAAGCCGTGCGCTTCATGGAGATGCGCCTCAGCCCCACATACGATGATTGATCCAGTTCGACACCCGGCTGCTGGAGGAATTGCTCCGCGAGCCGGTCGCGCTGCTCGACGCTTCCATCGCCCGCTCCGAAGAGCAGGTGGCGCTGTGCAGCTGGTGCAAGAAAGTGGAGGTCGCCCCGGAACGCTGGCAGGAAGTCGAGCAAGCCATGGCAACCCTGGGCCTGTTTGAAGTCTTCCCCCTGCCCGGCCTGCGGCACGCCCTGTGCGGCGACTGCCGGGAGGCTCTGGAACGCGAGCTGGCCCAACTCGCCCGCCGCAAGACCCGCGCTCTGAACCCACAATTCGCCTAGCTCTTCATCTGCTTACGCTTGCCAAAAGGCCGCCTCTCCGCTATCACTGAGCGTGATGGCGCGTCCTGCCTCGCCTCGAACCATTCTGCACCTCGACCTCGACGCATTCTTCTGCTCGGTCGAGGAACTGCTCGACCCGTCGCTCGCCGGCGTCGCTTTCGCCGTCGGCGGGCGGGCCGGGGAACGCGGCGTAATCTCCACTGCCTCCTATGCGGCGCGCAAATTCGGCGTGCGCTCCGCCATGCCCACCGCTCAGGCGCTGCGGCTGTGCCCGCATCTCAAACTGTTGCCCGCTCGGCACAAAGTCTATGGGGAATACTCGCGCCGGGTGATGGAGTTGCTTGCAGACGTGACGCCCGTCATTGAGCGGGTTTCCATTGACGAGGCCTTCCTCGATGTGACCGGCGACCCGCGCCCCGGCGGCGAGATTGCCGCCCGGCTCAAAGCCCGCATCCGCGAAACCACCGGCCTGCCCGCCTCCTTCGGCGTGGCGACGAACAAGCTGGTGGCCAAGATTGCCACCAACGTCGGCAAGCCGGACGGTCTGGTGGTGGTGCCGCCCGGCGCAGAGGCCGCCTTCCTCGCGCCTCTTCCGCTGGCGGCGCTCTGGGGCGTCGGCCCGAAGATGCGCGCCAATCTCGAATCGCTGGGGATGAAGACGATCGGCGACCTGGCGGCCTGGCCGGAGGCCGACCTGGTGCGTCGCTTCGGCGAATGGGGCCGCGCGCTGGCGCGCCACGCCAAAGGCATTGACGACCGCCCTGTGACGGGCGAGTACGAAGCGAAGCAAATCTCCTCCGAGACCACCTTCGCCCGCGACGTGACGGACGGCGACGTCCTGCGCCACAAGTTCCTCGAGCTGTCCGAGGAAGTGGCCGCTGGCCTGCGCCGCGACGGCCTCGTGGCGCGCACTGTCAAAATCAAGGTGCGCTGGCCGCCCTTCGAGACGCTCACCCGCCAGACCACGCTGGCGCAGTCCACCGACCTGGACAACGACATCTTCGAGGCCGCCTGGGCGCTCTTCAACAAAGTCTGGACGCCGGGCCGGCACGTGCGCCTGATCGGTGTTGGGGTGAGCAACCTGAGCGAGGCCGCGCGCCAGTTGAGCCTCTTCGACGAAGCCGAAAAGGCGAAGGAGGCCAAGCTGGCCCGCGTGCTGGACGCGCTGCGCGAGAAGTACGGCTGGGACGCAGTGAAGCGGGCGTCGCTGGCAAGGAAGAAGAAGAAAGGGGATGCGGAGCAACGCAGGGCGGGGAGAGAGTAGAGTAGAAAGTAGAGAGTAGGGGGCGGGTGTTGGGGGTGGTTACTTGGCGGGGTGTGTGCACGCAAAACCTGTCAGCCGCACCCTGAGCGGACGCTGAGCGAAGCCGAA
>JAVQXV010000103.1:0-10699 GCA_033577755.1 Anaerolineales bacterium
GCAACGGATTGAAACGGATGTAGCGGATGGAACGGATAATGGATAGTCGTTCTCTTGCCGCTCAGGCATCCGGCTTTATTCGTAGGTTGCATAGACCGTTTTGGACAAGCATCTGTGAGTGCACTGACAAAAACGCACCTCGGAGAACTCGGAGACCGCAGAGTTCTTCTTTGATCCTTTCTCCGCGTGCTCTGCGACTCAGCGGTGAAACATCCTTTTTGCAGTGGACTCATCTGTGGCCATCTGTGAAATCTGTGGATCCCCTCGCTCGTTGGTGGTTGTAGCCCGAAAGGTTATCTATCCTCATCCGTTCCATCCGTTGATTTGGAGGAGACCATGCCCAGGCCACGCGCGTTCATCACCCTTCTGCTCGCCGCTGCGATTGTGCTTGCCGGTTGCGCTGCGCCGGCCACAGCGCCCTCCGGCACGACCGTGTCCGCGCCCACCGCCGCTCCGACCACGCAGGCCGGTGAGCTTGTCGTCCTGCGTGTGGGGTGGGGAGACCGGCCCGATAGCCTCAATCCCGCATACGCCTTCCTCGCCAGTTCCTACGTCATCTTCGATAGCGTCTATAGCTCGCTGGTGAAGGAGGGGCCGGACGGCAAATACCGCGGCGACCTGGCGCAGTCGTGGGAGGCGTCGAGCGACGGCCTGACATGGACGTTCAAGTTAAAGAGCGGCATCCAATGGCACAACGGCGAGCCGCTCACCGCCGAGGACGTGGTCTGGTCTATCAACGAAATCAAGAACGACCCGGAGGGCTGGGCGACGCTGGTGAACTACACCAACGGTTTTGCCGAGGTGACCGCGCCGGACGCGCAGACGGTGCGCATCGTCACCGAGTATCCCATTAGCAACATGGAGTACCGCGTGTCGTTCCTGTATGCCCTGTGGCGACCGGACTTCGAGCCGCTGGCGACGACGGAAGACCTGCAGAACTTCACCAACGAGAAGCTGATCGGCACCGGCGCGTTCAAGCTGGTGCAATACGATAAGGAACAGGGCCTCGTCGTCCTGGAACGCAACCCGGACTTTTATGATGGGCCGGCGAGGGTTGACCGCGTCATCTTCCGCGCTTTCGACAATTCCGATGCCCTCATCCAGGCGTTTCGCGCCGGCGAGCTGGATGTGCTCTACAGCGTGCCCAGCGCCGCGCTGGAGACGGTGAAGGGCTTCCCGAATGTCACGGTGGTGCAAACGCCGTCGCGCTCCTTCGACGAGCTAATCATCAACTCCGTGCCGAAGGAGCGGGTGGCGACCTCCACCGGTAACCCGGCCCTGCTCGACCCGAAAGTCCGGCAGGCACTGGCGCACGCGCTCAACAAGCAGGATATTGTGGATGTGGTGCTGCAGGGCCTGGGCCAACCCGGCTGGTCCATCGTCGCGCCGGTGCTGGGTGGCGGCTTCTGGCACAACAATATGCTCAGCGATTATGCTTATGACCCGGCGAAAGCCAATGCACTGCTGGACGAGGCCGGCTACGTGAAGGGTGCAGACGGTATTCGCGAGAAGGACGGCGTGCGGCTGGACTTCCGTCTACAGTTCGACGCAGACTCTGCCGACTACGCACGCACCGCCAGCCTGATGGTGGATATGTTTCAGGCCGTCGGCGTGAAGGTGACGCCCGAGGCGCTGGACTCCGACACACTGACGGCGAACACCACCGGCGTCGGCGATTACGACCTGGTCATCTGGGGCTGGGGCGGCGACCCCGACCCGGACTTCATCCTCAGCATCATGCTTTGTGACCAGTTCGTGATCGGTGGCTGGAACGATAGCGGCTATTGCAATGAAGAGTACGACCGTTTGTACCTCGAACAGCAGAAGGCCGTTGACCCCGCTGCGCGCCAGAAGATTATCTACCGGATGCAGGAGCTGCTACTGCGCGACCTGCCTTACATTGTGCTGTACAACTACGACAGCCTTCAAGCCTATCGCTCCGACCGCTTCACCAACTTCCCCGATTACGTTGCCAACCCCTCCCTGACGGTGGGGCTGACCTCGGCGGAAGTGCTAAGGCAGGTGGAGCCGGTGAGGTAGAAGTATGAGAAAGTAGGAAGTAGAAAGTAGGGAAGCAGGGTGAATATGTTGCGTTTCCATCTTCTTCCTCCATCCTACTTCCTCCTTCCTTGACTTATGAATCGCCGCGACTATATCTTCCGTAAGTTCGGCCTGGCCGTGCTGACGCTGGCCGTGGTTGTGGTGGTGGACTTCTACCTGTTCCGCGTGCTGCCGGGCGACCCGGTGCGCGCCGTCATCGGGCGCAACGTGCGCATCTCGAAGGAGTCGCAGGACGCCCTGCGCGCGCAGTTCGGGCTAGACCGGCCCTTGCACGAGCAGTTCATCGCCACGATTGCGCAGTGGGCGCAGGGCAACTTCGGCATCTCCTGGTCGCAGCGCAAGCCGGTCGGCGAGATTCTGCTCTCCAAGTTGGGCAACACGCTCATGCTCATCTCGCTCGGTCAGGTCTTCTCCATTGTCCTGGGTGTCTCGCTCGGACTGTTCGCCGGCTGGAAGCGTAAGACGGCGATTGACATCGGCTTGCTGTCCTTCTCGCTGGTGGCCTGGGCGATACCGACCTTCTGGCTGGGCATCATCCTGCTGGCGGCGGGCAGCACCTGGCTGGGCCTGCCCACCGGCGGCGCGCTCTCGCCGGAGAACCTGGGCAAACCGTTCTGGGAGACTCTGCCCGACCGTCTGCGCCACCTCATCCTGCCCACGCTCACCTTTACTATCGTTTACCTGGGCGAGTACATGCTCATCATGCGCTCGTCGGTGCTCGAAGTGTTGAGCGAGGACTACATCCTCACGGCCAAGGCGAAGGGTATGAGCCACTGGCAGGTGCTGCGCCATCACGCGCTCAAGAACGCCATGCTACCCATCGTCACGCTCATCGCTTTGAACCTGGGCTTCACCGTCGCCGGCGCCATCTACATCGAGACCGTGTTCTCCTACGACGGCCTGGGCAAGCTCTTTCAGGACGCGCTCGATAAACAGGATTTCCCGCTGTTGCAGGGCGCGTTCCTGCTGCTGGCCGTGGCCGTCATCGGCGCGAACTTCCTGGCAGACCTGCTCTACGCCTATCTCGATCCGCGAGTAAAGGCAGCGTGATGGTTACGACCCGATAAATGTCCGACCGCTGGTTTCTCCTCAAGCGCAACCTGGCCGAGTTCTGGCGAGTCTTTCGCCGCAACAAGCCCGGCATGTTGGGCGCGTTTTTGCTGGGAACGGCGGTGCTGCTGGCCGTCTTCGCGCCGCTGGTGGCAACCCGCGACCCGCGCGAGACCGTGCGCGACTCGTCCGGGCGTCCGCTGACCTTCGCCTCCCCCGCCGTACATGCGCCGCTCGGCACCGACGACGCCGGCCACGACATCTGGGCGCAGCTGGCCTACGGCGCGCGCATCTCTCTTTTGGTGGGCTTCTTCGCCGGCTCGCTGTCCATGTTCGTCGGCAGCCTGCTGGGCATCCTCGCCGGCTACTTCGGTGGGTGGATCGACTCCCTGCTGATGCGCCTGACCGACATCCTGCTCGTCATCCCCGATATTCCGCTCATGCTCATCCTCGTTGCCAGCGTGCGCCAGCTCAACCTGGGCATCTCGCCGCTGGTGATTCTGGTGCTGGTCATCGGTCTGTTGTACTGGACGAGCACGGCGCGGCTGATTCGTTCACAGGTGCTGACCATCAAGGAGCGGCAGTTCGTCGCGCGGGCGCGCGCCATCGGTGCGGGGCATGTCCACATCATCACCCGCCACATCATCCCGCAGGTCATGCCCCTCATCGTCGCCAACACGGTGCTCATCATCTCCACCGCCATCCTGGTCGAATCCGGCCTGGCCTTCCTCGGCCTGGGCGACCCGACGCAGCCCTCCTGGGGGACGATGATTAACTTCGCCTTCAGCCGTAACGCCATCACGAACGGCGCCTGGTGGTTCTACCTCCCGCCCGGCCTGTCCATCGTTTGGGTCTCGCTCGGCTGCGTGCTGCTCGGCAACGTGCTCGAGGAAATCCTCAACCCGCGCCTGACAGCGCATCATCTGGAGGGGGATGAAAAGATGGTATCACGTGCGGAAGTGTCAGGTGCAGAAGTATCAAGTGCCACGTAATACGCAATACGGAATACGCAATACGCAATACGCAATACGCAACACGTCCTCTCCCCGCCCCAAGGTAAATGTTCCCCCTTTCAACCTCCACCCCCCAACCCCTCCTCCGCGTCCGTCACCTTAGCACGGATTTCGTGAGCGCCGACGGCGCGGTGGCTCATGCGCTGGAGGACGTGTCTTTCGACGTCTATCCGGGCGAGGCGCTGGGTTTGGTGGGGGAGAGCGGCTGCGGCAAGACCACGACGATGCTCTCCCTGCTGCGACTGCTGCCGGCGGGAGGGCGCATCGTTTCCGGGCAAGTGTGGTACGACGGCGTTGACCTGCTGACTCTGAGCGAGCGCGAGATGCGCCGCTATCGCTGGAAGGAGATGGCGATGGTGTTCCAGAGCGCCATGAACGCGCTCAACCCGGTGTACACCATCGGCCACCAGATTCGCGAAGCCATCCTGCTGCACGAGGACGTGGACCGCGCCGCCGCCGACCGCCGCGTGACCGAGCTGCTCGACCTGGTCGGCATCGCTGCCAGCCGCAAGGAGCAGTACCCGCACCAGTATTCGGGCGGCATGCGCCAGCGCGCCATGATTGCCATGGCCCTCGCCTGCCGGCCACGCCTGCTCTTCGCCGATGAGCCGACGACGGCCCTCGACGTGATGGTGCAGGCGCAGGTGCTGGAGCTGCTCAAGAAGATTCAAAAGGAGCTTGGCCTGGCGCTGGTGCTGGTGACGCACGACCTGGGCGTGGTGGCCGAGGCCTGTGACACGGTGGCGGTGATGTACGGCGGCAAGGTGGTCGAGTACGGCCCCGCCGACCGCGTGTACAACGCGCCGCAGCATCCCTACACACAGCGCCTGCTGGAGGCCTTCCCCGACCTCAACCGGCCCGGCGACTCACTCGCCTCCATCCCCGGCTATCCGCCGCGCCTCAACGCCCTGCCGCCGGGCTGTCGCTTCGAGCCGCGCTGCCACAAGCGGCTGGAAGTGTGCGCGCAGGTCGCGCCAAAACTGATTGATGTTTCACAATTTCAGGAAGCAGGGAGCAGGAAGGAGGATGAAGCCATCTCATCCTTCATCCTTCGTCCTTCTTCCTACAAACATATTGCCGCCTGCCACCTGTGTTCCGGCCCGGAGGCCGTCTGGCTGTGACCGCGCCGATGCTCGAAGTCCGCAACCTGGTGAAGCACTTCCCGGTGGCGCGCACGCTATCGGAGCTGTTGGCGCGCAAGCCGCCCAAAGTGGTGAAGGCCGTGGATGGCGTCTCATTCACGCTGGCGCGCGGCGAAGTGCTGGCGCTCGTCGGCGAGAGTGGCTGCGGCAAGACGACCATCGCGAAGACTCTGATCGGGCTGGAAGAGCAAACCGAGGGCGACATCCTGTTCAACGGGCAGTTGGTCGGCGCGCAGGCGCGGCGCGTGCGCGCGGCGATGCTGACGCTGGAGACAACGCGCCGCAGCCTCGAAGACCCGAAGACCCTGCCGGCCCGCCTCGCCCTGCGTGCGCTGCGCCAGCGGGCGCAGATGGTCTTCCAGGACCCGTATGAGTCGCTCAACCCGCGCGCCACGATTTTCGAAATCGTCTCCGAGCCGCTGGAGGTGCATGGCCTGGCCCGCAAACGCGCCGAGCGGCTGGCGAGCGTGACGGCGGCGCTCGAGGATGCCGGCCTGCGACCTGCCGGCGACTATCTCTTCCGCTACCCGCACGAGCTGAGCGGCGGCCAGCGCCAGCGAGTGGTCATCGCCGCCGCAATGGTGCTCCAGCCCGAACTGCTCATTGCCGACGAGCCGGTCTCCATGCTGGATGTGTCGGTGCGGGCGGAAATTCTCAACCTGCTGCGCGACCTGCGCCGGAGCCGCGGCGTCAGCCTGCTCTTCATCACCCACGACCTGAGCACCGTCGCCTACTTCGCCGATCGCATCGCGGTGATGTACCTGGGCCGCATCGTCGAAATCGGCCCGACGCGCGACGTATTGAGTAACCCGCAGCATCCGTACACGAAGGCGCTGCTCTCGGTGGTGCCTGTGCCCAACCCGCGCCTGCGCCGCCGGCGCGTCATCCTGCAGGGCGAGACGCCCAACCCCATCCACCTGCCCTCCGGCTGCCGCTTTCACCCGCGCTGCCCGGTCGCCTTCGACCGCTGCCCGAACGTTGACCCACCTCTGGTAATGGTCGGCGAGCGGCACGCCGCAGCATGTCTGTTGGTGAACGGGCAGTAACTCATCTCTCGCAACTCATGACAACGTACACTACCGACCTTCGTTCCCTGCAAGTGGATTATGCCGGCCCGCGCCTCTCGGTTGCCGTGCTCGGCGAGCGCCTGTTCCGCGTGCGCTTCGCGCCGGACGGCCGGTTCGCGCCGCGCCGCTCGTGGGCCGTTGCCAGAGCCGATGGCGAATTCGCGCCGGCCTCGTTCACGGTGGACGAGCAAGCCGAGGCGCTTCTCCTGAAGACCGGGGCCGTGACCGTGCGCATCGAGCGACGCGCGCCGCAGCTGGGCTTTGCGGATGCATCGGGCCGCAACTTCTGCGTTGACCGCGAGCCGATGGCCGGGCGCTGCGTGCGCAAACACATCGCGCCGGACGAGCGCTTCTACGGCTTCGGCCAACGAATGGGCCTGCTGGAAAAGACCGGCCAGCGTCTGGTCAACTGGACGACCGACCCGGCGCGCGCGCACGGCAGCGACCTTGAGCAGATGTATCTCGCCATTCCCGTCTATCTTTCTCTTCAACCCGGTCTGGCCTACGGCGTCTTCTTCAATAACACCTGGCGCAGCGTCTTCGACGTGGGCTGCGCGCAGCCCGGCGTCCTGCAAATGAGCGCAGACGGCGGCGAGCTGGATTACTACGTGGCTTACGGCCCGTCACCCGCCGAGGTGCTGCAACGCTGGCGCGAGTTGCTCGGTGCGATGCCACTGCCGCCGCGCTGGGCGCTCGGCCATCACCAAAGCCGCTGGGGGTATCGGTGTGCGGAGGATTTTCTCCATCTGGCCGAGCAGTTCCGCGCGCGCCGCTTGCCGTGCGACGTCTTTCACTTCGACATTGACTACATGCGCGGATACCGCGTCTTCACCTGGGATGGCGAGCGCTTTCCCGATCCCAAATCTCTCATCTCTAATCTCAACGCAGCCGGCTTCCGCGCCGTCACCATCATTGACCCCGGCGTCAAGGCCGACCCCGACTACGCCGTCTATCGCGAAGGGCTGGCGCACGATTACTTCATTCGTGGGGCGGATGGCGAAGTGGTGCACGGTTACGTCTGGCCGGACGATGCAGTGTTTGCGGATTTTGCGCGGCCTGAAGTGCGCGCCTGGTGGGGCGGGTTGCAGCGCGTGCTCACCGAGGCCGGCGTGAGCGGCGTGTGGAACGACATGAACGAGCCGGTGGTGTTCGATAAGCCCTTCAGCGAGGGCGGCGGAGGCGTGGGCACGCTGCCGCTGGACGCGGTGCAGGGGCCGGCGGACGAACGAACCACGCACGCCGAGCTGCACAACCTCTTCGGCTTGCAAATGGCGCGCGCCTCGTATGAGGGCCTGCGCCGGCTCCTCGGCGACGAGCGGCCCTTCGTGCTGACTCGCTCCGGCTTCGCCGGCGTTCAGCGCTGGTCGGCCTGCTGGATGGGCGACAACAACTCGTGGTGGGAGCACCTCGAAGCGGCGCTGCCGCAGCTCTGCAACATGGGCCTGAGCGGCGTGCCGTTCGTCGGCGTGGATATCGGCGGCTTCGGCCACAACGCCAGCGGCGAGCTGCTGGCGCGCTGGATTCAGGTCGGCGCGCTTATGCCGTTCTGTCGCAACCACTCGGCGTGGGACACGGCGCGGCAGGAGCCATGGGTCTTCGGTGAGCGCGTCGAGTCCATTTATCGCGAGTACCTCAACCTGCGCTACCGGCTGTTGCCGTATCTCTACACCCTGTTCTGGGAGGCGGCGCAGACCGGCGCGCCCATCCTGCGCCCGTTGCTCTATCACTTCCCTGACGACCCGCAGACCGTGCACCTGCACGACGAGGTGCTCCTCGGCCCGAGCCTGCTGGCCGCGCCTATCCTGCGCCCCGGACAGACGCACCGCGCCGTGTATCTGCCGGCGGGCGAGTGGTACGACTGGCACACCGGCGAGCGCTTCGCCGGGCCGGCGCACGTGCTGGCGTACGCGCCGCTGGAGCGGATGCCGCTGTACGTGCGGGCCGGCGCGATAATCCCGCTGGGGCCGGAGTTACAGCACACCGCCGAGAAGCCGCTCAATCCGTTGACCCTGCTCGTCGCCCCCGGCGAGGGCGACTTCACGCTGTACGAGGATGACGGACGCACCTTCGCCTACGAGCGTGGCGAGTGGTGTCTGACCCGTTACACGCTGCGTTATACGGGCAACGAACTGACCCTGCGCGCCTCGCCGCGCGAGGGCCGCTACGCGCCGCCTTCACGAACGGTGGTGGTGAGGGTGCTGGGCGGTGGCGAGATCGCGCGTCCAGATGATGCGGAGGGATGGGTGGTTACGCTGCCGTAGAGACGCGCTGTGGCGCGTCTCTGCGCCGCCGCGCGTCTCTACGATGTTTGCATTACCGTTCCGTGAGGGCCTGTCGTGCTCTCATGGATCGCCGCGCCCTTCTGGTAAAACACGACGCCGACACGTCGAATATGCTCAAGCACATCGGGGTCGCTGATGGTGGCGTAGATGGACAGGTCAATCGTGTAGGGCAAAAGCAGGTCGTCGAGCTCGTCCATGATTTTGTAGAGCACGTTCAGGGTCAGGTCGGCCCCGCCGATCAGGGTGAGGTCAATGTCCGAGCCGTTTTTGTAATTGCCTTTGGCGCGCGAGCCGTACAAGATTGCCCGCTCCACCTGCGGATAATGAGCCAGAACGGCATGGATTTTTTGGATGGTGGCCTCGTTCAGCCCAAAGCGGAGCGTCATGCCGCCTTATCTTTCAGCGATTGCATTGTGGTTTGCAGTTTCACAAACTCAGGGAAATAGCGGGCAACGATTGTCGTGGCGATTTGTTTGGCCAACTCCTCGTTGTAGGTATGGCTCGTCAAGGTCCTGCTTCTGACCATATCCATCCACGTTTCACCATCCTCGATTAGGCCGCGCTTGAATGCCAGCCGAAAAACGTCACGACTACCGTGCAAGTCGGTCTCGCCTTGAGATTCAAAATAATCTTTCATCGTGTTCCAGGCTAGTTCATAGGTATATTCGAACGCCTGGATCAGTCCCTGTTCTTCCAGTTCGTTCAGCTCCTTTTTCTCGATGAATTTTCTCAATTGTCCCACGGCTCTGGAGTAGTGACCGAAACGCTGAATCCAGCGAATATCCTGGGTACTCATAGGGCCTCTCCGTAATATGCCACGTTCGGCGTCCTGGCTCTTCTGCTCCCTAGAGCCTATCCCCGTCGGATTTCGTCTACGGCCTGTCGCGCAGCGGCGATGACGGTCTCCACTTCCGCGTCCGTCAGCTCCGGGTACATCGGCAGGCTGAAGATTTCGCGCGCGGCGCTCTCGGTGATGGGCAGCGAGCCGGGGCCGCCACCGAACGGCGCGTAGGCCGCCTGCTCGTGGCAGGCCAGCGGATACTGAACGGCCGTGCCCACGCCGAGTTCCTGCAGGCGCTTGCGCAATCGGTCGCGCTGCGGGTGCCGCACGACGAAGAGATGCTCCACGCCCACATCGCCGCGCCGGGCCGCGAAGCTCGGCAACTCCGGCGGCAGGTCGGCGCGGTAACGCGCGGCAATCTCGCGGCGGCGGGCGTTGTCTGTGTCCAGATGCCTGAGGCGCACGCGCAGCATCGCAGCATGAAGCTCATCCAGGCGCGAGTTCCAGCCGTGCGTGCTGCTGTGATAGCGCTCGGCCCAGCCGTACTCACGCAGCAGGCGCAGCTTCCCGGCAAAGGCGTCGTCGTCCGTCGTCACCAGTCCGCCGTCGCCGAAGGCGCCCAGGTTCTTCGTCGGGTAAAAGCTCCACGCCGCCGCCACTCCGAACGTGCCGACCTTGCGCCCGCGGTGCAGCGCGCCGTGCGCCTGCGCACAGTCCTCGATGATGAGCAGGTTGTGCGCGCGCGCCAGTTCGGTCAGCGCCGTCATGTCCGCCGGGTTGCCGTACAGGTGAACGGGGACGAGGGCGCGCGTCCGCGGCGTGATGGCCTGCGCCACGGCCTGTGGGTCGAGCGTGAGCGTATCCGGCGACAGCTCGGCGAAGACCGGGCGCGCACCGGCCTCCACGATGGCCGCTACCGTGGCGCTGGCCGTCATCGAAGGCGTGATGACCTCTGCGCCCGGGCCGAGGCCTGCAGCGCGCAACGCCAGCCACAGCGCCTCCGTGCCGGAGGCCACGCCCAGCGCGTGCTTCACGCCGAGCCATTCGGCGAACTCGCGCTCGAAGGCGGCGACCTCCGGCCCGAGGATGTAACGCCCGGAGTCGAGGACGCGGCGGATGGCAGCATCAATCTCGGCGCGGTGACGTTGATAAGCGGCGTGCGGGTTGGCCTGCGGGATCATGCGCCCGCCTCTGCCGGCGGCTGCACGATGAACGCCGGCGTGTCCATCTCGGCCAGCGGCAGCACCTGATAGTGCGCGAAGTTGTACACCGGCGCCATCGCCAGCAGGCGCTCCAGCTCCTC
>JAVQXV010000104.1:0-10672 GCA_033577755.1 Anaerolineales bacterium
ATCTCCAATCTCAAATCCCCTCCGGTTGTGGCACAATTGCGCCGGCCCGCTCTCAAAGACGCCAACATTCTCACTCAAGGAGTTTTCCCCATGCAAATTGAAATCGAAGAAGTCAACGGCTATGAAGTGCTCGACTCGCGCGGCAACCCGACCGTGTGCGTTGAAGTGACTCTGATAGACGGCACAATCGGCAGCGCCATGGTGCCGTCCGGTGCGTCCACCGGGGCGCATGAGGCGCTGGAGCTGCGCGACGGCGACAAGAGCCGCTACGGCGGCAAGGGCACGCTCAAAGCCGTCGAGCACGTCAACACCCTCATCGCCGACGCGCTCTACGGACATGATGTGTTCGACCAGGTCGGCCTGGATCGCAAGCTGATCCAGCTCGACGGCACCGAGACCAAGAGCAAGCTCGGCGCGAACGCCATCCTGGGCGCGTCGCTGGCGGCGGCCCGCGCGGCGGCGGCCTCGCTGGAGCTGCCGCTGTACAAGTATCTCGGCGGCGTGCACGCACACATCCTGCCCGTGCCGATGATGAACATCCTCAACGGCGGCAAGCATGCCGTCAACAGCACGGACTTTCAGGAGTTCATGATTATGCCCGTGGGCGCGCCCTCCTTCCGCGAGGCGTTGCGCTGGGGCAGCGAGATTTACCAGAGCCTGAAGATGGTGCTGCACGACATGAACCAGCCGACCAACGTCGGCGATGAGGGCGGCTTCGCGCCCAGCTTGCCCGACAACGAATCGGCGCTCAAGGTCATCATGCAGGCCATCGAGCGCGCAGGCTACAAGCCGGGCGAGCAGGTGATGCTGGCGCTTGACCCCGCCGCCAGCGAGATTTATCACGATGGTAAGTATCACCTGGCGCGCGAGAACCGCAGCCTGACTACCGCCGAGATGGTGGACTACTGGGCCGACATCGTCGGCCGCTACCCGGTGATTTCGCTCGAAGACGGCCTGGCCGAGGACGACTGGGAGGGCTGGAAGATGCTGCGCGCCCGTCTGGGCGACCGGGTGCAACTGGTGGGCGACGACTTCTTGGTCACCAATGTCAAGCGGCTGGCGCGCGCCATCGCCGAGAACGCCGCCAACTCCATCCTCATCAAGCTCAACCAGATCGGCACACTGACGGAGACGCTGGATGCCATCCGCATGGCGCAGACGGCGGGCTGGACGGCGGTGATTTCGCATCGCTCCGGCGAGACCGAAGACACGACGATCGCCGACCTGGTGGTGGCGACGAACGCCGGGCAAATCAAGACCGGCGCGCCGGCCCGCACCGACCGCGTGGCGAAGTACAATCGCCTGCTGCGCATCGAGGCCGAGCTGGGCGAGAGCGCCGAGTACGCCGGCTGGTCGGCGTTCAGGTTGAAGCGGGAGTTCGCACGCACTTGGCTCTGAGAGCCTCGCCGGCTCTCAATTCTCACCGCTGAGATCGCAGAGCACGCGGAGAAATAATCGAAGAACTCTGCGTCATCCGCAGTGCGTTTTCTCGTGCACTCGTGGCAGCTTTCTGCGAGCAGAGTCGCGCTGCGCCGTTCTACGGCTGCGGCTCGATTCGAAATGTCCGCAGGCTCTGGTTGCAGGCTTCGATCAGAAAATCCTGGCTGCCATCGGCCAGCAGGGAACAGGTGGCGATGTAGTTGCGTTGGCCGGAGTCGAAAAAGTAGTAGATGTGCCGCAACTTACGATTGTCAATGGTGAGGGTGGCTTGCAGACGCGCCGCCGGAATGTTAGCTACTGCAAAGAACTCTTCCTGCACACCGAAGGTCACGTCGGGATAGGCCTGCTGCAACACGGCGCGATTGGCGGTGATGTAAGCGTTGAGCGTGCCGTCGTAAAGCTCGTCTACGAAGTTGATGGAGGCGTTGAATCCCGCCACCTCGGTGATGGCAACTTTGTATTTCAGGCCGGCCAGTTCTACCATCTGCCAGCCTGCCGGCGGGATAAAGGAGTAACCGCCGGCCGGTTCGTAATGACGGCCCGGCTCGCGTGTGGCCGTCGGCGCGGGCGTGGGCGTCTCGGTCGGCGGCGCAGTGGTCTGTTCTTTGTCGGGGAAGAGCGTCGGGGTGAGGGTAGGTGGCGGGTTGGTCGGGGCTACGGTTGCCAGCGGTTCGAGCGGCTCGCTCGTCATCAGCTGTATGGCCAGAAAGCCGAAGCCACCGCAGCCCAGGCACAGCACCAGCAGCCCGGCCCCGGCGATGATGGCAAGCTGCGTGATGGTCATCCCCAGCAAGCGGCGTTTACTTTGCATCAGGCTCCTTCATGGCAAAAAGAGTATGGCCGACGTCTTTGGAAGTTTACGCGACTTGGGGAGCGAGGCCAAATTTCCCGCACTCAATGCTGCCGGGCCAGCTCGTCCCAGAGCAGGTTGCGGCTCTGGCGCACCTGGTCGGCGTCTCGGGCGTTGGGGGCCAGCGCCAGGTACTCCGTGAGGCTCTCGGCGGCGCGACGCAGCGCGCCGAGGTGGTAGAGCACCATGCCCATGTCGCGCACGTGCGCCGGCTCCTCCGGTTGCAGCTCCCGCAGACGCTCAATGACGCTTAGGGTGTGCGGCCAGTCCTCGGCCTGAGAATAGACGTTGCGCAGGTTGTTGAGCATCCGGGCGACGATGTCGCGCGGCGAGGTGGGGGCCAGCCAGCGCGCGTCGAAGCGGCCCTGATAGCCGGTGGCCTGCTGCACCAGCTCCAGACACTGCCCGCGCGTGAGCGGCCTGCCACCGTTGAACGGGTCGAGGTACAGCGGGCCGGCCTCCGCCGCCACGCCGACGATGAAATGGCCCGGCATCCCCACGCCCTGCACCGGCAGGCCGAGCTGCTGCCCGATGTGCAGAAACAGGACGCTCAGGCTGATGGGCAGGCCCAGGCGGCGCGTCAGCACCTCGTTGAGGAACGAGTTGCGCGGGTCGTTGAACTCGGCGCGGTTGCCGCGAAAGCCCTGCTGCTGAAAGAGGAAGCCGGCCAGGGCCTGAGCGCGCGCGGCTATGTCCCCGCCGCCGATGGCGCGCGCCGCGGCTTCTGCCAAGTCTTTCAATTGATGTAGGTAAACCGACGGGCGCAGGTCGGGGTACGCAATCTCCCGCGCGAACAACAGATTGGCGCGTACCGGAGAGAGGAACTCGCCGGCAGTTTGGACTTCTTCGGCAAAGGTCGTTTCGTCGAGGTCGTTCACAAATTTACGGCGTTGCGGTTCCGGTTGTTGTCGTCGTGCTCGCCGCGGTCGGCGTTGCCGTGGCCGTCGGCACGGGCGTCACCAGGTTGATGCGCACGATGATGACGTCGCCGGCGCGCAGGTTGGCATTGGTCAGGTCTTGGTTGTTGCGCCGGTTCTGCCGGGCGATATCTTGCGGCGTGCTGTTGAACTTGGCAGCGATGGCTTCGAGTGTGTCACCGAGCAGCACGGTGTACTGGATGCGAGCGCCGCGCGGCAGACCGGTCGGCAGCGGCGTCGGCGTCGGCGTCTGCACGCTGCCCGGCTGGGGGATGATGAGAGTCTGCCCAATGGACAGGGGCGCCGTGATGGCAATACCGTTTGCAATCGCAATGGCATCCACCGTCGTAGTGAATTGCTGGGCAATACTAAAGAGTGTATCGCCTTCGACGACCACGTAGATGGCCGGTGTCGGCGTGGGAGAGGGGCCTGCGGTCGGCGTCAACGTGTCGGTGAACTCCGGCGTCGGTGTGGCCGGATTGGGGCTGGGAGTGGACGAAGGTGGCAGCGTCGGCGTGAAGGTCGGCGTTGCGGTGGCCAGGAGTTGCGCCAGGGGGCCGCCGGCGGCGAACGAGAAGAAGATGAACACGATGGCCAGCATGCCCAGCAATGCCAGCGCGGCAAATATCATCTGGGCGTAACGCGCGCGGCGTCGTTTGAGCAAGGCCTGAACGGATTTTTTCATACAGTCCGTTTCCTTGAGATCACATGGTCATGGCACCGGTCACCGAATAGGTGTGAAAGCGCGCAGCCATGCGTTAGCAGGTGGAAAAGCCGCGCGCGGGCGCCTTATTGAGCCTCGAATTGTCAGTTCGGGTCAGGTCGCGTCATTCTACCATGCGTATTCCCCCTCCTTCGCCTGGCACGCTATGTCAATCCCCTTTACAATCGCGGCCATGAGCACCGAACTCGTGCGGCGGCAATTCGGTATGCACGCACAGAACTACGTGGCCAGCGCCGACCACGCGCAGGGCGAGAGTCTGGAGCGGATGCTCGCTCTGCTGCCGTTTGCCCCGGCGTGGCGTGCGCTCGACGTTGCAACGGGCGGCGGGCACACTGCGCTGGCCATCGCCCCGTTCGTCCGTGAAGTCGTCGCCGGCGATGTGACGGCGGAGATGCTGGTCGCTGCGCGGCGTTTCCTCCAAAGCCGCGGCGTGAGCAACGTCACCTTTGGGCAGACCGAGGCCGGCAACCTGCCGTTCGCGAATGGCGCGTTCGATTTGGTGACTTGCCGTTTGGCGGCGCACCATTTTCCGCAGGCGGCGCAGTTCGTCCGCGAGAGCGCGCGCGTGCTCAGGCCCGGCGGCTGGTTCGCCCTCATTGACAATGTCACGCCACCGGACGCCCACGCGGCGCGGCACATCAACGCCTTTGAAAAACTGCGCGACCCGTCGCACGTCTGGGAGTACGCGGCCTCGGATTGGGAGGCCTTCTGCCTCGCCGCCGGCCTGACTCTTCATCACGTGGAGCACTATCGCAAGCTGCTGGACTTCGAGCTGTGGTGTGACCGGCTGAGCGTGCCGTTGCGCACCCGTGAGCAACTGCGCGTGATGCTGTGGCATGCGCCGGCTGTGGCCCGCGAAGCCTTGAACCCACAGTTCGCCGGCGACCCGCTCACCGGGCCGGTCACCTTCACCCTCGGCGAGCTGCTCCTCCTCGCCCGGCGTCCCTATCCTTCGAGCGAGTGACTCACCTATGGCGCTGACGCAAGTATGGCCGGTGGATGCCGCCCGGCCTGACCCTGCTGCGATCGAAGCCGCCGCCACCTGCTTACGCAACGGCGGCCTGGTCGCCTTTCCGACGGAGACCGTTTATGGGCTGGGGGTGGATGCGCTGAACGTTGAGGCGGTGCGCCGGCTGTTCGTCGCCAAAGGTCGCCCCACCACCGACCCACTCATCGTTCATGTGCCCGGCGTGGCGCAGCTGGAGTCGGTCGCACACTCCGTTCCGGCGCTGGCCTGGCAGCTCGCCGAGGCCTTCTGGCCCGGCCCGCTCACTCTGGTGCTGCCGCGCCGACCCGTCGTCCCGCTAGAAGTAACGGCGGGCAAGGAGACGGTGGCCGTGCGCGCGCCGAGCCATCTGGTGGCCCAGGCGCTGCTGGCGGCGGCGCGCACACCCATCGCCGCGCCCAGCGCCAATCGCTTCAGCCGTCCCAGCCCAACCATTGCCCAGCACGTGCTCGACGATTTGGACGGCCTGATTGACGGCGTGCTCGACGCCGGGCCGGCAACTATCGGTTTGGAGTCCACTATCGTGGATGTAACGCGCACGCCGCCCGTTGTGCTACGTCCGGGCGGGCTGACGCTCGAGGTGCTGCGGCAGCTCGCGCCGGACCTGGTTGTGAGCGAACGCTTTCTGGAGGAGAGCACCGCCGCGGACGCGCCGGGCATGTTCCTCAAGCACTATGCGCCGCGCGCCGAGCTGCGTCTGTACGCCGGCCCGCGAGAGGCGGCGCTGGCGGCAATGCGGCTGGCGGCGCGCGCCCTCTCACAAGTCGGGCGGCGCGTGGGCGTGCTGACGCTGGCCGGCGAGGCTGTCCACTTCGCCGGGCTGCCGGTGGAGCAAGCGAATTTAGGCCGGGAGGCCGAGCCGGAGGAGATAGGCCGCCGTCTGTTCGCGGCGCTGCGCGACCTGGATGCGCGCGGCGTGGAGGTCATCCTCGCGCGTCTGCCTGCGCCGGAGGGACTGGGCTGGGCCGTGCGCGACCGACTGCGCCGTGCCGCCGCCGGCCGGGTCATCGAGGTGGAATAAAAACGGAGCGGGTTGGACGGCCCGCTCCGTTTTTTTTCGTAAGGCGGCCATACGCCTATGGCGTGCTCTGGAAGCCGACGTCATCAATAAACCAGTTGCTGTTGTAGGCGTCATCCGTCGTGACTGCAATTTGCAAGGTCACCATCTGTCCGGCGTAGGCAGTCAGATTTATAACGCGCTTGACCCACCCACCGGTGTTTGCGCCGCTGTGCAGATCTACTGTCAAAACCGTTACGCCATTGATCACAACATAGCCGAAGTCAAAGCCCGGAGAGTCTGCTGAGCCAATCCAGTTATAGAAGTAAAGATAGGGCGCGCCGGCGGGAACGATCACCGTTTGCTGGATGTAGCCCTGTTCATTGAAAGCGCCGCCAAGCCAGACGCCCCAGGCGCCGCTATGGGGGGTCACGATGTTGGGCGCGAAGCTGTTGCGGATCTGCTGTCGGCCGTTGCTGGACGATTGTGCCCAAACCGTAGCACCTTGTTCAAAGTCGCCATTGGGTACGAGGCCGCCGCTGCCAAAGTCGCGGTTGATGAGCGGCAGGAAGACGCGCTGGTTCAGGGTGGACGCGTTCTGCGCCGCCTGCACCGCCGCCGCTGCGTTGAGGATGCCCGCGCCGCACGTAGTCGTGCTGCACGTACTGCCGGAAGGGAACGGCGTGGCGGTGGACTGGAGCAGCGAGAGCACTTGGGCAGGGGTGAGGTTCGGGTTGACGGACAGCATCAACGAGGCGACACCGGCGACGTGCGGGGCGGCCATGCTGGTGCCCTGGTAGAACTGGTAGAAGGCGTTGTTGGGCACGGGCGAGGTCGTGCCCTGGTTGAGGGTGGAGAGGACGGCGTTGGGGCTGCCCATCCCGCCTGATCCTCCCGGCGCACTGATCTCGACGGTGGCGCCGAAGTTGCTGTAGCCGGCGCGATTCCCGTCGCGGTTTGTTGCGGCAACTGTAATTACATTGGCACAATTGCCCGGCGAATAGTTGCCGGCATCGTTGGCGCTGTTTCCGGCAGCAGCTACAACGATTGCGCCGGCGGCCGTCGCGTCGTTGATGGCATTCTGTTGACTCAGGCTACAAACCGAAGGCTCTACCGAACCCAGGCTCAGGTTAATCACGCGCGCCGGCGTTGGATTGGTCGGAACGCCGGCTACCGGCAAGCCCGCCGACCAACGGATTGCATCCACGACATCGGAAATCGTGCCGCCGCACTTGCCCAACGCGCGCACCGGCTGTATTTTTGAAACCCAATTGATGCCGGCTACGCCTATGCCGTTGTTCGTTGCCGCGCCGATGGTGCCGGCTACATGCGTGCCATGCCAGCTGCTATTGCGCGCGCCCGACCCTGCGCCGCATTCGCCGGCGCTGTTCCAGTCCCCGGGGTCGGAAGCGTCCGGATCGCGCCCATTCCCATCGTTGCCTGTAAACGAACTGGTGATGAAATCGTAGCCCGCTACGGTGCGTCCCACCAGGTCGGGGTGGTCGAAGACCAGGCCGGTATCAATCACAGCGATTATGAGTGTGATTGTGCCGGTAGTAATATCCCATGCCCCGGGCAAGTTGATGCCATACGTGCCCATGACCGGCGCTAAATAGTGCCATTGTTCGCCATAGCGCAGGTCGTTAGGGATGGCCAAAGCCTGCACACGGCGATCTGCTTCGGCGTACTCCACTTCCGGCAGGGCGGCCAGCTTCTGCGCCAGGGCGGCCACCTCGGCTTCGGGCAGCGCTTCGGGCAGCTTGAGCACGTGCGCGTCGCCGGACATCTCGCGGAAGTAGGTCAGGCTCACGCCCGCCGCTGCGCTCAGCGTTTGCATCTGCTCGGCGCCGGCGGCCTGCAGCGCTTCGATCCCGGCGTTTGTGCGGTACTTGATGATAATCTGGTCGGTGTAAGCGATCGCTCCGGTGCGCGCCGTTGCGCCCATCTCCGGTTGATCCACGCTCTTCGGTCCGGTTGGGTCTTGCGCCAGCGCGCGCGGCGTGCCCAGGCCGCCTAACAACAGGCCTATCACTGCCAGCGTTCGTGCCACGATTTGCCATTTCATGAGAGAGTCCTTTCTGTAATCCGACGGCGATTTTCAGAGAGGAAGTGCAGGGCTTGGGAAGTCCATGAACGAAAGTGAAGAGAAGTGAAGCATTCTCGAGGAAAGCAGATGCCCTTCCTCCTTTCCTTGTCGCCCGGTGCTTTGCTGGGGCGCGAGCCATGCACGATCTGTCGGCAGTATAACGAGTCTTGTGTAAATTCTCGAGTTTAGACTAAATTGGGGCGGCTGACTTGCCGGCCAGCCGCCCGCTGGCAGAATCGAGGTATGTGCAACTCCACCACTGCCACCGAACACCTTAACCGACTACAAGCTTTTCGTCAACAGGTCTACGAGCGGTGATTATTCACCTCTCTAGAGCGGTTTCCAGCTGGAATTACGGCAAGGCATGCGAAATTCGACCTGTTTTCAGTCTACGGAACCGTAAATCAATCAGGAATTCGCTCTAAGGTTAGAATGAACTCCGCTCGCTGAGGTAAGGTTGGGTAATTGACGACCAATCTTCTCAGGAGCGGAGGCATGAGTACGATACCACATTCCACCCTGCTGGCGGCTTTGCCTGTGGCCGAATTGAACGAGAGCCTGCGGGCGTTTCTGGAGCCGGTGACGAGTTTGTTGCCCGATGCGCGGTTGAAAGCCGTGGCCGAGTTGTTGGTGCAAGGCGTGGTGAGCAGCCAATCGCCCGTGGTGACCCAGATTGCGCGCGGGGTCAGCCATTCGGAGGCGACGATCTGGCCGACGTGCCAACGTGGGTATCGGTTCTTAGGAAACAAGCGGTTCACGCACTGGACGTTGCAGAAAGGGCTGTATCGGGTTGCCCAGGCCACGGTTGCGGCGCACCGGCCGGCCTATCTGGTGATTGGGGTGGATCCGGTGAACTTTGAGAAGGCATACACCCAGCAACTGGAAGGCGTCAGCACGGTCATCAAGAGCCGCCCGCCGAGTTTCACCGGGGAGAAACGCAAGACGCGGGGCTATCCGGCCATCACGGCCACGGTGGTCAATCTGCCCCAACCGGCGGTGAGCTACGCTCAGTGGTTTTCGTACCGGAGCGACGACTTTCTCAGTCAAAACCGTGAAGTAGAGCGGGCCGTGCGCATGAGCCGGGCCGTCTTTCCCGGCGAAAAACTGCGCTTTGTGGGGGATGCCGGCCTCGATGATCAGAAGGTCTTTGCCCAGGTGGAACGCGTGCAGGCCGAGTTTGTCATCCGGGCGTACCACAATCGCACAGTTGAAGTCTGGAACGAACGCTGGCAGCGTTGGGAGCCCGAACCCCTCTTTGACCTGGTGGCCGGCGTGCCGCCGGCGTTTGAACAGACAGTGCTCTTTACCCATGCCCGTAAAGTTCGGCGAGCCAACTTGCGCTTTGGTTGGTTTCAAGTCCGCTTACCCGCTAGCCAACAGACCCTCTGGGTGTTAGTGGTCCATGACCCCACCGACCAACACGATGTGATCTTGCTGACCAATGTCCCGCTGACCCACGCTGACGTCGTTCGCCAGGTGTATGCCGATTGGCGCCAGCGCGGTCAGATTGAACACTTCTATCGCTTTGATCAGGAAGACGGCCTCGATATCGAAGACCTACGCGTGCAGACCCTCGAACGCATGCGGCGCCTGTTCGTGCTGGTTCTGCTCGCGGCCCAATTCGTGGCCACCATCGCCTGCACGTGGTCGCCCACCGCCGTCCGCTGGCTCCGCCAACTCGGCGGCAAGCTCGGCCTGGCGCAAGACCGCGATGGGTTGTACCTCTTGTTGCGCGGCATTAGCGCTGTCTGGCAGACCGCGGCTACCGTGTCCTATCTGGCCGACCATCCATTTCCTCGAGCTTCTTCCAGATGTGTGTAATCACCGCGGCCGTCCTCACTTGACACACTCCCCGTAACGTCATACACTCCGGTCGCCAATCCATAGCCAGCAGAGCAGGTGCCCGTTACCCCGGATGGTGCGGGCCCAAACGGCGAAGTCGGTGCAAGTCCGACGCTGTCGCGCAACTGTAAGTTAGTCACGTAGTCAGGTAGTCACGTAGTCAAGTGGTCGTGTAGTCAAGTGGTCAGGCAGCCGATCACAAGACTACCCGAATATAAGACCACCTAACCACCTGACTAAAAGACTAACAAGCCAGGTCGCCCGCCTGCCCTGCGCTATCCACGAGCCTCGCGGAAAGGTGGTGGAAGCTATCGCCCGGCCGACGCCGGCGACCCGCTTTCAACCACCCCTGGTCTCACGACCGGGGGTTTTCGTTTCGCGCGGCGCAATCGGTTGAAAGGAGAACGAAGAAGACCATGAAACGCCAACCCGGACTGCTGTCCCTGTTACTTGCGCTGGCCCTGGCCGCCTGCGCGCCGGCCGCCACGCCCACAGCGGCCCCTACCCAGCCGCCTACCGTCGCCCCTCCGACGACGGCCCCGCCCACCGCCGTCCCGCCAACGCCGGCCCCAACCCCGATCCCCGCGCCGACCGCCAACCTCACAGAAGGCTGCCTTACCGAGTACGTCGCCGAACTGGACTACTTCCCCGAGAAGGCAACGGTCAAGTACTCCACCGGCTTCACCATCGAATACTTCGGCCACTACAAGGTGCTTACGGTGAACACGCCGTACCCCGGTGCGACCGAGTCGTTTCAGTATGCGCTGGTGCAGTGCGGCGCGCCCAAACCTGAAGGCTTCACGGAAGAGC
>JAVQXV010000105.1:0-10668 GCA_033577755.1 Anaerolineales bacterium
TCTCCATTCTCCATTCTCTACTTTCCACTTTCCACTCTCTATCCTTCGAGTGCTCTCTCTCTTTGACCACCTCATCCTCCTGCGCGGCGGCGGCGATTTAGGCTCCGGCGTCGCGCATCGCTTGCATCAGGCCGGCTTCCGCGTCGTCATCACTGAGCTGGCCCAGCCGCTGTGCGTGCGCCGTGCCGTCGCCTTCGCCGAGGCCGTTTACGCCGGCGCGGTCGTCGTCGAGAGCGTGACGGCGCGCCTGGTCGCAGACGCCGACGCTGCCCGCGCGGTCCTGGACTCCGGCGAAATCCCCGTCCTGATTGACCCACAGGGCCGGGCGCTCGCCGAATTGCAGCCCGCCGCAGTCGTAGATGCGCGGCTGGCCAAGCGCAACCTCGGCACGACGATTCACGATGCGCCGCTGGTCATCGGTTTGGGGCCGGGCTTCACGGCAGGGGTGGATTGTCACGCCGTCGTCGAGACCAATCGCGGCCACAACCTCGGGCGCGTGTACTGGCAGGGCAGGGCGGAGCCGGATACCGGCCGGCCGGAGCCGGTGCGCGGCTTCAGCGTGGATCGGGTGCTGCGCGCGCCCTGCGATGGCACGTTCACAGGGCGTAAGCAGATCGGTGACGCAGTGAGCGCCGGCGACGTGGTGGCCGAGGTGGACGGTGCGCCTGTAGTCGCGGCGTTCAACGGTGTGCTGCGCGGCCTGTTGCATGATGGCCTGACCGTGACCGCCGGCCTTAAGGTGGGCGACCTCGACCCGCGCGGCGTGCGCGAGCACTGCTTCACGATTTCGGATAAGGCGCGTGCCATCGGCGGCGGCGTGTTAGAAGCAGTGTTGCACGCATTACGCCACATGTAGCGCATACGCGATACGCGATACGCAATACGCAATACGTATTTCGTATTCCGTATTGCGTATTGCATGACCCCAATGCGACTTGTGGATGCTCTACAGCTCGGTCGTGGCGACGTTGTCGCCTTCGTCGGCGCAGGAGGCAAGACGGCGGCGCTCTCGCGGCTGACGCAGGAACTGCACGAGGCGGGGCGGCACGTCATTGCAGCGACCACCACACATCTTGCGTTAGAGCAAAACACGCTTGCGCCGATTCATCTCGTTTGGCCTGAGACCGGCGCGACGAAAGTCGCGGCTGCTTTATGCAAGCATGGGTGCGTGCTCATCACCGGCCCTGCCGATCACGCCCTCGGCAAGTGGATGGGCCTAAGCCCGGCAGCCATCGCCGACCTGCGTGGCCTGGCCGACCTCGTCCTTGTGGAAGCGGACGGCGCGCGGCGGTTGCCCTTCAAGGCGCCTGCCGAGCATGAGCCGGCCATCCCGGATTGTGCGACGGTCGTCGTTGTGATTGTTGGCCTGGACGTTCTGGGACAGCCGCTGGACGCCGCGCACGTCCATCGTCCCGAACGCGCGGCGGCGCTGGCCGGCGTTGCGCTCGGCGAAACGGTGACAGCGGAAGTGATTGCCCGTGTTTTATCGCATCCACAGGGCGGGCGCAAGAACGCGCCGACCGGCACGCGGCTGGTCGCCCTTCTCAACAAGGCGGAGTCGGCGGAACGCCTCGCACAGGCCCGGCGATTGGCTACGCTGGTTCTCAATAACGGTGTCTATTCGCGCGTCCTCATCGGCTCGCTGGCAAGCGCATCGTCGGAGTGGGAAGTGTTCCCGGCCGGTTAGGGCTGCTTCGGTTCGTTATACAACCCTGAGATGCTTGCGGCGTAGCAGTGGCAGAATCCCGGCATGAAGAAACTTCTTTCCACACTTGCTCGCGGTCTATTGGTGTTTCTGGCCGTCCTGCTCGTGATTGCGCTCGTCGGGCCGTATCTCATCCCGCTGCCGGCGCAGGCGGGGCGCGACGCGACCGAGCTGGCCCCTGCCGATGGGCGCTTCGTCACCGTCAGCGGCGTTCGTACTTTCATTCGCGAAGCCGGGCCCGCGGACGGGACGCCTGTGGTGCTGGTGCACGGCTTCGGCGGGCTGACCTACACCTGGCGCGATACCCTGCCGGCGCTGGCTGCTGCCGGCTATCGCGCCCTCGCCCTCGACCTCAAAGGCTTCGGCCTCTCCGACAAGAGCTTTGCGCAGGACTACTCGCATGCCTCTCAGGCAGATTTTGTGATGGATGTGATGACGGCGGTTGGGATAGAGCGCGCTGTGCTGGTCGGCCACAGTATGGGCGGCAATGTCATCGCTCATGCGGCGCTGCGCCATCCGGAGCGCGTCATGGCGCTGGTGTTCGTGGCCGGCGCAGTACGCGAGGCCGGCCAGCCGGGCGGCGGTTCCATTTTGGGTTTGCCGCTTTCGATTGGCACGCTGGCCGAGTTCCCGCCGTTTCAGCGCTGGGGGCAATTGCTTCTGCGTTACCTGCTCACCCGCGAGCGGCTGGCGCAGATTCAGCTTTCGGCCTATTCCGTCAAAGAAGTGGTGACGCCTGAAGTAGAAGACGCTTATCTGGGGATAGTGGAGATTAGAGATTGGGACCTGGCGTTGCTCGGCGTGCTGCGCGACAGCGGGCGCAACGCTCTGCCTCAGCCGGTCGGCAACCTAAGCGTGCCCACGCTCATCCTCTGGGGCGAACAGGACACCTGGGTTCCATTGGAGCGAGGCAAGGCGTTGCATGCTGCGCTGCCGCAATCTCGGCTGGTTGTCTTCCCCAACGTTGGTCACCTTCCGATGGAAGAAGCTCCGGCGGCGTTCAACGCTGCGCTGATTGAATTCCTCGATACGGTTCGCTAGAGCAAGCCGTACCACACCGCAAGGTTGCGGAGGCTGAGCAATATCACCAGCCCGCCCACAAGCATCATGAAAGGTTTGGCGGGAATATGCCGGGCGACCCAGGCGCCCAGCGGAGCAGCAAGCACCCCGCCCAGCGCCAAAGCCAGAATGATGTGCCAGTTCGATAAGCCCAGTGTCACGATAAATGTGATTGACGCGGATAACGTTACGAAGAACTCGACCGCGTTCACGCTGCCGACCGCCTGGCGAATGTCGTTGCCGCGAACAATCAGATTGGAGGCCACGATAGGCCCCCAGCCGCCGCCACCCACGGCGTCCAGAAAGGCGCCAACAAGTCCGAGCGGGAAGAGATGACCGGTCACTTGTCGGGGAGGGAATGCTCGGAACGCTTTGAGTATGATGATTGCGCCCATGATCATCAAATAGACCGCAACGTACGGGCGCAGGCTCTCGCCGGGGAAGCTCGACAGGACGTATGCGCCCAGGACGGCGCCGATCACGCCGGGCAGCAGCAGTTTGCGAAAGAGCAGGCGATCCACGTTGCCGAAGGCGTGGTGAGAGAGCGCCGAAGCGCCGGTGGTAAAACACTCGGCGGCATGGACGGTGGCGCTGGTTGTGGCCGGAGGTAGGCCGAAGGCGAGGAGGAGCGAGGATGCAGTCACGCCGTAGGCCATGCCGAGCGCGCCATCAATGACCTGGGCGACAAAGCCGGCAAGCATGTAAAGGACGAATTCTGGCGTGAGCATCAGCATGTTCCTGTTATGGCAGGTGCCGGCGCTGTTCAGCCGGCGGCCGGTGCGCCCATCGCCCGTGCTTCGCGCGCCTGTCGCACAATCTCCCGGATCTGGCCGATGTGGTCATCGTCGTGCATTAGTCCGTAGACGAAGCGCCCGACGGCGTTGACCACCGGGCCTTTCTCCCAAATCTGATACGTGTTGTCGAGGTGCGGCTCGTCCGGCCACACGTCCAGCGTCGCCAGGCGCATGCGGCGGCTCTCTTCCAAACGCCGGCGGCATTGCGCGATGGTGGTCACCGATTGCCAGGGCGTCTCGTAGCGCGAGCGGCCATGGTTGGGCACGCCGCGCGCCAGTTCGGCGGCCAGGAAGGCGGCTTCCTCGGCGGAGGCGGTGGTGTGGACGATGACGTGGCCGAGCGTCCAGGGCAGGTTCACTTCGCCCTCGGTTGCGGCGGCGGAGTCGTGGGCGTGCGGGTCCACCGGCACAAACGTCACATCGAAGTCGGTGCAGGCCTCGATCGCACCCAGCATAGTGTCCACCATCTCGTTGGTCAGGCGGCGCAGGTCGTCGCGGGTCAAATCCTTCACCAGCTCCATCATCGTCATTTGTTTATTGCGAACGGGAGTGAAGTCAAGCATCGTCTCTCCTGCGGGCAAAGTTGCAGAAGTGTATTGTGGAAGTCAACACAGGGTCGCACCGTCTTCATCCTGCCGATGCCTCTTAATCCGGCTGTGCAAGCCGGCAGGCGCAGTCGGCGACGGTGAGTTTACCGCAAAGCTTTACTTCGCCATAGCAGTAACGTGGCCAATTTGCCCAATCTCCTCCCCCTAAAGTTCTACGAGCCTTCATTGACAACGCCTTGCAGCTCGTGCTATAGTCTCGCGCGAAATCAAATACACCTGTTTGGGCCACGACGCCCCCAGCCGACTTTGAGCCGGCTGGGGGCTTTTTCGTTGCCCGGACGCCAATTCAAAAGGAGACTTTCTATGGTTCCTAAAACCGAAACACCCAAACAAGTCATCGAGTTCGCCAGGGCCAACGGCGCGAAGTTCGTGGACTTCAAGTTCACCGACCTTCCCGGCACCTGGCAGCACTTCAGCGCCACAATAGACGAGTTGACCGAAGAGCTGTTCGAGGAAGGCATCGGCTTCGACGGCTCATCCATTCGCGGCTTTCAGTCTATCCACGAGTCCGACATGTTGCTCGTCCCGGACCCGACTACCGCGCACATGGACCCGTTTATGGCGGTACCGACCCTTAGCCTGATTTGTAACGTGCGCGACCCGCTGACCGGTGGACCGTACAGCCGCGACCCGCGCTACATCGCGCAGAAGGCCGCGGCATACCTCAAAGCCACCGGCATCGGCGACGTCTCGTACTGGGGGCCGGAAGCGGAATTCTTCGTCTTTGACAAGATCCGCTATCACCAGACCGAATACAGCGCCAGCTATGAGATTGACTCGATCGAGGGGATTTGGAACAGTGCTGCACATGAGGGTATCCATGGCGCAAACAACCTCGGTCACCGCCCGCGCTGGAAGGAAGGCTACTTCCCGGTCTCGCCGGCTGATACGTTGCAAGACCTGCGTTCGGAGATGGTCTCGCTGCTTACTGCGTGTGGTGTGCCGGTCGAGGTGCATCACCATGAAGTGGCCACTGCCGGGCAATGCGAGATTGACATGCGCTTCAGCGACCTGGTGAGCATGGCCGATAACCTGATGCTCTATAAGTACATCGTCAAAAATGTTGCTCTGCGCCACGGCAAGACGGCCACCTTCATGCCCAAGCCCCTCTGGGGCGATAACGGCTCCGGCATGCACGTCCACCAGTCCATCTGGAAGAACGGCACCAACACCTTTTACGACAAGGACGGTTACGCGCTACTCTCCAAGACTGCGTTGTATTACATCGGCGGCCTGCTTAAGCACGCACCCGCACTGCTGGCCATCGTTGCACCTACCGTCAACTCTTATCATCGCTTGGTGCCCGGCTTCGAGGCCCCGGTCAACATCGCCTACTCGCGCCGCAACCGCTCCGCCGCCGTGCGCATCCCGATGTACTCGACCAGCCCGAAGAGCAAGCGCCTCGAGTTCCGCTGCCCTGACCCCTCCGCCAATCCATATCTGGCCTTCTCGGCCATGCTGCTGGCCGGCCTCGACGGCATCAAGAATCAGATTGACCCGGGTGAGCCGGCGGACTTCGACATTTACGAACACAAGAAAGGGTGCTTCAAGCAGGTGCCCGGCTCGCTGGCCGAATCGCTGGCTGCGCTTGAAGCCGACCATGAGTTTCTGCTAGAGGGCGGCGTCTTCACGCCCGATGTGCTGGAGACCTGGCTGGAGATGAAGCGCACCAAGGAGATTGACCCGATCCGCCTGCGCCCGCATCCTTACGAGTTCTACCTGTACTACGACGCCTAAGCCGCCGGCGTTTGCGGGTAGAATACACGAAGACTGAAGACTGATGACTAATGACGAAGTCTTCAGTCTTCAGTCTTCAGTCATTAGTCTTCAGTTATCAATCATCAACAAATGACCAATTGGCCGGCGGCGCTTGATCTTTTGCGCGAAGCCGGGGCACGCATGCTGCGCCTCGGGCCAGAAACATCGTTGCGCGAAGCGCTCCAGCTAATTGCCGACACGGCAACGAAGTTGATGGGCAGCGAGGCAGCGGCGGTAATCTACACCTATGATGCGGCGCGCGGGGCTTTCGACCCGACCAGTCGCGTCTCCGCCGGTGAGCGTGTGCCTATCCTCGGCGATGTGCCGCGCCCGGACGGCGTCGGCGCGCTGGCCCTGCGCACGCGGCGGCGCGTCCTCTCTTACGAGAGTGGTCTGCCGTTTCATCCCCTCAAGCGCGAAGCCGGCATTCACACTTCCGCCTGTTACCCGCTCCTGGTCTCCGATCAGCCGGTGGGCGCGTTGTACGTGGACCTGCGCGAGGCGCGCACTTTCACCGACGACGAGCTGCTCCTGCTCGACGCTTTCGTGCCGCTGTCCGCCGTCGCCATCTACAACACGCGCCAGTTCGATGCCATCAACCGCGCCTTGCAGCGCAAAGTGGACGAGCTGGAGCAGCTCCGCCGTGCCGAGCAGCTGATCAGCTCGCGCTCCGGCCTGGATGAAACCCTCGCCGAGATTCTGCGCAGCGCGGTGGCGCTCACCGGTGCGGAGTACGGCTCCTTCCGGTTGTTGGATAAGCCCGCCGGACTGCTCCGGCTGCGCGCCAGCTATCCCGGCCCGACTTCGCCTGCGTTGAGTCGAGACATCTCCGTGGATGAGCCGACCAGTGTGATGGCCTGGGTAGCCCGCCATCGGCAATCGGCCCTCATCGCCGACACGCGCCGGCCACCCTGGTCGGACGTGTACGTGCCTCTCCATCCGGAGCTGGAGATGCGCTCTGAGTTGGCCGTGCCGATGCTCGGGCCGGGCGGCGGGGTGGAGGGCGTGTTGAACGTTGAGAGTCCGCGCCCCCGCGCCTTCGAGGCCGAACATCAGCGCCTGTTAGAGACTTTGGCAACGCAGGCCGTTATCGCGTTGCAGGAGGCCAAGTTGCTGGCCGCGCTGGAGGCCATCACCGGCAAGCTGGTCAGCCATTCGCCGGATGAACTGCTCGGCCTACTCATTCAGCGCGCGCTCGACCTGCTCAACGTGCCGCACGCCGCCGTCTGGGAGTTCGATGCCGACCCGGCCTATCTGCGCCTGCGCGCCGCCAATATCACCGCCGTCTGGCCCGATTACCGCGTCCCGCTGGAAGGCAGCTTCCTCGGCCAGGCCGTGCTGACGCGCCGCCCGGTTTATAGCGCCGATCTGCCGACCGACCCGCGCATCAAGCGCCGCCGGTTGGTGGATGCGATGAAATGGGTTTCGGGCTTGGCCGTGCCCCTCATCGGTCGCGAGGGCGCGCCGCTGGGCGCGTTCAGCGTGTACACGCAGGCGCTGCGCGAATTCTCCGATTGGGAGACGCGCCTTCTCACCAGCCTGGCGAATCATGCCGCCGTCGCCTTTCAACAGGCCGAGGCGCTGACGCAGATCAAGCTGGCTCAGGAGCGGCAGGCCGTGGCCGAAACCTTTGCCGTGCTGGGCGACGTGGCCGCGAACCTGATCCACCGCATCAACAACATGGTCGGCGTCATCCCACAGCTGGTGGAAGGCCTGAAAGAGAAGCGTCCCGACCTGCTGGATGACCCCTTCGTCAAGAAAAAGCTGACCGATATCGAAGGCAGTGCGCGCAAAGCGATGACGGCGGCGCGCGAGACGTTTGCCGGAATCCGTCCTTTCCCCCTGCGAGCTGTCTCCGTGCTCAAGTGCTATGAAGCCGCCGCTGCGCGCGCCGTGCGCCCGGAATGTATCCGCCTGCGAGCGAGGGGTTTGAGCAAGCTGCCCGCGGTCTCCGCCGCCGAAGAGCAGTTGCAGCTTGTCCTGTTCAACCTGATCGAGAATGCCGTGGACGCCATCGGCGAGTGCAAAGGGCGCATCACGGTGAGCGGGCGGGTGGTGGCCGATGCGCTTGACCCCGACCGGAGCTGGGTGGAGCTGAGCATCGCCGACGACGGGCCGGGCGTGCCGCCTGAATTCCGTGAGCGCATTTTCGACGCCTCCTTCACCACCAAGAACTCAGGGCGTAAGATGGGCTTCGGGCTGTGGTGGGTCAAGTCGTGGGTGCAGCGTTTTGGTGGTAGTATCCGGCTTGCCGAGCCGAACCCGGCGGCGCGCGGCTGCACCTTCATCATCCGGCTGCCGGTCGCCGCTGAGCCGGCAGAGAAGTGAGCGACATGGATTTGAAAAACATTCTGGTGGTGGAAGATAACGCCGAGTGGCGCGATTTATACGCCGAGCTGTTGGCCGATTACAGGCTGCACTTTGCCGCCAGCTATGCCGAGGCGCGCGGCGAGCTACAGCGCGGCAGGTTCGCGCTGGCAATTGTGGACCTCAACCTGGCCAGCAGCGAGGCGCGTCAGGAGAACCGCGACGGCTATCGCCTGTTGCAGGCGGCCCGCCAGCGTGGCGTGGCCACCATTGTGGTCAGCGGCATGGACAGTCCGGAGGAGATAGACCGCGCCTATGAAGAGCATGGCGTCTTTGCCTTTATCGAGAAGGCGCTGTTCGACCGCAAGGCTTTTGTCCGGCTGGTGGCCGAGGCCGTGCGCAGAGAGGCAGGCGCTGTCGTCGAGCCGTCGCCGCTGGACGAACTGACCGAGCGCGAGCGTGAGGTGCTGGCGCTGATGACGCAGGGCCTGACCAACAAGCAAATCGGTGAGAACCTGCTGATTACGCCGAACACCGTCAAGAAGCACGTGGATCATATCCTGCAGAAGCTGCGCGTGAGCAACCGGGCAGCAGCGGTAGCGGTGGCGCTGCAGGCCGGCCTGAAGCCGCCCGTCGCCAAATGACCGTTTGTGCGCACTGCCCGAAGATTCGCCGCGCATTGTCTGTGGCGGAGTGGCCTGTTCGGGTATTGAGGCGAATGACGGATTTCTGATACTCTAGCGCCATCAGGTTGCAACAGCGCCAACCAGAAATCTTTGGGCCGAGACGCCCCGATTGCACACGATGTGCAGTCGGGGTGTCTCTTTTTTCGGAGGCAATCATGTCAGAAAAGTCTTTGCTCAGGCTGCTCAAGTGGGTGCGCTGGGTCGGTGTGCCGGCATTGGCGGCGGTGGCTTTGCTGGCGCTGGCCCGACCGGCGCTGGCTCAGGAGCTCGACCCGGTGGCCGAGGCGGCGCGCGGCATCAACACGGTCTGGGTGCTGCTCGCCGCCTTCCTGGTGTTCTTCATGCAAGCCGGTTTCGCTTTTGTGGAAGCAGGCCTGACGCGCTCCAAGAACACGGTCAACATCCTGTTCAAGAACGTGGTGGATTTCGTCTTCGCGACGTTAGCGTTCTGGGCGCTGGGCTATGGTTTCATGTTCGGCGTCAGCGCCGGCGGCTTCATCGGCACGACCGGCTTCCTGCTCGATCCGGCGGGCAGCAAAGATGTCTTCGGTCTGCCGGTGCTGGCCTTCTGGCTGTTCCAGTTGGTGTTCGCCGGGACTGCTGCCACTATCGTCTCCGGCGCGATGGCCGAGCGCACGCAGTTTGTTGCGTATCTGGCGTACAGCTTCTTCATCTCGGCTTTCATTTACCCGATTGCCGGGCACTGGCTGTGGGGCGGCGGGTGGCTGTCCACGCTCGGCGCTCTGGGCTTCACGGATGGCGCGAGCTTCCGCGACTTCGCCGGCTCGACAGTGGTGCACAGCGTGGGCGGCTGGATCGCGCTCGTCGGGACGCTCTTTCTCGGCCCGCGCCTGGGGCGCTTTGCCAAAGACGGCAAGCCGAAGTCCATCCCCGGCCACTCTATTTCGCTGGCGACCCTGGGCGTGTTCATCCTGTGGCTCGGCTGGTTCGGCTTCAACCCGGGCAGCCAGCTCGCGGCGGTGGGTGGCAGCGCTGATGCCATTGCCCTGATCGCGGCGAACACGAACATCGCCGCCGCCGGCGGGGCCATAGCCGCCATGCTCACGGCCTGGTACCTGATGAAGAAGCCGGATCTGGGTCAGACGCTCAACGGCGTGCTGGCCGGCCTGGTCGCCATCACCGCGCCCTGCGCCTGGGTGACGCCGGCTGCCTCGATTGTCATTGGCGCGGTAGGCGGTGTGCTGGTGGTCTTTGGGGCGCTCTGGCTGGAGCGCGCCAAAATTGACGACCCGGTGAGCGCCGTGCCTATTCACTTGATGTGCGGCATCTGGGGCACGTTGGCGGTGGGCCTGTTTGCGACGGATACCGGCCTGTTCTACACCGGCAGCGCCGGCCAGTTGATCGCGCAATTCGTCGGCGTTGCGGCTTTTGCGGTCTGGTGCTTGGCGACGGGCGCGCTCATGTTCGCCGGCATCAAGGCTGCCGTCGGCCTGCGCGTCTCGCGCGAGGAAGAGCTGAAAGGCCTGGATTACCACGAGCACGGCGCCGAGGCCTATCCCGGCGACGCGCTCAGCGACCTGGCCCGCCTCGGCGGCGCTGCCGATTAGCTTCTCACCGAAAACGTCACCTTTGCACGTCGGGCGGCTTTGGGGGCCGCCCGGCTGCTTTAACGCGGGGCGCTGCCTCGCGCGCATCCATCCACCCTCGGCTAGAATACGGCGCGTGTTGGCGCCTATCATTTCATGGGCAGAATGGCGGCGGGTCGCTGCGCTGAGCGCGGTTCTGCTCCT
>JAVQXV010000106.1:0-10650 GCA_033577755.1 Anaerolineales bacterium
CCTTCGCTCTGCGTTCATTTCGCCGGCTAAAATCCTTGTTTTTTTCAGGGCACTCTGATGTGCTATGCAATATGCGCGTTGTGGCTATCAAAAGCTGCGCGCGATCGCACTGTGACCTCCAAACCAAATCGTTCGGCAAACTGCTCCGGGCGTCCGACAGCGCCTTTCAATTAGGACAATCGCGCTCAACAATTGTGTGCGCATCAGCGCGTCGAGCGGCGGAGCTATCGAATGTGACAGCCATCCGTGAAATCGGCGACATGTATCAGTTCTAGGGACGGCCCGCAATTGATATATAAGGTGAGCCTTGTGTCTTGCACTTTGGCCCACCTGTTTCATGAAAGACTCTCACTACAGCGAAAGCGTCGAAATGTACCTGAAAACGCTCGCTACCCTCGGGGGTGGTAGTGAGCCGGTGCCCATTGCGCGCATCGCCGAGCGTATGGATGTCACCACCGTCTCTGCGAATGAGATGATGCAGCGCCTGGCGCGTGAGAACCTCGTTGCCCATCAACCTTATAAGGGCGTGACGCTCACCGAGACCGGGCGCGACCTGGCGCAGAACGTCATCCGTCGGGAACGGCTCTGGGAGCGTTTCCTCGTGGACCATCTCAAGCTGGATTGGGCCTTGGCGCATGAGTGGGCCTGCCAGCTCGAGCACGCCACTGCACCTGAAGTGATTGACGCGCTGGACGCCTACCTCGATTACCCGGCCCAGTGTCCCCAGGGCAACCCCATCCCGCGGGCAGGCCAGCCGTTACAGGCCCTGCGCGGCCCGCTGCTCAGTGAGATTGCCGTCGGCCAGTCCGTGCGGCTGAAGGCATTTGAGGATGAAAGCGCCGAAGTGTTGAGCTATCTGCAAAAACGAGGCCTGACCGTGGGCAGTATCGTCACGGTCACGGAGATTGCGCCGAAGCACGGCCCGCTGACGCTGGCGCTGGAGGGGCGCGAAGTGGTGCTCGGCGTCAACCTGGCGGCGTCCATTCGCGTCGAGCTCTTGCAAGAAGCTTCATCCGAGGCTGGCTGAAGCCGCTTCATTTTGTCTAAGAAAGAGGCCGATTTATGACCCAACCCATCCCGCTTCCACAGTTGCATCCCGGACAGCAGGGCGTCATTGTCCGCGTCGGCGGGCGCGGCCTGCTGCGGCGCCGTTACCGCGAGCTGGGCCTGGTGAAGGGCGAGACGGTGCGAGTCGAGCGCATTGCGCCGCTGGGCGACCCGGTGGCGTACCGCATCAAGGGCTACACGCTATCGCTGCGCCGCGAAGAAGCCCAGCACATCCACGTCGTGCCCTCGGCCTGAGCCATGCCTGCTCTGAATTCCGTGACGGTTGCGCTGGCCGGCAATCCGAACGCCGGCAAAAGCACGCTCTTCAACGTGCTGACCGGCTTGCACCAGCACACCGGCAATTGGCCGGGCAAAACGGTCGAGAAGCGCGTCGGCGTGTGCCGGCGCAACGGGCGCACGCTTCACATCGTGGACCTGCCGGGTACGTACAGCCTGGCCGCCTACTCGCCCGAAGAGGTCATCGCCCGTGATTACATCCTGCACGAACGCCCGGACATGGTGGTGGATGTGGTGGACGCAACCAACCTCGAGCGCAATCTGTATCTGGCCGTGCAGCTGCTGGAATTGGAAGTCCCCGTAGTCATCGCTCTTAACCTGGCTGACGAGGCACGACGGATGCGCCTGCGCATTGACACACATCGGCTCTCCGAGCTTCTTGGCGGCGCGCCCGTGGTCGAGGTCTCCGCCCGGCACGGCGATGGCATTGCCGAGCTAGTGGAGACCATCCTGGCAGTGGCTGCGAAATATGACTCAGGCCGACGCTCCACGGGCGAACCAGCGCGGCCTCCGGTTGCAACCGAAGGAGTCCACGAAGTAACACGAATTCACACGAAGTGACGAAGTCATACGAAATGCTACGAAGGGCGCGCAGGTTTCTTCGTGCTCCTTCGTGTGACTTCGTGGAATCAGAGGCGCAATTCGCGTAATTCGATGCAAACTTCCTTCGCTCCTCCCGCACCGTTCCGACTGGACTATGGCCGCGACCTCGAAGCCGAGATCGCCCGCTTGCTGGCTGCCTTTGCCGAGCAGCGCCTTGATACTTCGCCGTATCCGCCGCGCTGGCTGGCCCTCAAGCTGCTGGAAAACGAAGAAGATATTGCAGAGACCATCGCCGCGCGGCCCGGCGGCGCGAGCGTCGTCCGCCTGGCTCGCGAGCGGGCCGCTTACCTACAAAACGCCTTCGGCGAGGAGGCCGACCTGATGCTGGCCGACCGGCGCTACGGCTTCATCAGCAGCGTGGTGCGGCAGACGCTCACCCGGCCTGCCCTCGACCGCGTCTCACTCTCCGACCGCATTGACGACGTGGTTACCCATCGGTGGCTTGGCCTGCCCATTTTCTTCGCCGTCATGTACGTCGTCTTCCGGCTGGTCATTGATGTGTCCGCGCCATTCCTCGACTGGGTGGACGCCGTCATCAACGGCCCCGTCGCGCGCTGGTTCGCCGCGCTGCTGACAGCGCTCGCCGCCCCCGACTGGCTGCGCTCTCTGGTGATTGACGGTGTGGTGGCCGGGGTGGGGGGCGTGCTGGTCTTTGTGCCCGGACTGATGGTGCTGTTTTTCTTCCTCGCCCTGCTGGAAGATTCGGGCTACCTGGCGCGCGCGGCCTTCGTCATGGATCGCTTCATGCGCGTGGTCGGCCTGCACGGCAAATCCTTCATCCCCATGGTGCTGGGCTTCGGCTGCGCCGTGCCGGCCATCTATGCCACGCGCACCTTGGCTGGCCACCGCGACCGCGTGCTGACCGCGCTGCTCGTCCCGCTCATGTCGTGCTCGGCGCGGCTGCCGGTGTATGTGGTCTTCGGTCTGGCCTTCTTCGGCGCGCGGGCCGGCACAGTCATCTGGCTGCTGTATGCGCTCGGCATCCTCGTGGCGATGCTCGCCGGCTGGGTCTTCACGCGCACGCTGCTCCGGCCGGATCGTACCTCGGCCTTTGTGCTGGAGCTGCCGCCGTATCGCCGTCCGGCGCTGCATGGCCTGTTCATCCACATGTGGGCGCACACCCGCGAGTTCGTGCATAAGGCCGGCACCGTCATCCTGGGTGTTTCGGTGCTGCTGTGGTTCCTGCTCAACCTGCCGTGGGGCGTGGCCGACCCGCGCGATTCTTACTTCGGGCGCGTTAGCGCCGCCATCAGCCCGGCCTTTGCGCCGCTGGGCTTCGGCAACTGGGAGACGGCGGGCGCGCTGGTGACCGGCTTTGCCGCCAAAGAGGTCGTGGTCAGCACGCTCAGCCAGATTTACGTCGGCGGCGCAGAAGAGGAAGCCGAAGTGGCTGCCGAGCCGACGTTGGCAGACGACGCGCAACTAATCTTTGAGGGCTTTTTGCAGGCGACCGCCGATGCAGGCCGTATGCTCTTGAGCATTATCCCCGGCGTCTCGCTGACCGACTCCGACGCCGAGCCGGAAGACACCGCCCTCAGCCGCGCCCTGCGCCAGAACTACTCACCGCTGGCTGCGTTCGCCCTGCTGGTGTTCGTGCTGCTGTACGTGCCGTGCGTTGCCACGCTCGGCGCGATCCGGCACGAGTTCGGCTGGCGGTGGGCCGCCGTCTCTGCCGTGTACCAGATCGGCGCGGCTTGGGTCGCTGCCCTGCTTGTTTACCAGGGCGGGCGTCTGTTGGGGCTGGGCTGATGCTTGCGCAGATCCTCTCTCTTCTAGAGCAATACGAGGGCGGCCTGGGCGCGCGGGAGATCGGCCGGCAACTTCGCATTCAGCCGGGCGCGCTGGAGGGGATGCTGGAGCTGCTGGTGCGCAAGGGCCGGCTGGTCAAGCTTTGCGCTGCGCAGATGCCCTGTGGCGATTGCCCTCTGCGATCCGGCTGCAACCTGCTCTCCGGGCGGAACACGCGCTACGTCCTCGCGCGCCGTTCTTAACGCAAAGGCGCAAGGGCGCAGGGTGATGTGACTGCTGATGCGGATTGCGTCGTGCATGAAGGTTGGGTGGGGGAACGCAAAGGCGCAAGGGCGCGAAGACGCAGGGGTTTATGTGCCTGCTGATGCGGATTGTGCCATGCGTGAGGGTGGGGGAACACAAAGGCGCAAAAGCGCAAAGGCGCAGGGTGATGTGACTGCTGATGCGGATTGCGTCGTGTATGAAGTGGGGAGGGACGCAAGGGCGCAAAGGCGCAGGGTGACTCCTCTGCGCCCTTGCTTTTCTGCTTCCTTGCGTTGCTTATACCGGACGAATCTCAGGCGACCGGTGCCGTTGCCAGCGCGGCCCCGCGCCGGAGCGCCTGGCGGTTCGCTTCCAGCAGATGGCGAGCTTTCTCCGGCAAGTGCGCTTCCAACGCGCGCTCCACGGCTTCTATGCTCAGCACGTTTGTCGCGGCGACCAACGCCCCGGTCATCACGATGTTCGCCATCTTACCGTTGCCCAGCTCCTCGGCGATGGCGTTGGCCGGCACTGGAATAATACGGATGTCTTCCCGCGTCGTGGCGCGCGTGGTGAGCGAGGTGTTGACCACCAGCACTCCGCCCGGCACAACCAGCGGCTCGTACTTATCGAGCGAGGGCTGATTCATGACGACAGCCGCGGTCGGGTGACGTACCAGCGGCGAGCCGATCTCATCGTCGCTGATAATGACGGTGCAATGCGCCGTCCCGCCGCGCATCTCCGGCCCGTAGGACGGGATCCACGTGACGTGCAGGCCCTCGTCCATCGCTGCGTAGGCCAGCAGCTGGCCGGCAAACAAGGCGCCCTGGCCGCCAAACCCGGAGAGGATGAGTTCGTGTTGCATATTTCGTCTGAAGCCGGCGGCGAGCCGGCGAAGGCAGATAGCCTGCGGCTATCGTCCGTTCGCAGCTGGCCGTCGCAGGCTGCTCTAATTTGGCGACACACCATCCGGGGTCTTGTAGTCGCCCAGCGGATAGTAGGGCAGCATGTTCTCTTCGATCCACTTGAGCGCGTCGGCAGGTGAGACGCCCCAGTTCGTCGGGCAGCTAGAGAGCAGCTCCACCATGGAGAAGCCCTGGCCGGCCAGCTGCACCTCAAATGCTTTGCGGATGGCCTTCTTGGCTTTGAGAATCTCGCGTGGGTTGTGCAGGCTGCGCCGCGCCACATAGGCCGCGCCCGGCAGCCCGGCAATCACCTCAGACATCCTAATCGGCATACCCATCGTCTCCACGTCGCGCCCGCAGGGCGAAGAGGTGGTCTTCTGGCCCGGCAGGGTGGTGGGGGCCATTTGCCCGCCCGTCATGCCGTAGATGGCGTTGTTGATGAAGATGGTGGTGATGTTCTCGCCGCGGGCCGCCACGTGGATGATTTCTGCCGTGCCGATGGCGGCCAGGTCGCCATCGCCCTGGTAGGTGAAGACGACGTTGTCGGGCCGCACGCGCTTGATGCCGGTCGCCATCGCCGGGGCGCGCCCGTGGGCGGCCTCGGCGAAATCCATGTTGAAGTAGTTGTAGGCGAAGACCGCACAGCCTACCGGCGCAACGCCGATGGTCTTCTCACGGATTCCCAGCTCATCAATCACCTCAGCCACCAGGCGATGGGCGATGCCGTGCGTGCAGCCGGGGCAATAGTGGGTGTACGTCTCCGCCAGCGCGGCGGGGCGGGCATAAACGAGGGTTTCTTCGAGTTCGCTGAACATGTTTATTTGCGTATTGCGTGTTTTGTGTTCCGTGCAATGACTTACGGAACACACCCACGCAACACGGCTTGGCAATCAAGCTCCATTCAGCGGCAGACAGCTGATCGGCGAGTGATGCGCCGCAGCGGGCGCGCCCTCGCAGATGAAGTCCTTGAGGGCGGCGAGCACTTCATCCGGCAGCGGCACCACGCCGCCCGCTCGCCCGAAGAACTTCACCGGCGGTGTGGCGCCGCCCGGCCCCTTGCCGGCCACCGCCAGCCGCACATCCTCCACCATCTGTCCGCAGTTCATCTCCACCACCAGGAAGCCACGCGCGCGCTGCGCCAGCTCGGCCAGGCGCTTCTCCGGGAAGGGGAACAGGCTGATGGGCCGGTGCAAACCGACCTTGAGGCCCTGCGCACGCGCCTGCTTCACCGCCGACTGCGCCACGCGGCCTGCCGTGCCGAAGCCAACGAAGAACCACTCGGCGTCGTCGGTTTGATACTCATGGAAGCGGACTTCGTGTAGCGTCATCTCCCGCTGCTTAGCCTGGAGCTTTTGGTTGAACTTTTCTGCGTTTTCGGGAATGAGATAGATCGAGCTAACCACCCGCTTATCGCGGCCCGCCGCTCCGGTCAGCGCCCATTCGGGGGCCTGCTTCGCAGGTTCGCGCATCGGGGGAAGTTGCGCCGGCTCCATCATCTGCCCGATACAGCCATCGGCGAGGATGACGACCACAGTGCGGTACTTCTCCGCTAAATCGAAAGCCAGGTAAGTTAGGTCAACGGCTTCCTGCACGGTAGCGGGCGCCAACACCAGTGGGTGATAGTCGCCGTGGCCGCCGCCCTTGACGATTTGGAAGTAATCGCTTTGCGCCGGGGCGATGTTGCCCAGGCCTGGCCCGCCGCGCATCACGTCAATGATGACCGCCGGCACTTCCGAGCCGATGATGTACGAGACGCCCTCCATCATCAGACTGATGCCGGGGCTGGAAGACGAGGTGAAGACGCGCGCGCCGGCGCTGGCTGCGCCGTAGACCATGTTGATCGCAGCCACTTCGCTCTCGGCCTGCAGGAAAGCGCGGTTCAGCTCCGGCATGCGGCGTGAGAGGTACTCCAGCAGCTCGGTTTGCGGCGTAATCGGATAGCCGAAGTAGGCGTTGGCTCCGGCGCGCACCGCGGCCTCGGCCATGGCTTCGTTCCCTTTGAGTAATTGATAGGTCATAGAAATTGAGTCGGGAGCCGGACATCAAAAGCCAGATAGGCGGCTAGACCAGCGCCGTCTGAGCTTTGAGTTCTGGCTTCCTGAAGCGATAGACGGTGATGCAGGCATCAGGACAAATGACGGCGCACAACCCGCAGCCGGTGCATTCGCCCAGCGGGTCTTGGTAGAGCGCCGGGTGATAACCGCGAACGTTCAGTCGCTCCATGTCCATCACCACAACGTGCTGGGGACAGATCGTTGTGCAAAGCGTACAGCCCTTGCATCGGTCGTCGTCAATGACAATCCGGCCCTTCGCCATTCTCGACCTCCTTGGTGGGAATTTAGGCGGACTCACTCATCTTTCTCAACTTAGTCGGCTTGTGAGTGGGCGCGTAGTGCCCATTGTCACCCGAATAGGTGATAAAGTTCCTTGGCGGAGCCCCTTGCTGGTCCCAAATTGTGCCGAAGTCTGTTACTTTCGACACTGCGCGGCCCGGCCAAAATAGGTGATGATGGAACAAACAGAAAGGATGCGCTATGACCACACCCTGGACTCATCGCTACGCCCAACGTGCAAACCAAGTCACCAGCTCCATCATCCGCGAGCTACTCAAGTGGACACAGCGGCCAGAGATGATTTCGTTCGCCGGCGGCCTGCCGGCGCCGGAGCTGTTTCCGCTGCCTGAATTTCAGGCCGCTTGTCAGACCGTCCTGAAAGAGAAGGGCGGCGCCGCCCTGCAATACAGCACCACCGAGGGCTACCTGCCGCTGCGCGAGCTGATCGCTCGCCATGTGAACCGCTACGGCATCAAAGCCACGCCCGATAACGTCCTCATCACTGCCGGCTCACAGCAGGCCCTCGACCTGATCGCCAAGCTGCTCATCAACCCGGGCGACCGCGTGCTGGTGGAAGCGCCTACCTACCTCGGCGCGCTCCAAGCCTTCAACGTCTTTGGCGCCGAGTACGTGAGTGTACCGACCGACGAGGATGGACTGCGCACCGACCTGCTTGAAGACGCGCTGCGTTCCGGCCCCAAGTTCATGTACATCCTGCCCAACTTCCAGAACCCCGGTGGGATGACGATGACGCTCGAACGCCGCGAAGCGCTCGTAGCTCTGTCCGACAAGTACGGCATTCCCATTGTCGAGGATGATCCCTATGGCCAGCTGCGCTATGAGGGCGAACATCTGCCTCCGCTGGTGCAGCTTGATCGCACCACCAAGGGCATCAAGGCCGACGACGGCTACACCCTCGGCAACGTCATCTACCTGAGCACGTTCTCCAAGACGCTGGCGCCTGGCCTGCGCCTCGGCTGGATCATTGCACCGTCCGACGTGATTGCCAAGCTGGTGCAGCTGAAGCAGGGCGCCGACCTGCACACCGGCACCTTCGTGCAGATGGTGGCCTACGAGGTGGCGCGCGGCGGCTTCCTCGACGAGCACGTTCGCAAGATCCGCGAAGTCTATCGCGCCCGGCGCGACGTGATGCTTGAGGCGCTCGCAGCCGAGTTCCCCGCCGAGGTGACGTGGACACGTCCGGCTGGCGGCCTGTTCCTGTGGATGCGGTTGCCCCTCGGCATGAACAGCCATGCCTTGCTGCAGGCCGCGCTGGCGCAGAACGTGGCCTTCGTGCCGGGCGACGCCTTCTTTACGCCGGATGTGCCTCCCAAAGAGGCGTTGCGCTATCTGCGGCTGAACTTTTCCAACATGAAGCCGGAACAGATTCGCGAGGGTATTCGCCGTCTGGCGGCGGCTTACCGCACGCTGCGGGCCGGTGACAAGGTGGAGGAGTTCGAGGTGGATTATGCCCCGGCCTGACCCGCGCCTGGCCGAGCTGCGCGCCATGCGCGAACGCGCGCAGCAGGGCGGGGGGGCGGAGCGGATCGCTCGACAACATGCCAAGGGTAAACTCACCGCGCGAGAGCGGCTCGACCGGCTATTAGACCGCGGCACTTTCAACGAACTGGAGCCGTTTATCCTCGGCACGCCCAACGAATTGGGCCGAAGCGATGAGTCCTACCTCGGCGATGGCGTGGTCACCGGCTACGGTCAAATCGAAGGCCGCACCGTTTACGTGTATGCGCAGGATTTCACCGTGTTCGGCGGCACGCTTGGCGAGAGGCAGAGCCACAAGATTTGTCGCGTGATGGACCTGGCCCTGCGCAACGGTGTGCCCATCATTGGGCTGATCGATTCGGGTGGCGCGCGGATTCAGGAGGGTGTTAGAAGCCTGGGCGGTTACGCGGAGATTTTCCGGCGCAACGCCCAATACTCCGGCGTCATCCCGCAGATCAGTGTGATGCTCGGCCCGTGCGCCGGCGGGGCGGCCTACTCGCCTGCCCTCACCGACCTGATCATCATGGTCGAGAAGCGTTCGTTCATGTTCCTCACCGGGCCGGAGGTGATCAAGGCGGTGACGGGTGAGGTGATTGACCCGGAGAGCCTGGGCGGGGCGGAAGTGCATCTGACGGTGAGCGGCAATGCTCACCTGGGCGCGGCTTCGGAAGACGAGGCGCTGCGCCTCTGCCGCCGCGTGTTGAGCTATCTGCCGTCCAACAATGTGGAGAACCCGCCCTACGTCCGAACGGCGGACGACCCACTGCGCATGGACGAGGCGCTGAATGAGCTGGTGCCGCTCGACCCGTCTGCGCCCTATTCGATGCATGAGGTCATCGAGCGCATCGTGGATAAGGGCACCTTCCTGGAGATTCAAGCGCGCTGGGCGCGCAACGCCATTGTCGGGCTGGCGCGTCTGGGCGGGCACAGCGTCGGCATCGTGGCGCAGGAGCCGAGCGTGATGGCCGGCGTGATTGACATTGATGCCTCCGACAAAATCACGCGCTTTGTGCGGATGTGCGATTGCTTCAACATCCCACTGGTCACCTTCGTGGACTCCCCCGGCTTCCTACCCGGCGTGGCCCAGGAGCACGGCGGCATCATCCGGCATGGGGCCAAGGTGCTGTACGCCTACTCCGAAGCCACCGTGCCCAAGATCAGCATCATCACCCGTAAAGCCTACGGCGGCGCCTACATCGTGATGAGCAGCAAGTACCTCGGCACGGATGTGAACTATGCCTGGCCGAGCGCGGAGATCGCCGTGGTGGGCGCGGAGGGTGCGGTCAACATCCTGTTCCGTGAACAAATCAATGCTGCGGCGGACCCGGCGGCAGAGCGCGCCCGCCTGGCCGAGGACTACCGGCGGCGCTTCAACAACCCGTACCACGCCGCCGGCGCCGGCTACGTGGACGACATCATCGAGCCGCGCGAAACCCGGCCCAAGATTATCGCTGCCCTGGCTGCCCTGCGCGATAAATACGCGCCCGCGCCGCCGAGGAAGCATGGCAATATCCCGGTTTGAAGGCTTTTATTGGGTAATCCGTATTCCATGATTACGTATTGCGTAAAGGCGGCGATGCGTAATACGGAATACGCGATACGCAATACGCAATACGAAACACATTCCCTCAATGCCTCCCTCTCTGTCTATCGCCCTCCAAATCACCGTTATCGGCATGAGCCTGGTCTTTGGCGCGATCGTGCTGCTGTGGGGCCTGATGGCGCTGCTGGTGCGACTGGCCGCCGACCGGCCCGCGCCGGCTGCGGCCCCTGTCGGCTCAGACCGCAGACGTGAATTGAAACAACGCGCCGCCGCGGCCGCCGTCGCCGCTGCTCTGGCCGTCCAAGCGCAAAAGCGGGCCGAGGAGACGGCGTTCCAGCCGCGCGAATTCCCACTCCCGCCCACCGCCATCGTCAGCGCCTGGCAGGCCGTGCGGCGGGCGCAATTGCTCAATCAGCGAGGCCCGGTGCGATGA
>JAVQXV010000434.1:0-1196 GCA_033577755.1 Anaerolineales bacterium
GTCCACCGCAGCCGATGGCTCCGTCGGGCCGCCTTGGCCACGACGGAGGGAAGACACGATGAGCACACGATGGATGCCATGGCGCTGCGTGCCGACGAAGGACGGGGCACGGCACCGATATGCTCCGGGGAGCCGCGTGCAGGCTGTGATCCGGAGGTCTCCGAATGGGGCAACCTGCCACCCCTTGGGTGGCGCTCCCACTGGGAGCGGGAACCCGGCCAACTGAAACATCTCAGTAGCCGGAGGAAGAGCGAACGACGCCCGTAGTAGCGGCGAGCGAACCGGGCGAGGCCGAAACCGTGGCCGTGCCAAGCCGCCAAGCGTTGCGGCCACGGGGTTGGAGGACTGGTCGTGCAGGCGTTGGCGCGCCTGCGCCGACTGACCGTCGTTAGGCGAAGCAGTGTGGAACCCTGCACCGCAGAGCGTGAGAGTCGCGTAGCCGGCGACCTCAGGTCGGTGACCAGTTCCTGAGTAGGTCCGGGCACGAAGAACCCGGGCTGAAGCTGGGCAGACCACTGTCCAAGGCGAGCTACACGCAGTGACCGATAGCGCACAGTACCGTGAGGGAACGGTGAAAAGCACCCCGGCGAGGGGAGTGAAACAGACCCTGAAATCGTGTGCTTCCACGCCGTGGGAGCCGGGCAACCGGTGACCGCGTGCCTTTTGGAGTATGATCCGGCGAGTTATCCTCAGTGGCGCGGTTAAGGCAGGGCCAGCCGGAGCCGGAGTGAAAGCGAGCCTGAACAGGGCGACCGTCGCTGGGGATAGACCCGAAACCGTGTGAGCTACCCATGGCCAGGCTGAAGCGTCCCTAGCAGGACGTGGAGGGCCGCACCGGTGTCTGTTGCAAAAGGCTCGGATGAGCTGTGGGTAGGGGTGAAATGCCAATCGAACACGGAGATAGCTGGTTCTCCCCGAAATGTATTGAGGTACAGCCGCGGGCAAGGCACGCGCGGAGGTAGAGCGCTGTTGTTGTGCGGGGGCTTCACCGCTTACCAAGCGACGGCAAACTGCGAATGCCGCGCGTGTGCGCCGCGAGTGAGACGGCGGGTGCGAATATCCGTCGTCGAGAGGGAAACAACCCAGACCGCCAGCTAAGGCCCCGAAGTCATCGCTCAGTGGGAAAGGTTGTGGCGCCGCTCAGACAACCAGGAGGTTGGCTTAGAAGCAGCCATCCTTGAAAGAGTGCGTAACAG
>JAVQXV010000435.1:0-1194 GCA_033577755.1 Anaerolineales bacterium
GCAGATTATACCTCACGCCACTCCCTCAAAAAACCGATTTACCGCGCGGGACTACTCGACTATTTGACCGGCGGACTACCTGACTACGTCCCATCGGCCAGATGCCGGAAGCGCTGCAGTGTGACCGTGTCGGCGAAGACGGTGACCTCATCACCGGCCTGAAACCGGCGCGCGTCATCGGGGTGCAGGTCGGCGTCTTTGCCACGCTTGAGCAAGACGACGCTCAGGTCTAGTTCGTGCTCGACGCTCTGAACGGTCTTGCCGATGAGCTTTGAGTTTGCGCCCAGTGTGAAGCGGCTGAGGTTGAGCACGCGGTCGCCCAGCATCACCGACTGCACGACCTCGATGTCGGCGGCGGCAGCAGCGAAGGTCGGCGCGGCCAGTGCCGAGGCGCTGAAGGCGGCGGTGATGCCGAAAGACCTGACCACTTCACGGGCAAAGTCGTCGTCGAACAGCCGCACGATGGTGCGGACTCGGGGGTTAATCGCCCGCGCGTGAATAGCAATTTGCAGGTTCATGATGTCGTCGCTGGTGGCCAGCACGACGGTGCGGGCGCGTTCCAGCCCCGCTTTGCGCAACACGTCGTGCTTAAGCGCGTCGCCCTGGATGATAGGTACATGCCACTCGCGCACCGCCGACATTAGCTCGGCTTCCGGGTTCTGCTCGATGCACACGAACGGCTCGTCCAGGTCGTTGAGGGCGCGGGCAATACGAAAGCCCAGATGCCCCAGGCCGACCAGCACGATGTGATTGGAATAGGTACCGGCGACTGCCACTTGCCACGCCTCCCCGCGCGCCTGCCGATTGAACAGGAGCGCACCAATATCGGCGATGCCCTGACCCAGAATGAACAGGCCGAGCACCGGCATCACAAAGAAAAAGATTTGAAGGAACCACTCCGACGGGAAATCGAAGGTCGCTTGCAGAAAGATCATGGTGAGCGCGCCGTACAGGCTCTCGGCCAGTGAGTCCGGCTCAGGCGCGCCGGCAAACTTTGCCAAGGCGAAATACAGTCCGCCGCCGACCAACACCGTCAGGCTGAAGGCAATCAGTGCACCGCGGAACTGGCGCAACAGGATGAGCGTGTCGCGCAGCTCTCGTACCAGGCGGCGGAGCTGGCGGGGCAAACGGCGGCGGGCGGGCATGGGCTGCATTGTAGCAGAGAGAGGCCCTCACCCTCGGCCCCCTCACCCC
>JAVQXV010000436.1:0-1191 GCA_033577755.1 Anaerolineales bacterium
CAGTGAAGGAAGCGAGTTGTTCCCAGAGCGGCGCGGCCTCGGCGCGGCGGTTGAGGCGCTTGAGCAACGCGGCCAGATGCAGCAGCGCCGTGCGCCGGTCCTCCGGGGAGAGCTTTGCGGTGAGCGCGCGCCGGTAGGCAGCCTCGGCCTCGGCAGGCCGGTTCCCGCGGTCATGCCAGAGCGCGAGGCGCAACCAGTCTTCGGGAGAGCGTGGGCCGCCGACCGCCGTCCACCGCCCATCAACCGGCATCTGCGGCCCGCCGTCTGTCGTTTGCACTCTGCTGTCTGCTTCCGCTGCAAATACCTCCAGCAAATGCGCTGCCAGCGTCACCATCGAAAGGATATCCATAGCGTTGTGGTAGAGCACACGGCGCATCTCGTGGGTCCGGCCGGTGCGCAGGTAGTTCACGTACATCAGCGGGATCAGCTCGCCGGGCACGTCGTTCGCGGTGCGGAGCACACCGAGCACGTGCCGCTCCAGCGAGCTAAGCGCGCAGGAGTCCAAACGTCCACGATACAGCCAGCGTGCGAGCGGAAGCAGATCAAGATGCGGGCGCTGAAACAACGCGCTGCGCCGGCGGTTGAGAGTCAGCCGCGTCTCGAGCAGCGGCAGGTCGAAGGCGCGGCCGTTGAACGTGACCCAGCCGCTGCATGGCTTCAGGTCTTGCAGCAGTTGAGTCAACATCGCCGGCTCTTCGTCCGGCCGGCGCAGAAAATACTGGCGCAGCACAAACGCATCATCCTCGAACAAGCCGACGCCGATGAGGAAGGCCAGTGTGCCTGCGCCGGTTCCCAGGCTGGTGGTCTCGGTGTCCAGAAAAGCCAGCCCGTGCAAATCGGCAACGGCGAATTGCGGCGCGCGCGCCAGCCGCGCCAGTGTCTCCGGCTGCTGCGCCAGGAGAGCGGCAAAGCTCAGGCGGCCATGCCTGTACGTAAGCGGATAGCGCTCTTCGATTAGCTGAAATGCGCCGTAAGGTGTATGTTGCTCGACGCCGGGCAGGACGAGTTCGGGGATTGGTTCGTAAGTCAGTTCGCGCAGGGCGGAAGGCGTATTGCGTGTTTCCTGTTCCGTAGCTTGTGGCCGGCGTGAAGCCGGTCGCAGACGCTGCAGGCGGGCGCGCAGATCAGAAGTGGGCACGAGCCGATTGTAACCGCATCCGGTGCGGAGGTACAACGCGCTTCCCTCACCCC
>JAVQXV010000107.1:0-10563 GCA_033577755.1 Anaerolineales bacterium
CCAGCTGCTCCAGCGCACTGGCTACGCGCTGCGAGTCGGCCACGTTCATCTGGCAGCCTTCCGTCCAAATGTGATACTTCCGACTCATAGTCCAGATTTTACCTGAGGCTGCTCTACAAAAACAGGCCGTGCTCAGTCGCACCGACTCGTCTATAATCGCGCCCACTGTGACTTGGCGTCTTGGCACAAGACAATTTCTCTATAGCCCCGCTCATCATGTTGACCATCCCTCCATCCACTCAACTCACGCTGCGACCGGGATTCATTGAATTCATCTGGGGCCAGCCCGACCCTGACCTCCTGCCGGTGGACGCTCTGCGCCGAATCACGCCGGAGGCGCTGAACCGATTCGGCGCGGAGGCGCTGGCGTACGGCGCTGCCGCCGGCGCCGGGCCACTGCTGGCCTGGATCGCCGACCGCATCCGGACGCGCGAGGGAGTGCCTATCTCACTCGAAGAGCTGACCGGCTCGGCAGGCAACTCCGACGCGCTCGACCAGATTTGCACGCTGTTCACCCGCCCCGGCGATGTGGCCCTGGTCGAGTCGCCCACCTATCATCTGGCGCTGCGCATCATGCTCGACCACGGCCTGGATCTGCGCCCGGTACGTCTCGACGAGCATGGGCTGGATGTGGCTGCGCTCGAAGCCACGCTGGCCGCCCTCCGCGCCGAGGGCAAGACGCCGCGCCTGCTCTACACCATCCCGACCTTCCACAATCCGATGGGCCTGAGCCTGAGCCAGGAGCGTCGCCGCGTGCTGGTGACGCTCGCCGAGCGCGAGGGCTTTCTCATCGTCGAGGACGACGTGTACCGCGAGCTGGTCTACGACGGCGAGGCCCCCCCTTCGCTGTGGAGCCTGGCGCCGCGCGGTCCGGTGTTGCGCCTAGGTTCCTTCGCCAAGTCGCTTGCGCCCGGCCTGCGCCTCGGTTTCATCAGCGGCCATCCGGAGCACATTCGCCGCATCGTGGACAGCGGGTTGCGCGACAGCGGCGGCGGCGTCAATCACTACACTGCGATGGTGGTCGGCGCGTTATGCGCGGCAGGCGAATTCGAGAAGCAGGTGGAACGACTACGAGCCGAATACCGCGCGCGGCGCGATGCGCTGCTGGACGCGCTCGCCGAGTTCATGCCTGCCGGCGTGACGTGGACGAAACCGGCCGGCGGCTTCTTCGTCTGGGTGACTCTGCCGGACGAGCTGGATGCCGCGGCGCTGCTCCCTGCCGCCGAAGCGCGCCGGGTCTCCTACATCCCCGGCGCCAGGTTCTGCCCGGACGGCGGCGGGCGGAACGCTTTGCGGCTAGCCTTCAGCCTCCACAAACCACCGGAACTCGTCGAGGGCGTGCGGCGGCTGGCGCAAATTATAGACATGGCCCGCCCTTCGCGGAGAAGCTGATTGACCGGTCAACGCACACGATTATACTCCGGCCATCCCAACCCAATTCATAGCTCCACAACCGTGAACTATCGCGTTGTCGTTGCCACAGACTCGGTTACTCGCGTGCCGGCCGTCTTCCCGGCCCTGGACGCGATGCAGGCCACCGTGGACGTGGTGCGCGAGCTGGACTCGCCCGAAGCGTGCGACCGGCTACGCCATGCCGATGGACTGATCGTAACGCCGCAGAACTTCCCGGCGGATTTTTTGGAGCGGACGCCGCGCGCACGCGTCATCACTTTTGCCAGCACCGGCTATGACGGGATCAACTTAGAGGCAGCAGCAGCGCGCGGCGTCTGGGTGACGCACGTCCCCGGCTACTGCACCGAAGAAGTGGCGACCTTTACGCTGACGCTGCTGCTGGCGCTGGCGAGCGGGCTGTTGCAGCAGGCGGCGCTGACGCGCTCCGGCATCTGGTCGCCCGACCCGGTACGCCCGTTGCGGCGTCTCTCCGGGCAGACGCTCGGCCTGCTGGGTTTTGGCCGCATCGGGCGGGCTGTGGCGCAGCGGGCGCGCGGCTTCGGTTTGCGCATCCTCGCCCACGACCCGCTGCTGGACGCAGCGACAATCTCGGCGGGCGGCGCGCTGCCGGTTGACTTTGAAACATTGCTGCGCGAGTCCGACTTTCTCTCGCTGCACACCTATCTTAGCGACAGCAACATGCATGTGCTCAACGCGCGCACGCTGGCGCTACTCAAGCCGACGGCCCGCCTGATCAACACGGCGCGCGGCGCGCTGATAGATGAAGCCGCGCTGCTGGCGGCGCTCGACGCCGGGCGCCTGGCCGGCGCGGCGCTCGATGTGCTCAGCATTGAACCGCCCGACCCGCAGCATCCCCTGCTTCACCATCCGCGAGTCATCGTTACTCCGCACAGCGCCTGGTGCTCGGAGGAGGCCGAGGCCGAGCTGTGGACACGCGCGGCGGAAGATGTAGCCCGCGTACTGCGAGGTGAGCCGCCGGAGTGGCCGGCCAACCGTGTTACGCCCTCCATCGGGGCCTCAGGCTGAGAGGCGGCAGGCTGCGCCGGTAGATTCGGCCTCCCGCGCGATTGGGCGCAAAACCCAAAGCCGGCGAATCAAACTTGTTCATGTGCCCATAGGTTTGCCGCCGAGGGTTGATTATCATGGCGACAACTCGACCGGCGCCGTGGTCACCCCATTATCTCAACCAGAAAATCGCCGACACACCGCTCATGGGCTGCTCTGCTCCTGAGGTCAGCCGTGCAGGCCGCGCCACCGGACACCCCTGCCTGACATGACCGACCCGCGCCCCAACATTCTGCTTATCCAGGCCGATCAGGTCGCCGCGGCGGCCCTGCCCTTCTACGGCCATCGCACGGTCAAAACCCCGCACCTGGCGGAGATGGCGGCGCAGGGTGTGGTGTTCGAGAACGCCTATTGCAATAGCCCGCTGTGCTCGCCGTCGCGCTTCTCGATGATGAGCGGCCAAATGCCGAGCCGCATCGCCGCCTATGACAACGCCGCCGAGTTCGCCGCCGCTATCCCCACCTTCGCCCACTACCTGCGGCTGCTCGGCTACCACACCGTGCTCTCCGGCAAGATGCACTTCGTCGGCCCCGACCAATTGCATGGCTTCGAGGAACGACTGACCACCGACATCTACCCCTCCGACTTTGCCTGGACGCCCGACTGGGAACACCCGGAGCGCATCCTGGAGTGGTATCACACGATGGAGAGCGTGGTGACGGCGGGCGTGTGCGAGACCTCGGTAGATTTGGATTTCGACGAGGAAGTCGTCTTTCATGCCTCGCGCAAGCTCTTCGACCTCGCGCGGCGCGGCGCCGCGCAACCCTTCTGCATGGTCGTCTCGCTCGGTCACCCGCATGACCCGTACATCATGCCGCGCGCGTACTGGGACCGCTACCGCGACGACGAGATCGAGCCTCCAACGGTCGGCGCGCTGACGTGGGAACAGCACGACGCCCACAGCCGCCGGCTGCTCGAAGCCTTCGCCCACGACGAATACGCCATCACCGCGCAACACATCCGCGACGCCCGGCACGGCTACTACGCCGCGCTCAGTTACGTGGACGACAAAGTCGCGCAACTGATGCAGACGCTGCAAGCCGCCGGCTTCGCCGAGAACACCATCGTGCTGTTCACCTCCGACCACGGCGATATGCTCGGCGAGCGCGGACTGTGGTACAAGATGCACTTCTACGAATGGTCGGCGCGTGTGCCACTGCTGGTGTATGCGCCGGGCCGGTACGCACCGCGCCGCGTCACTACGCCGGTCTCACTCGTGGACCTGCTGCCGACGCTGGTAGATTGGGCCACGCAGGGAGAGGGGATACGCTGGGCTGACCACGTAGATGGCCACAGCCTGACCCCACTGCTGCGCGGCGAGACGCAGGCCGCGCCCAGGGCCGTGTACGGCGAGTACCTGGCCGAAATCGCCGCCGGGCCGCTGGTCATGATCCGGCGCGGCCCACACAAATACATCTTCGGCGAGCCGGACGTGGAGTTGTTGTTCGACCTCGACTCCGATCCACACGAGCAGCACAACCTGACCGGCGTGGCGAGCCTGTCCGGGCTGCTGGAGAGCTTCCGCAACGAAGTGCGCGCCCGCTGGGATTTGGCCGCCCTGCGCGAAAGCGTCATCGCCAGCCAGCGCCGGCGGCATCTAGTGGCGGCGGCGCTCATGAAGGGGCGCATCACGCCATGGGATTTTCAGCCGTACATAGATGCTTCGCAACAGTACATCCGCAATACCAAAGAACTCTGGGAACTCTACAAGCAGGCGCGCTTCCCGTCCGTCGAGCCGCCCGCCCCACAGCGCAAGGTGGAACGTCACGTGAAATTGCCCGGAAAATAACGTCGGACATCACCCTCACCCCTCTCCTAATGGATTGGGGAAGAGAGTAAGCCGCAAACACCGCAGAACTCATGCCCAAGAAAATCATCATCACCTGCGCTATTACCGGCTCGTCGCATACGCCGACGATGTCGCCGCACCTGCCTTACACCCCCGACGACATCGTGCAGCAATCGGTGGAGGCGGCGCAGGCGGGCGCGGCCGTTGTGCATCTGCACGCGCGCAACCCCGCCGACGGCAGCCCCAGCGCCGACCCGGGGCTCTTCCGCGAATACTGCGCGCGCATCAAGTCGCAGTCCGACGTGGTCATCAGCCTGACAAGCGGCGGGGCCACCGGCCAGACCGTCGAGCAGCGGCTCAGCGTCATCCGGGCGCTGCAACCTGAGCTGTGCACCTGCAACCTGGGCACGCTCAACTACGGCCTGTTCCCGATGATCCCCAAATACGCAGGCAAGTGGCGCTTCGAGTGGGAAGAGCCGTATCTGGCCAGCACGAAGTTCGAGCCGTTCGTCAGCAACTTCAGCGACATCGAGTACATGCTCAAAACGTTGACGGAGGAGACCGGCACGCGCTTCGAGTTCGAGGCCTATGACGTGGGGCACATCTACACGCTGGCGTACTTCATGGATACGGGCCTGGTAAAGCCGCCGGTCTTCCTGCAATTTGTGATGGGCACGATGGGCGGCATCGGCGCAGACGTGGTGGACAACGTGGTGTTCATGAAGCGCACGCTCGACCGGCTGATCGGCCCCGACGTGGAGTGGTCGGTGCTGGGCAGCGGGCGTTTTCAATTCAACGTCATCACCGCCGGCGCGCTTTTGGGCAGCCATGTGCGTGTGGGGCTGGAGGACAGCCTCTATCTCGGCAAGGGCCAGCTGGCCGAATCCAACGCCGCGCAGGTACGCAAGGCGCGGCAGCTCCTCGAACTGCTCTCGCTCGAAGTCGCCACGCCCGACGAAGCACGCCGCCGGCTGGCCCTTAAAGGCCGCGACCGGGTTAACTTCTAGTCGAGTACGATTTCCAATTCTTCATCTTCCTATGCCCCGCCCCGACCCCTCTCAAGTCCAACACGTCGCCGTCGTCGGCATCGGCGTGATCGGCAGCGGCTGGGCGGCGCACTTCTTGCGGCAGGGCCTGCACGTGACGGCGTGGGACCCGGCGCCCGACGCCGAGCCGAAGCTGCGCGCCTTCATCGCACAGGTCTGGCCGACGATGGAACGCCTCGGCCTGAAGGATGGCGCCTCGCCGGAGCGGTTAACCTTCGTGCCCAAAGTGGAGGACGCGGTGCGAACGGCCGACTTCGTTCAGGAGAGCGCGCCGGAACGGCTCGAACTCAAGCAGGCGCTGCTCGCACAGATTGACGCCGCCGCCCCGCCCGAGGTCGTCATCAGTTCGAGCACTTCCGGCTATGCGATGACGGCGATGGCGGCCCGCTGCTCCCATCATCCCGAACGGCTGGTCGTCGGGCACCCCTTCAATCCCCCTTACCTCATCCCGCTTGTTGAAGTAGTCGGCGGCGAAAAGACGGACGCCGCAGCGGTGGACTGGGCAGTGGACTTTTATAACCACTTCGGCAAGTATGGGTTGAAGATGCAGCGCGAGCTGCCGGGCTTCCTGGCCAATCGTCTTCAGGAGGCGATGTGGCGCGAAGCCCTGCACATGGTCGCGGCGGGCGAGGCCACGGTGGAGGAGTTGGACGCGGCCATCGTGCAAGGCCCCGGGCTGCGCTGGGCGCTGATGGGGCCATGCCTGACCTTTCACCTGGCAGGCGGCGAGGGCGGCATGGCGCATATGCTCGACCACTTCGGCCCCTCGCTTAAGGAGCCGTGGACGCGGCTGGAGGCTCCCGAGCTGACGAAGGAGTTGCGCGACCGGATGGTGGCGGGTTGCGAGCGCGAGGCAAACGGCCGCTCGATTGCCGAGCTGATCCGCGAACGCGATGAGTTTCTGGTAGAGCTGCTCGCCGTGCTTGAGCGGCACCGGGCGAAGTGGGGAAAGCGATGAACATTCCGGCGCCGCTCAAACTGTACCACGCCGTCGCTCCGCGTGAGTGGATGGATTACAACGGCCACATGATGGACGGTTACTACCTGGTGGCCTTCGCCTTCGCCACCGACGCCTTGCTGCAATACCTGGGCTTCGGCGAGGCCTACCGCGCGCAAACCGGCTGCACCATCTACACGGTCGAGGCCCACATCAACTTCCTGCGCGAGGTGAAGGAAGGCGACCCGTTGACCTATCACACCCTGTTGCTTGGCGCGGACGCCAAACGCCTGCACATCTTTCACACCATGCAGCACGCGCACGACGGCACGGTCCTCGCCACCACCGAGCAGATGTGGCTGCACGTCAATCAGCGCACGGGGCGCGTTGAGCCGATGCCGGAGGAGCACCGGCAGCGCGTGGAGGCCGTCGTCGCCGCGCACGCCGCCCTACCCCGCCCGGCGCAGGTCGGCCGCCGCATTGCCATGCCGGGAGCGTAATGGATGACCGTAAACCGATGATTTACAGAATTTCGAGGCCGATGGTTGAATTGTAATCGCGTGAGGCGTATACTGAATGTATCCACAACCCAGACCACCAAAAATTAAGACACTGCGCTCCGCGTACTCTGCAAGTCGTTTTTTTCAGTACGTTCAGGTGTTGAAATTTGACGAAAGGAGGTGAATTGATAGCCCGTTACGCTGCATCCATCCCCGTTTTGCACCATCTTTCAACAATAATTCTGAAGGAGAAAAGAGTCATGCGAAACTCACATCCTCTCTGGAAACTTCTGAGCGCCGTCGCCATCGCCGCCATCGCGCTGGCCGCCTGCGCGCCAGGCGCCACCCCGACGCCGCAGATTGTGAGAGAGACCCAAATTGTGCGCGAGACGCAAATCGTGCAGCAGCAGGTGGTCGTCACCCCCACGCCTGAGCCGTTCCGGCCCAAGGGCACGCTCACCATCGGCCTGACCACCGACATCGCCGCCATCGAGGTGCCCTACGCGCCCGAACGACAGGCCGTCAACGCCTCCTGGACGATGTATGACTCGCTGGTGTATCAGGAGCCGGACGGTACGCTCGGGCCGGGGCTTGCCGAGAGCTGGGAAGTCTCGCCTGACGGCACGGTCATCACCTTCAAGCTGCGGCGGGGCGTCAAGTTCCACGACGGCTCGGACTTCACTGCTGACGACGTCGTCTTCTCCTGGAAGACCTACACCGCGGATACGGTGACGTACGCCGGAAACTGGACACTGGCCAGCAACGTGGAAAAGGTGGACGACTATACTGTCAAGGTCTCCACCGAAAAGCCTAACGCGGTCCTCCTGCCGACGATGGCCTGGAACTGGGCCATAATCCCCGAAAACTGGGGCGGCAAGACGCAACAGGAGTTCGCCCAAAGCCCCATCGGCACCGGGCCGTTCATTTTCAAGGAATGGATTAAGGGCGACCGGCTGGTGGTCACCGCCAACCCCAACTACTGGCGGCAGGGCTATCCCAAAGTCGAGCAGGTCGTCTTCCGCTTCATGCCCGAGGCTGCCACGCGCGTCGCCGCCGTGCAAACGGGCGAGATTGACATCGCGCCGCGCCTCACTTCCGAAGACGCTAAATCTCTGTTGGGTGTGGAGGGCGTCACCATCATCCGCTATCCGGTGGATCGCTCGTACTATCTTGCTTTCAACAACATAACCACCGGCAAAGGCACGCCCATCGAGGACCCCAGGGTGCGCAAGGCGCTGGCCTACGCGATTGACTTGGATGCCATCATTGACGCCGTGTTCGACGGCTTCGCCACGCGCTCGGTCGGCTTGGTTGGGCCGGGCAACCTCGGCTTCGACGGCGCCGAGCCGGTCCCCTACGACCCTGAAAAGGCCAAGGCCCTGCTGGCCGAGGCGGGCTACCCGAACGGTTTCGAAATCGGTATGGCCTGCCCCGACGCCGGCTATCCCAAGATCAACGAGGTCTGCCAGGCCATCAGCGAGCAGCTGAACGCGATCGGTGTGAAGAACGAGCTCCAACTCATGGAGGCCAACGCCTACTGGGATCTCGAGGCCAAGAAGGAGCTGCCGCCGCTGTTCGTGGACAGCTGGTCGGTGACCATCGGTGAGGCCTGGCCGCGGCTCTCCGGCGCGCTCAACAAGGGCGAAACCTATGCCAACTGGTACGACCCCAAACTCGACGAGATGATTAACCAGGTAGCGGTTACCATAGACACGGAGAAACGCGCCGAGCTGTATCGTGAAATCCAGAAATACATGCGCGAGAATCCGCCCTTCGTGTACCTGTACTACCCGGAGGCCTTCGAGGCCGTGCGGACGCGCGTGCAGGGCTACAAGCCCCGCTCGGCAGAGAACTACTTCCTGTGGGAAGTGTCGGTGAGTGATTAGCGCTTCCCGCTGAAGGTGAACACGTAGTGCGTATTGCGGAGTGCATCCGCGCTTACGCAATACGCACTACGCAATACGCAATACGTAATACGCAATACGTCTCATCATGTACCGTCATATCGCGAACAGCCTGTTGCAGTCGCTGCTCGTCCTGGCCGGCGTGCTGGTGCTGGTCTTCTTCATGGTGCGGGCCACCGGCGATCCGGCGGCGGTGATGCTGGCGCGCGAGGCCTCGCCGGAGCAGGTCGCCGCCTTTCGCGAGAAGATGGGCTTCAACCGCCCGCTGTACGTGCAGTTCGCCGATTTCGTCGCCCGGGCAGTGGTCGGCGACTTTGGAGATTCGCTGCACTACCGCTTGCCCGCGCTGCCGCTCATTCTTGAGCGATTGCCGTACACCGTCTATTTGGCGCTGGTGGCGCTGCTGATTGCGGTGACGGTAGCGCTGCCGCTCGGCCTGCTCGGCGGCGCCTCGCCCGGCAGCCCGGTGGACTGGATCGCGCGAACTATTGGCCTGCTGGGCCAGACTGTGCCGCCGTTCTGGCTGGCGCTGCTGCTGATTTACGCTCTGGCCGTCAATCTGCGTCTATTTCCTACTTCGGGCAGCGACAAATGGAACTCGGTCATCCTGCCGGCCTTCGTGCTCAGCCTGGGCACGCTGGGACGGCTGGTGCGACTCACGCGCTCATCGGTGCTGGAGATCATGGGCGATGATTACATCCGCACCGCGCGTAGCAAGGGGCTGATGCCGCACGTCATCTTCTTCAAACACGCGCTGCGCAACGCCGCCATCCCGCTCATCACCGTCATCGCCGTACAGTTCGGTTACATGCTCGGCGGCACGGTCATCATCGAGAGCGTGTTCTCGTGGCCGGGCCTCGGCTCGCTCACCGCCGAGTCGATCGGCCGGCGCGACTTTCCACTGGTGCAGGGCATTGCGCTGTTCACCAGCATCATCGTCGTCGCCCTCACCCTGGCCGCCGATGTGCTCTATGCGCTGGTAGACCCGCGAGTGAGATATGAGTGAACACGTGCTGCGACCGGGCAGCCCGATCCCCCAACTGGTCGTCGCAACAGACGAGCATTCGCTCATCCAGAGGCTGCGGTACGTGGCGCATCTCCTATGGCGCGACAAGGCTGCAGTCCTCGGACTGTTCCTGTTTTCGCTGCTTGTTTTCTCGGCTATCTTCGCCGACCAGCTGGCGCTGCACGAGCCGACGGCGCAGAACCTGCGTGCGGCCAAGCAGCCACCAGCCTGGATGGAGGGCGGCAGCTGGACGTATCCGCTGGGCACCGACAATCTGGGACGTGACCTGTACTCGCGCATCATCTACGGCAGCCGCGTCTCGCTCACGGTCGGCCTGTTCGGCACCCTCATCGCCGCCAGCCTTGGGCTGGTCATCGGCATGATTGCGGGCTACATGGGCGGCAAGGTAGACGCGGTCATCATGACCATCGTCAACATTGTCCTCGCCCTGCCCTATCTGCTCTTCGTCGTCTTCATCGCCGGGGTCTTTGGCCGCAGCCTGCTCAACGTCATCCTGATCTTCGGCATCACCGATGCGCCCATCTTCGTGCGCGTGGCGCGCGGCGAGGTGCTCAAGATTCGGCAGTCGGGCTACGTCGAGAGCGCCATCAGCATCGGCGCCAGGCCGCTCCATATCATTTTCGACCACATTCTGCCCAACCTCATCGGCCCGATGCTGACAGTAGCGACGTTCGAGATGTCGGCGATGATTTTTTACGAGGCCGGGCTGAGCTTCCTTGGCCTGAGCGTTCCGCCCAGCGTGCCGAGCTGGGGCAACATGCTCGAACAGGGCCGGAGCTACCTGCGCACCCTGCCGTGGATTGCCACTTTCCCCGGCCTGGCCATCATGCTCTCCTCGCTCGGCATGAACCTGCTCGGCGACTGGCTGCGCGATGTGCTCGA
>JAVQXV010000108.1:0-10520 GCA_033577755.1 Anaerolineales bacterium
CGGGTCAGCAACTTTACCTGGCAAGTGGTGCGGCAGGCCACACCTCTGCTCATTGCCGGTGCAGCCGACCGTTTTCTAGCAGAGCAGTTCGTCAGCGACGTGGGCAGCCCACAGTCGCCGGTGGTGTTGGGCATCTTCACCATCCTCTTCCTGCTGCTCTACACTGCCACGCTCACCGTGGAGACCTCGATTGCTCCGGACGCAGGCGCCCTGTTCTTCCGAGAAAACCTTGGCGCCGTAAGCCTAGCACTGCTGGCGCCCATGCCGCCGGTGATGCTTCGCACGCTGCAAATTGATGACGAAGTCAGCCTGATGCGTGTCATCGGCGGCGTGTTTGTCGTACTCACACTCTGGTTTTACCAATCGTCATGGCGATTGCTCCACCAAGAAGACAATTTGCGCCGGCTTGAGCGCGAGCTGGAGGAAATACGCCAACAGTTAGAAAATCAGCAGCACCAGTCCACCCTGCTGGCAGCTAAAGCCGAGGTCGCCGGACGGCAGGCGCAGTCTCTGCTGACGCGCGCCCGCCAGTTCGACAGGCTGGCACAACTCAATGAAACCCTGCGCGCCTTCGCCGGTTCAGCCCTGCCCTACGACAGCATCATCTATCAAATTAGTGAAACGACCGGCGCCCATATCGCACAACTGGGGCTGCTCAGCTCCTCGGGCAAGAGCCTGCAATATGTGGCCGGCGTCGGCCTGCCGGCAGAAAGTCCTGCCATCGTCTCACCGGAAGCCGGAACGGTGGGCCGCACGTTGCGACTCGGGCAGGCCGTGCGCGTCGGTTACCTGCCGGCTGAACCCGATTACGTGGAACAACTGCCCGGTATGCACTCAGAGTTATGCGTGCCCCTGATGCAAGGCGACCGGCGTCTGGGTGTTATTCGCCTCTTGCACGCACAGCCCAATGCCTTCACCGCTGAAGATGAAGCTTTTACCGTACAGGCCGCTCACTTGGTGGCGCTGGCGCTCACCAACGCCGCACTCAAAGAGCAGGCGAAGACTCGGCAGAAGGAGCACGCCATCCTGTTCGAGGCCGGCAGCCAACTCACCGCCAACCTCGATCTGCGCACCGTGCAGAACCTCATCGTGCAAAAGCTGGCCGAAGCGCTGGATGCGGACAAATGCACGCTGGCCGAAGTTGACCAGGCAGCTCTCACCTTCCAGATGATTGAGCCGTATGTGCCCCAGACGCAGGCCGTGGCCGACTATCCGGCAATGCAACAGGCCATTGCCGAGCGCTGCCCGGTGAGCGTACAGGTCGGCGACAGCCGGGCCGATGCGCGCGAGCTGGAAGTCCTGCGCACCGAGCAGATGAGCACCGTCTTGCTTGCACCCATGGTTGTCGGCACGCAGGTCATCGGGCTGGCGCGGCTGTACAGCCGGGAACCACGTCCGTACACGCCGGGAGACCTGCAACTGATCCAGAACCTTGCCAACCAGGCCGGCGTAGCGCTCCAGAACGCCAAGTCATTCCAACAAGTGATCGAAAGCCGCGACCGGCTGGTGGCCATCCTCAACTCAACGCGCGAGGGTGTGCTGGTGATTGACTCAAGTGGGCTGATCTCGCTGGCCAACCCGCGCATCGAAGAGTTCTGGGGGATTCCGGTAACGCGCCTACTCCATCAGCCGCTCACCACCTTGCTTGCCGATAAAGAGCTGGACATTGCCGGCAAGCTCGGCTTTGCGGAGACGGAGCTGGAAGAGTTGCTGCTCACGCTGCGGGCCGGGCTGGCGCTATCCATCCCCAAAGTCCAATACCGGGTACAGGCGCAGAAGACGCGCTACCTGGAACGCACCGGCGCGCCCGTGCTCGACCGGTTCTCCCGTGCCATCGGCTGGGTGCTCATCCTACGTGACATGACCGAAGAGCGCGAGCTGCAGCAGGTGCGCGATACACTCTCTAACATGATTGTGCACGACCTGCGCAGCCCGCTTAACTCCATGCTGGCCGGCCTATACCTGATACGCGACCGACTGGCTCCGGAACAGCAGACGCCGCTCATCCGCCAGTCGCTCGAAGTCGCCATCCGCTCCTGCAACAAGATGATCGGCCTGGTCAGTACTTTGCTCGACATCTCGCGCATGGAGTCCGGCGAGCTTGAAATCCGGCGCCGCCCGGTGCAATTCAGCGCGCTGGTGGATGAAGTCCTAACCGACCTGATGCCGCTGGCGAACGATCAGGGCCTGGTGCTCATCAACGAAGTGCCGCCCGCTCTGCCGATGGTGCAAGGTGACCCAGACAAGCTCAGTCGCGTGCTGACCAACTTGATTGACAACGCCCTCAAGTTCTCGCCACCCGGCGGACAGGTACAGGTGCGCGCCGAGGTGCTGGTCACCACCGACGGTGCGGCGACCAACGACCCCATGAAGCCGAGCATCCTTTGCACCGTGCTCGACAACGGGCCGGGCATCCCCGCCGAGTATCGTGATCGTATCTTCGACCGCTTTGTGCAGGTGCAAGCACTGAAGGGGCGGCGCGAGGGGACAGGCCTGGGACTGGCCTTCTGCAAGATGGCGGTGGAGGCGCACGGCGGGCGCATCTGGGCAGAGAACCGGCCTGAAGGCGGCAGCGCCTTTTGCTTCACCCTGCCACTGGAGCCGGGAACAACGCCATGACGCCGAAACATCCGGCCAAGGGCCACTTCATCGCGGAGCTGCGGCCGGGCGAGCGCTTCACCGGCTTCTTTCAGGCGCGCTATAAGCAGCTGGAGCCGTTCCGTGACCGGAGCAAAGGCAACTTCCTCACGCTGATCCTGAGTGACCGCAGCGGGCAGATGCTGGCGCGCGTCTGGGAGAACGCGCCCAAGCGGGCCGCAACCTTCGAGGTGGGTGACGTGCTCAAGGTCGCCGGTGAGGTGGAGGAGTATCTGGGGCGCACGCAAATCATCATTCACAAGTTGCGCCTGGCTAAACCCGACGAATTCGACCTCGCCGACTTCCTGCCGGCCACCGAGCGCGATGTGAACGCAATGCTTGCACAGGTGGACGCCGTGATCGCCGGCTTGACCAATCCACACCTGAGTGCGCTCGTCCGCCGCTTCTACGATGACCCCGGCTTCCGAGCGAAGCTGGCGCAGGCGCCCGCCGCCCGCCGCATCCACCACGCCTATCTGGGCGGGCTGTTAGAGCACATCGTGGACATGCTGCGACTGGCGCGCGCCGTCTGTGAAGTTTATCCTGAGCTGGATGCCGACCTGCTCTACACCGGTGTGCTGCTCTTCGACCTGGGCAAGCTACACACATACAACTGGGAGCGCGACATCACCTTTACCGACGAGGGCCGGCTGGTCGGCCATCTGGTGCTGACTTACGAGATGGTCGGCGCGGCCCTGGCCCAACTGCCGGATTTCCCCGCCGACCTAAGCCTGCGCGTGCGGCACATGCTGGTCAGTCACCATGGGCGCTACGAATGGGGCTCACCACGCCGCCCGCAGACCCTGGAGGCGCTGGCGCTACACCATCTGGAAGAGCTGAGCGCCGATCTCAACCGTTTCGCCGGCCTGCTCCGGGCGCGCCGGGAGCCCGGCCAGCCCTGGACGGAATACGACCGCCGGTTGGGGCGGCAGTTGTATGCCGGCCTGACCGAAGACCCGGCGAGGGAGGAAGAGATGGGCGCAGCGGACACCGGCGAATGAGTTTCAGGCTCGCCCCGCCCTGCGCCGCTGACGCTCCTCTGATATACTTCCGCTATCATTCCACCAGTCCTGGTTGATGGAGAGAAATGACGTATGCCCACCTATGCCTATCGTTGTACAAGCTGTGGCGTTGAGTTTGAGCGCTTCCAGAAATTTACCGATAAGCCTCTAACACGCTGTCCGGAATGTCGCGGCAAGGTCAACCGCGTGCCGCAGGCCGCCGGCATCGTCTTCAAAGGCTCCGGCTGGTACATCAAGGATAGCAAGGCTTCCACCACCGCCGGTAAGAAGGGCAACGGCAAAGAAACCGCAAGCGAGAGCGGCAAGTCCGAGACGAAGTCCACGGAGTCCAAGGCCACCGCATCCGACGAATAACGCGGCGGGGTAAGCGTGAGTGATCAAATCAAAATCAAAACGGGCGAACGCTTGCCGGAGTGAAGCGCTCGCCCGTTTCACTTTCTGCCGATTGCTCGTCACAGCATCTGGAACGTGCCCTTGGCCTTCACCACTCGCTCTTCGTAGTTATCCACATAACCGAGCAGTTGCTTCTTGAGCGCATGCCATTCTTCGGTGCTCAAGATTTGGCGCATCACCTTCAGATTGCGGGCGGTGCCGCCGGTGAGAATTTGCGGCGCGCGGCCGTATTGCGTCAGCCAGGCATCGGTCGGGTCAATGCCCAGCTTCTGCAGGCCCGGCACCCACTCGCGCACGATAAACTCAAAGTATTCCTGCTCGCGTCCTGGCTTGATGTCCCAAGACATGAGAATTTTGACCGTCATGGCGATAACCCAGTCTGAGTGCACTGAAAAAACGCACCGCGGAGAACCCAGAGACCGCAGCGTTCTTCTTCGATTTTCCCATGCTGATTTCTTTGCGCGCTCTGCGATCTCAGCGGCGAAACATCCTTTTTGCAGTGGACTCTAGCTTGTTTTGTAATCCAGCAACACTACCTTCGTCTCATCCGGCAAGCTGCTCTTGGTCAGCTTGAGCGCCGGTTCCGGCTTAAGCGTGCCCAGGCCCATCTCCTTGAGAAACTTGCTTACCGGATCGAGCTTGAGCGACACGGCCTCGGTCTTATAATGCATGGGGATGACGACCGCCGGCTCCAGCAACGAGACCACCTCCGCCGCCTGGGCTGCATTTAGGCTGCTACCACCACCCACCGGGACCAGCGCCACATCCACCGAACCAAGCGTCTCGATCTGCGTTTGCGTGGGCACATGATCGAGGTCGCCCAAGTGGCAGATCGTCAACCCGTCGAAATCGAAGAGATAGAGCGTGTTTCGCCGGCCGTTGGCGTCCTTCTTTTTGCGTTCGGAGTCGATGGATAGGCCGGTGATAAAAACACCACCGATCTCATATTCGCCCGGCCCGGTGATGGTATGAACATTGCTGCCTTTGACCGCCTCCACGTTGTTATGGCCGGGCGCATCATGGCTGATGGTAACGATATCGGCTTTGAGCTTGAGCGGGCCATAGCCGATGGACTCATCATAAGGGTCGGTGACCACCGAGGCCATGCCGCGCTCAATCAGGCGAAAACACGAATGTCCATACCAAACGATTTCCATTGCCGTTCCTTACGCCAAAATTATAGCCTTGAGGAAGGGAGCATACAAGTATGCACGCAGAGGTTGTCAGGGAACGTGCCGCCCCTTCGATTATCGCTTCGACTTCGCTCAGCGTCTGCTGAGGGTACGGCTGATGGGTTTTGCGTGCACACGATGGTCAAGCAACACCGGGCTGCGTGCGTGCAATCACCGTGCCCGGCGTCTCCAAAACGGATTGAATCTACCATGTCTCCGATGTGCGAGCTGAGATAACCTCCATGCCTGAAGGCGTATAGCCCTATTGAAGTTCAAACTGAGATCAACACTGTCGCAGTACGTCACTTCCGCTTCACCACCACCATTGTCAAATCGTCGAACGGTTCCACGTCGCGGACGTGATGCCGCAACGCCGCCTCCAGCGCCGAGATGATGTTGCCCGCAGATTGTTCCCGCACTGCACGCAGCGTCTCAATGATGCGCGACAGGCCGAACTCCTCGCCGTTCTCGTTCACCGCATCCGTCAGTCCATCCGAGTACAACAGCAGCACGTCACCCGGCTCAATCACTATCTCGGCCTGAGGGTAGTAATACTCGGCGAAGACGGCCAGCACCGCGCCCTTGAGCCTGAGCAGTTGCACCTCGCCGCTGGCACGCATGAGCACCGGCGGGTTGTGGCCGGCGTTGGCGTACACCAGCCGCCCCGTGCCCGGCTCCCAGATGGCGTAGAAGACGGTGACGAACTGGGGCGAACGCGCATCGGCCAGAATCATCTCGTTGAGGCGCGTCAGCGTTGCGCCGGGAGAAGTGCGATGCAGCGCCGCCGAACGCAGCAGCGTGCGCGAGAGTGCCATGAACAGCGCCGCCGGCACGCCCTTGTCCGAGACGTCGGCGATGGCAAGGCCCCACCGCTCCACGCCGTCGGCGGTCTTCAGGCTGATGAAGTCGTAGAAGTCGCCACCCACGAGGCGCGCCGATTGATAGACCGCCGCCGTCTCCCAGCCGGGCGGCTGCGGCAGCTCGCGCGGCAGGAAGGAAGCCTGGATGTCCCGTCCCAGCTCCATCTCCCGCTCCAAACGCTGTTGCTGAGCCACTTCACGAGCCAGCCGTTCGCTTTCCATTGCCATCGAGAGCTGATGGGCAATGCCGTTAAGAATGTTCAAGCGCCGGCCCAACTCGCCGATGTGCTCCACCACCAGCGCGCCGAATAGCTCGCCACGCGCCCAGAGCGGCCAGACGCGCACAATGTTCGTGCCAAAGCCGCGCGCCAGCCGCTCCGGCAAGGCATACACCAAGTGAGAGTGCGTCGTGGGCGTCAGCGGGTCAATCTCCAGCTCCGCCGCCGTCGCCGCCAGCTCCGCCGCATCGCAGGTAAAGCCCACACAGCGGCCCGGACGGAACATCTCTTGCTCGGGCAACCAGCGGTAGATGGCAACTCGCTCCACCCCGACGAGCAGCGGCGTCAGATAAGCGACCGTCTCCAGACTTTCTTCTAGGGTCGGCTGACCGGCCAGAGCCTCGGCCACCTGGAGTAGCGCGGTGTTCACCCAGGCCTCCTCCTGCCGGGCCTCATCGAGCTGAGCGCTCTCCAGCGCCAACGCCGTCTGATTGGCAATGCCGCTCAGCAGCCGGATGTGATTGGCCGTGAATGTGACCTCTTCCGGCGGCGCTTCTTCACCCTCGGCTCCCTCCGGCGCGCCCCCTTGCCCGACGAGCAGTGCGCCGTGTATCTGACCTTTGCTCCAGAGTGGGAGCAGCAGCGCCAGACCGGTTAGCGTGCTTTGCAGCACCGGCGGAACCGGCTCGCCCGGCTCAATCACAACCGGCTCATCCTGCGTCACCATCTGATCTAGCCGCGACCACTCGTTCAGCGCAATGCCCCCCTGCGGGTCGGGCACAGCGTTGCCGTGTATGTGATGAAAGGCGCGCAGGTAGAAGACATCGGCCTCAGCGAGGAATATGGCGCACCAGTGCACGCCGACCAGCAACGGGGTGATGCGCGCAATGGTCGCCAGCGCATCTTCCAGCTCCGGCGTCTGGGCGATGGCCTCGGCCACTTGCAGCAGCGCGGTGCTGATCCATGCCTGCTCGCGCTGGGCGTTGAACAGGCGCGCGTTCTCCAGGGCGATGGAGGCCTGCGCCGCAAACGCCGCGATGAACTCCACATCTTCCGAAGGGAAACGCTCTACGCCGGCGCGACTGACGACCAGATAGCCGAGGTGCTTGCCCTCCACCACCAGCAGCGCGCCCAGACAGGCCAGCGGCTCTGCCAGGCCGAGACGGGCGTGATAGGCCGGCGCCATCTCAGCTGCGCTGAGGTCTATGCTGGCGGGCGCTTCGTCGTGCGGGAAGAGCGGGAGCGGCACGGATTCACCCAGGGCCTCCCGCAGCGGCGCGCTTTGCGGGCCGGCGACGGCGCGCAGAACCAGTTCGCCGCCGGCATTCGTCAGCAGAACCGAGGCAACGTCATAGGCCACCACGCGCGCCAGACCGCTCAGGATTAACTCCAATTCATTCTCCAGCGCCAGCGTGGCGGTCAGGGCATTGGCCACTTCGCGCAACGTCTCGGCGAAGCGGCGGCGGCGGCGCTCAATCTCGAAAAGGCGCGCATTGCGCAGGGCGATCGCCAGCGTATCGGCCAGCGCCTGCAGCGTCTGCAAGTCGTCGGCGGTGAAGGCCGCCGGTTTGTCGCTCTGCACGTCGAACACGCCGAGCAGACGCCCGGCCATCACCAGCGGCGCAACCATCTCCGAGCGCGTGTCGCCCAGACCGGGGCCGGGCACGTAATCCGGTTCGGCCTGAACGTCGTTCGCCAGCACCGGCTGTTGGGTGCGTCCCGCACGCGCGATCAGGCCCGGCCCGTTAAGGTCGTAGCTGAGCGACCGGCCGCTCCAGCGCGCCTCCCACGCCTCCGAGCCGGCACGGTACTCCAGCCGGCCGTCTTGCAAAAGGAAAATGCGTGCTCGGTCATAGCCGAAGCGCTCCTCGACCAGTTCAATCACGTCCTCCAGAATGGCATCCAGCTCCAGGGTGGAGACGACGGAACGTGAAGCCTGAGCAAGAGCGGCCAGTTGTTCGGCGCGCTGCTGCTCGCGTGCATACACCTGCGCTTCCAGCGTGGCGAAGGCGATCTGCGCGGCCAACGACTCGAACAGCGAGACGGCAGCTTCGTCGAAGACTGCACCTTGCCCTTGTGCACTAAGCACGCCCAGAACCCGCTCTTCGATCAGCAGCGGCGCGGCAATCTCCATCAGTCCGTCGGCTGGTTGCATGATGACTTCCTCGGTGGGCGGCGGCGGCTCGACGACCACCAGCTGCCGCGTCCGAGCGGCCTGCCCCACCGGCCCGGCGTCCAGCGAGAGCTCGAGCAGCTGTCCCCGCCAGTCGGCGCGGGTGCTGGCGACGAGCCTGAGGGTGTGGCCTTCAAGGATGAACACGCTCACCAGATACTCGCCGAACTGCTCGCTGATTAGCTCCACCACCTGGCGATAGAAGGCCGGCAGCGGCTGGAGGACGTTGATGCGACGCGAGACTTCGGCCAGCAACTGAAGCTGGGCGGCGCGGCGCTCGGTCTGTTCATAGAGCCGGGCGTTCTCCAGCGCAGCGGCGGCGGTGTTGGCGATGATGGTGAGCAAGCGCAGGTGCTCCTCGGAGAAGGCCGCACGGCGGCGACTTTGGATCGCCATCGCGCCGATGACGCGCTCGCCCGCAAAGAGCGGCACGAAGACAGCAGAGCGCGGCGGGTCCGGCGAGAGATAGCGCGGCCTGGCCGGCAGCGTATTTTGCTCGGCTTCAAAGTCACGGATGAGCAGGGGCCGGCGCGACTCGCGCAGCCAACCGACGATGCCGAGGGAGTCCGGTGTCAGCCGCACCGTCATCGGCGGGCGCAGCTGACCGTCCTGAACCCAGATCAGCATCCGGTAGCGGTCCCCTTCGAAGACGCCCACCTGAAAGAAGGTGGTGTCCACAATCTGGCCGGCCTCCCGATAGATGAATTCGGCCAGCCGCCGGGAGTCGAGTTGCGCGTTGAGGAGGCCGCGACCCAGCGCGCCCAGCCGGTCTAACTCGTCAAGGCGCGCCTTCATCAGACGGCGTGCGCGCCATTGCTGCCAAACCAGCAATCCAACGGCGACCAGTGCCGGCGCCAGCAGAATCAAAAGCCCGACCGTGAAATCGGGGGCCGGGCCTTGGGCTTGTGCTTGAAAGAGAAAGTGCATCAGATGGACGCTCGCAAAGCGCGCCCGGTGAGCAGGCCGGCCAAAACCGCAGGGCGCCGAACCCGGCGGAGCTTTTCGAGCGCTCAGCTGCGCGTGACGCGTACGAATTTCCGTTTGCCCACCTGCACTATGGCCTCGCCATCGAATTCGAGCTTCGCCAGAATATCGCTGACGGTCCGGCCGTTGACGCGCACGCCGCCCTGCTCAATCAGCCGGCGCGCTTCGCCTTTGGAGGCCGTGAGCTTGTGTGCCGCGAGAAACTCCACCAGGCCGGGCGTGCCGGCTACAACAACGGTGGGCATCTCTTCGGGTAGGGCGCCCTTTTGGAAGACGGTCTTGAAGTGCTCCTCCGCCGGGGCCACCGCCGCCTCGCCGTGGTAGATGGCGACGATTTCGCGGGCCAGCTCCATCTTCGTATCGCGTGGGTGGCGCAGGCCGGCGGCCAGCTCTTTCTCGATCGTCTCGATTTGCGCCGGTGTGTAGCGCGTGACCAATCGGAAGTACACGGGCATGGCAAAATCGGGCAGCGACATGATTTTGCCGTACATATCTTCCGGCGTGGTGTTAATGGGGATGACGTTGCCGATGGATTTAGACATCCGCCGGACGCCGTCGGTGCCGGGCAGGATGCCGAGGATGATGCCGACGAGCGGCCTCTGCCCCAGCGCTTCCTGTAGTTTGCGTCCGGCCACGATGATGTTGAAGAGCTGGTCGGTGCCGCCCACCTGCACATCGGTCTGCATGGCGACGGCGTCGTAACCCTGCATCAGCGCGTAAAACGTCTCGTGCAGGTAGATCGGCTCGCCGGCCTCCAGCCGTTTGGCGAAGTTCTCGCGCGCCAGGAACTGCTGCACGGTGAAGTTCTGGCCCAGGCGAATCAGGTCAAGCAACGACAGTTGGGACAGCCACTCGCCGTTGTAACGAATTTTCGTCCGTTCTCGGTCGAGGATGCGAAAGGCCTGCTCGGCGTAGGTCTTGGCGTTCTCGGCTACCTGTTCCGGCGTGAGCAGGGGACGTGCCTTGTTCTTGTCCGAGGGGTCGCCGACCAGCGCGGTGTAGCTGCCGATCAGGAACGTGACCTCGTGGCCTAAGTCCTGAAACTGGCGCAGCTTGCGCAT
>JAVQXV010000109.1:0-10363 GCA_033577755.1 Anaerolineales bacterium
GGGAACACGAATGGGCACGAATACGGGAACACGGATGAACACGAATGAGGACGAATGGACACGAATAGGGGGAACGAATGGACATGAATGAGGGTGAATGGACACGGATGGACACGGATAGGCACAGATAAACACGGATGGGATTAGCAAGATGTAGAAGTCGTTTCGTGTTTATTCGTATCTATTCGTGTTCATTCGAGGTGAAAGGAGTCTATGACTTCTTTAGTTGCTGAGATCAAAGCCCGCGTCGCCGCTCAGCGCGACCCGATCATCCACTTCCTGCGCGACATTTGCGCCATCCCTTCGATGGACTCGCAAATCGGCCCGGTGGGTGAGCGCATCCAGCAGGAGATGCGCCGGCTCAACTTCGAGGAAGTGCGCTTCGACAAGATGGGCAATACGTTGGGCCGCCTGGGCGACGGCCCGAAGGTGCTGGTCTACGACTCGCACATTGACACCGTCGGCATCGGCGACCGCGATGACTGGGAGTGGGACCCGTTCCGGGGCAAGATCGAGAACGGGCGACTCTACGCGCGCGGTGCCTGCGACGAGAAGGGCAGCACGCCGGGAATGATTTACGGTCTGGCGATTGCGCGTGACCTCGGCCTGCTCGATGGTTGGACGGTGTACTACTTCGGCAACATGGAAGAGTGGTGCGACGGTATCGCCCCTAACTGCTTTGTCAAGGTAGACCCGCAGATTCGCCCGGATGCGGTCGTCATCGGCGAGCCGACGAAGATGTGCGTCTATCGTGGGCATAAGGGCCGCATCGAGTTGAAGGTCACGGCGCGCGGCAAATCGGCCCATGCCGCTTCGCACCATCTCGGCGACAATGCGGTGTACAAGATGATGAACATCATCGCCAACATCCGCGAGCTGGATCGCCGGCTGCGCTTGGGCATGGGTTACGACACGCTGCTGGGCCGGCCCTCCATCGCCGTGACCGATGCTTCGGTGAGGACGGCTTCAATCAACGCCGTACCCGACCAATTCACGATTTATATTGACCGGCGCCTCACCCTTCAGGAGTCACGTGAGCATGCCATCACCCAGCTGCGTGGCCTGATCCCCGATTACCTGCAGGAAGAAATCCAGGTGGAAGAGTTGTACTACGACAAGCCGAGTTACACCGGCTTTGTCTTCCCGGTGGAGAAGTATTACCCCGCCTGGGCGCTCGACGAGACGCACCCGCTGGTGCGCGCCGGACAGCGCGCCGTGGAGCTGCTCTGGGGCGAGACGCGCCCGCTGGGCACATGGGACTTCTCGACGAACGGCACCTACTGGGCGGGCAAGGCCCATATCCCGACCATCGGCTTCGGGCCGGGCGATGAAGTCACCGCCCACACCATTGATGAGAATGTTCCTCTGGACGAAGTTGTCCAGGCAACCGAATTCTATGCCTTGTTCCCAAGCCTGTTGCAGGAGCTGTGACCGCGCTGCCGGCGGTGGCGGCCTCATGCGCCGGCGTGGGACTGAAGGAGCCAGATATGCGCAGTTTCTTGGGACGTGACATCCTCTCGCTCAAGGATTTCGAGCGGCAGGAGTTTTTCCGAGTCTTTGAGGTAGCCCAGCAGATGGAGCCGATTGCGCGCAGCCGGCGCAACAGCGACCTTCTCAAAGACAAGACGCTGGTAACGGCGTTCTACCAGCCGAGCACGCGCACCCGGCTGGCGCACGAGGCGGCCATGCACCGCCTCGGCGGGCATGTGTGCGGCTTCGCCGACCCGAAGATGACGCGCGCCGGCGACTTCTATCAGGAGTCCATCAAGGACACGGTGAAGATGCTGGAGTTCTACGGCGACGTGATCGTCATGCGCCACTTCCAGCAGGGCGCGCCTCACGAAGCGGCGAAGTGGGCCAGCGTGCCGGTCATCAACGGCGGCGACGGCTGGGGCGAGCACCCGACTCAGACTCTGACCGACCTTTACACCGTGCTGCGCGAGAAGGGCCGCATTGACGGCCTGCGCTGGCTGGCCGTCGGCGATATGCGCATGCGCACCATGCACTCGCTCGGCTACGCCCTCTCGCAGTTCGATTGCCCGATCACCTTCGTTGCGCCCCCGGACATGGCGTTGACGGAAGAGTTCAAGGCTGAGCTAAGACAATACAGCGTTAACTTCAATGAGGCCGAGCACGTGGAGCAGGTCATCGCCCAAGCGGATGTGATTCTGGTGGAGCCGGTAGTGCAGCCGGACTACACCAAATCGCGCGATGAACGCGCCGGCAAGGATGTGGGCCTGACGCCGGCCAATTACAAGATTACGCGCGAGCTGCTCGAAACCAAAGCTAAATCCGATGCCATCCTGTTGCACTCGCTGCCGCGCATGGACGAGATTCCGACCGACGTGGACATCACGCGCTGGTCGCGTTACTGGCAGGAAGCGTTCAACGGCGTGGTGGTGCGCATGGCGCTGCTGGCGCTGGTGCTGGGCGCGATGGAGTGATCGCTAGTTGTTCGAGCCGGGTGCGCTTAGCGGAAATCCTGGAGGACGACGACGGTGTTGCGAATTTCGTCGGAAGTCATCCGGTCAAGCAAACGGAGCGTCTGCCGCAGCAACTCGCTGAACTCGCGTTTTGTGAAGGGCTGTGACAGGATGATGCCGGCATGTTCACGGTTTGCGGCGTGCCACTCCTTCGCTAACCGCATGAAGTCGGCGACATCGTAGGTCAGAAGAGCCATTCCGCGTTCGCTGGCGTAGGTTAATTGCTCGGAGTCTGTCCAACCTTGCGTCTGAGCTTCACAAGCACTTTCGGCCATATAGCCATAGGCGCGCAAAGTTCGGGCAAGTTCGAGCATGACGTGCTCGTCGGTGTAAAGTCGGATGAAGAGCCGTTCGGCGCTCATTCAGTTTGCTCAGTCCGAAAATCGCACACGTCCCTGAGCGTCTCGTGCGGCACGGGCTTCGCGCAAGGCGGCCTCAACGGTATTGGCAGCAATGTCCCCGTCCACTTCGCTGCGATGGTCGAGGTAATAGCTGATGGCGTCATAGATAGCAGCTAGGGACAAATGCTCAAATTCCTGCGCAATTTCGGACGCGGTGTAGCCGGCCCGGAACAATCGGGCAATGTGCCAGACTGCGGTGCGGCTGTTCCGAACTACCGGACGGCCTCCGGCAACACCCGGCATACGAATCACATAAGGATGTTCGGTGCGCTCTTCGGGAGTTGTTGGTTCTGCAACGATTGCCATAGTCTGCCTCTCGATCTTCTAGTATCGTGAGCAGAATTATAGAACATACGACCCTGAACAAGGAGAAAGGAAAACGATGCAAACCAATCTTCGCGGCCGAGACCTGATCGGCGACCTGGACTTCAGTAGAGAGGAGGTCGAGACCGTCCTGGACGTGGCCTGGGACCTCAAGCGCAAGCGCGCGCTGGGCGAGCCGCATCCCTACCTGCGCGACAAGGTGCTGGCGATGCTGTTCTTCTTTTCGTCCACGCGCACACGCGGCTCGTTCGAGGCCGGCATGGCCCAGCTCGGCGGCCACGCCGCCTTCATCGAGTCCAAGACCACGCAGATCGCACACGGCGACACCCCTAAGGAGATCGGCGAAATCTACGGGCGCTACTTCGACGGTATCGCCATCCGCCACGTGGATTGGGGCGTCGGCAACCAGTACCTGAATGCGGTGGCAAAGTACTCGCGCGCACCTGTGCTCAACATGCAATGTGACATCTACCACCCCTTCCAGTGCCTGGCCGACCTGATGACGATTATGGAGAAGAAGGGCCGTGACCTGCGCCGCAAGCGCGTCGTCGTCTCCTGGGCCTACGCTGCCTCCTACCAGAAGCCGATCTCCGTGCCGCAGTCGCTTATCCTGCAACTGCCCCGCTTCGGCGCGGATGTGGTGCTCTCGCATCCGCCGGAGTTCAAGCTGATGCCCGACCTGGTGGACGAGGCCCGCGCCCTGGCACGCCGGTACGGTACCGGTTTTGACATGGTCGAGGACATGGGCGCCGGCTTCCAGGATGCCGATGTGGTCTATGCTAAGAGTTGGGGCGCGCTGCTTACCACCACCGATCAGGAAGAGGGCGCGCGCCTGATCAAGAAGTACGAATCGTGGATCACCGACGAGGCCAAGATGAAGCGGGCCAAGCCGGACGCCATTTACATGCATCCTCTGCCGGCAGACCGCAACATCGAGGTCACCGATGCAGTCATTGACGGCGAACAAAGCGTCGTCTATGACCAGGCCGAGAACCGCCTGCACGTTCAGAAGGCGGTGATGGCGCTCACCATGAGTTAGTCAAGTAGTCGAGTAGTCGAGTAGTCAAGTAGTCAAGTAATCAGGTAGTCAGGGGGTTGCACCAAGGCGCTAACCACAGGACTACCTGACTGCCAGACTACCTGACCACCAAACGATATGACCAAAAAAGTCGCAGTCGTCGCCATCGGCGGCAATTCCCTAATCAAAGACCCGAAGCATCAGACGGTTGAGGACCAGTATCAGGCGGCCAAGGAAACCACTTACCACATCGCCGATATGATCGAGGCCGGCTGGGATGTGGCCATCGGTCATGGCAATGGCCCGCAGGTCGGCTTCATTCTCCGTCGTTCGGAGATTGCGGCCAAAGTCGAGGGCCTGCACGAGGTGCCACTCGAGGTCTGCGGCGCGGACACGCAGGGCGCTATCGGCTACGCCTTACAGCAGAATCTACAAAACGAACTCCGTCGGCGCGGAATCAAGAAATCCGTCGCTACGGTTGTGACTCAGGTAGCGGTTGACCCGAACGATAAGGCGTTCCAGGAGCCGTCTAAGCCCATTGGTTCGTTCATGGATGAAGCGGAGGCCAAACGTCGCCAGCAGGAAATGGGTTGGATCGTCCGGGAGGATGCGGGACGCGGTTGGCGGCGCGTCGTTGCCTCGCCTCTTCCGCAGGAGGTCGTGGAACTCGAGGCGGTGCAGACCCTTCTCAACGCAGGGATGGTCGTTATCACCGTCGGCGGTGGCGGCATTCCTGTCATTCGCAAGCCCGACGGCGATTTGCAGGGCGTCGCTGCCGTCATTGACAAAGACTATGCTTCCTCGCTGCTGGCCCGACTCATCAAGGCCGACCTGTTCCTTATCTCCACCGCCGTCGAGAAGGTCGCGCTCAACTACGGCAAACCGGATCAGAAGTGGCTCGACCGGCTCACACTTGCCGAGGCTAAGCAGTATCTGGCCGAGGGCACGCACTTCGCTAAAGGCTCGATGGCGCCGAAGATCCAGGCCATCATCTGGTATCTGGAGGCGGGTGGCAAGCAGGCCATCATCACCAACCCGGAGAACATCGGCCGGGCGCTTAGAGGCGAGACGGGCACCTGGATCGTGCCTTGAGAAAAAAGGGACACGGATGAACGCGGAGCTACACGGATAGTTGCCTGATGGTTTCCGTGTCACTTCGTGTTGCTCCGTGTCCTGAAAGCTTATGCTGATTACCAACGCCAACCTGATTACCTGGGGCGAGCCGAATCAGATTCTAGAGAACCAGGCCGTGTACGTGGACGGCGACCGCATCGCCGAGATCGGGCCGGACGCCGCGCTGCGGGCGAAGTACCCGCAGGCCGAGCGGCTCGACGCGCGCGGGCAGTACGTCATGCCTGGCAACATCTGCGCACACACTCACTTCTACGGCGCGTTCGCGCGCGGCATGGCCATCCCCGGCGACCCGCCCAAGGACTTCCCCGAAATCCTGGAGAGGCTATGGTGGAAGCTGGATAAGGCGCTGACGCTTGACGACGTGCGCTACTCGGCGCTGGTCTGTCTGGTGGATGCGGTGAAGCACGGCACGACGACGCTGATTGACCATCACGCCTCGCCCAACGCCATTGACGGCTCGCTCGACGTGATTGCGGAGGCAGTGGAGCAGGCCGGCCTGCGCGCCTGCCTGTGCTATGAAGTCACCGACCGCGACGGCCCGGAGCGGATGCGCGCCGGCATCGCCGAGAATGTGCGCTTCATCAAAAAACAGACGACGAACGGCAGACGGCAGACGGCGGTCGCAGCGACTTTCGGCCTGCACGCCTCGCTCACGCTGTCCGACTCCTCGCTTGAGGCTTGCCGCGCCGCGCACGACGGTGGCTTCCACATCCACGTCGCCGAGCATGAGGCCGACGAATATGATAGCCTGAAGAAGAGCGGGACGCGCGTGGTGGACCGGCTGAGCCGGCTGGGCATCCTCGGCCCGCAGACCATCGCCGCGCACTGTGTCCACATTGATCCGCGTGAGGCCGAGCTGCTGAAGGAGACCGGCACGTGGGTGACGCACCAGCCACGCTCGAACATGAACAATGCCGTAGGCGCGGCGGATGTTGAGGGCCTGTTGCGGTTGGGCGTGAAAGTCTGTCTGGGCAACGATGGCTTCTCCAACGCAATGTGGGAAGAATGGAAGGCTGCCTATCTGCTGCACAAGGTCTGGCATCGCGACCCGCGGCGCGCCGGCGGCTACACTATCACCGAGATGGCCGTGCACAACAACGCCGCGCTGGCGAACGTCTTCTTTCCGCAGGCAAAGCTCGGCGTGCTTGCCCCTGGTGCCTTCGCCGATCTCATCTTCGTAGATTATCATCCCACCACGCCGCTGACCGCCGGCAACCTGCCGTGGCACATCCTCTTCGGCTTCGAGCCTTCGGCGGTGACGACGACCATCTGCGGTGGCAGAGTGCTGATGAAGGACCGGCAATTGCTCACGTTGGACGAGGCCGAGATTACGGCGAAGAGCCGCGAGCTGGCACGGAAGTGCTGGGAGCGGTATGCAAGTTGATAGACTACGCAACACGGAATACGCAATACGCACTACGTATTCCGTATTTCGTATTCCGTAATTCGTATTGCGTATCGCAATGTAACTCATGTGGCATTCCTACTACACTGTTAGCACATTGGATGAAGCCATTGCGCTGCTGGCGCAGTACCGTGAGAGGGCGCGCATCGTGGCCGGCGCGACCGACCTGCTCATCGAGCTGGAGCGCGGCGTGCGGCGCGGCGTGGAGACGTTGATTGACGTCTCGCGTGTGCCGGGTGCGGATGCCATCACGCTGGACGAGGCGGGCTGGATTCACCTCGGGCCGCTGACGACGCACAACGACTGCGCCGCCTCGGAGCTGATCCAGGCGCGCGCGCTGCCGTTGGCGCAGGCCTGCTGGGAGGTCGGCGCGCCGCAGATTCGCAACCGCGCCACCGTCGCCGGCAACCTCATCACCGCCTCGCCGGCCAACGACACCATCACGCCGCTGATGGCGCTGGATGCGGTGGTGACGTTGCGTTCGGCGCGCGGCGAACGGCATGTGCCGCTGCGCGAGTTTTACACCGGCGTGCGTCGCACGGTGATGGAACCCGACGAGCTGCTGACGGACATCGCCTTTCCGGCGCTGAGCGCCGATGAGCGCGGCGTGTTTCTCAAGCTGGCGCTGCGCCGTGCGCAGGCCATCTCGGTGGTGAATGTAGCCGTCATCATCGCCGGCGCGGAACGTGTGACCCGCGCCCGCATCGCCCTCGGTGCGGTGGCCCCGACGATTGTGCGCGCTACCGGCGCGGAAGCCTTCCTCATCAACAAGGCGCTCACCCCCGGCATCATCGCTCAGGCGGGTGAGCTGGCGCAGGCAGCGGCCCGGCCCATCAGCGACGTGCGCGGCCCGGCAGAGTACCGCGCCGAGATGGTCAAGGTGTTGACCGTGCGCGCCCTGCGTGCCGTCGCCAACAGGCAGGAGCGCGGCGCATTGCCGGAGCGTCCGGTGTTGCTGAGAACCGATGACGGACGACGGCGGACGGAAGATGGGGCGGACGGTCAGCGGTTCTCCGTCGTCCATCACGCGGACAAAGCCATCACAACGAAAATCAACGGCCGCACCTACACTGTGACAGGTGCAAATGAGAAGACATTGCTCCGGATGCTGCGCGAGGATTGTGGCCTGATCGGGACGAAGGAAGGCTGCGCCGAGGGCGAATGCGGCGCGTGCACGGTCTTCCTCGACGGCGCGGCGGTGATGGCCTGCATGGTGCCGGCGCCGCGTGCGCACGGGGCGGAGGTTGTGACGGTGGAAGGGTTGAGAGATTGGAGAGTAGAGAGAAGAGAGTTGAATCCCCAATCAACAATCTCTAATCTTCACCCTCTGCAGAGGGCCTTCATCGAAACCGGCGCGGTGCAGTGTGGTTACTGCACGCCGGGCTTCATCATGGCCGGCGCCAAGCTGCTCGAGGAGCGCCCGCACCCAAGCAGAAACGAGATCGAGCAGGCGCTCACCGGCAACCTGTGCCGGTGCACGGGCTATTACAAGATACTGGCGGCTCTGGAGAGGGCCGGTCAATTAGTCGAGTAGTCAGGTAGTCGAGTGGTCAAGTAGTCGGGTGGTCGGGTAGTCGGGTGGTCGAGTGGTTGCATATGACCGGAAGACTAGCAGACCACTAGATTACAAGACCTGTACGAGATGGCAATCGGAAGTTCTCTAGCGCGCATAGACGCTTTCGGCAAAGTCACCGGCGAGACGCGCTATCCCGGCGACATTGACCTGCCCGGGCAGGCGTGGATGAAAATCCTGTTCGCCCGGCGGCCCCACGCGCGCATCAAACGGCTGGATACTTCGAAGGCCGAAGCGCATCCCGGCGTCGTTGCCGTGCTCACCGCCAAGGATGTGCCTAATAACGAGTATGGCCTCATCATCCCCGACCAGCCTGTGCTGTGCGGCCCCGGCTCCGATAAGCCCGGCGCGGACATAGTGCGCTTCGTCGGCGACCAGGTGGCGCTGGTGATTGCGGAGACCGAGAAGGCGGCGGCCCAGGCACGCGACCTGATCGAGATCGAATGGGAAGACCTGCCGGTCATCACCGATCCGCGCGTGGCTATGCAGCCCGGCGCGCCGCAAATCGTCCACAGCGCGCCCGGCAACGTCTTCAAGCACTACCGCATCCGCAAGGGCGATGTGGACTCCGCCTGGGCCGAATGCGCGGCCATCGTTGAGGCCGAGTATCACACGCCGATGCAGGAGCATGCCTACCTGCAACCCGAGGCCGGGTTAGGCTATATTGACGAAGAAGGTCGCGTCACGGTCATTGTCGCCGGGCAATGGGCGCACGAGGACCAGCTTCAGATTGCCCACGCGCTCAACCTGTCGCCGGAGAAGGTGCGCGTCATCTACGCCGCCATCGGCGGGGCGTTCGGCGGGCGCGAGGATATGTCGGTGCAGATTGTGCTGGCGCTGGCGGCCTACAAGCTCCGGCGCCCGATCAAGATTATCTGGAGCCGCGAGGAGTCCATCATCGGCCATCACAAGCGTCATCAGTTTTTCATCAAGGCCAAGTGGGGGGCGCGGGCCGATGGCCGGCTGGTAGCCGCCGAATGCGAATTGATCTCCGACGCCGGGGCGTATGCGTACACTTCAACGAAGGTGCTCGGCAACGCCACCCTGATGTGCACCGGCCCATACGAAATACCGAACGTCAAAGTAGATGCCTACACGGTGGCGACGAACAATATCCCGGCGGGCGCGTTCCGCGGGTTTGGCGGGCCGCAGGGCGCGTTCGTCGCCGAGATGCAGATGAACAAGCTGGCGGAGGCCCTCGGCCTCGACCCGGTCGCCATCCGCCTGAAGAATGTCCTTACCGACGACTCCATCTGGTCGGTGCAGACCAAAGGGCCGCCGGGCATCACCATCGGCAAGGTGGTGGAGCGATGCGCGGCGGAGGCAGGGTGGGGGGATAGTCGCAAACGGCAGACGGCAAACGGCGGTTCACCGTCCGTTGTGCGTGGTCGCGGCTTTGCCTGCGCTTTCAAGAACATCGGCTTCTCGTTCGGTGCGCCGGAGTCCTGCACGGCCACGGTCGAGCTGCGCGGCCAGGCCGAGATCGAGCAGGTCATCGTCTATCACGCCGGCGCGGATTGCGGGCAGGGCGCGCATACCGCCATGGTGCAGATGGCCGCGCACGCGGCAGGCGTCTCGCCGGATAAGGTCACCCTGATTGCTTCGGACACGGCCACCAGCAGCAACTCCGGCAGCGCCTCGGCCTCACGGATGACGTATATGGCCGGCAACTCGATCCGAGGCGCTATCGAGGCCGCGCTGCAAAAGTGGCGCGACGAAGAGCGGCCTGCCATCGCCACCTACACTTATCGCGCGCCTCGGACGACGATGTTCGACCCGGAGACCGGCCGGGCCGAGCCGAACTTCGCCTACGGCTACGTGGCGCAGGCCGTCGAGGTGGAGGTGGATACCGAGACCGGCCAGGTGCGGCTGGTGGACGTAGTCTGCGCCGACGACGTGGGCCGCGCCATCAACCCGCAGCAGATCGAGGGCCAGATCGAGGGCGGCGTAGTGCAGGCGATGGGTTACGCCATCTACGAAAACTTCATCATGCGCGACGGCTATGTGCTCACGCCGCACCTCTCG
>JAVQXV010000438.1:0-1169 GCA_033577755.1 Anaerolineales bacterium
ATCTCTGGGATCAGGTGCGTCTCGTTGAGCTTGTGCAGCGGCTCCACGTGCCGCTCGCGGTGCACCAGGAAGTAACGCACCCAGGAGTCATCGAACTGCGGGAACATCACCTTGAGGTTCCGAAGCCAGATGGCCTTGATCTCGTCGTCCGATTTTCTATACCACTCGCTGTTGGGGGCCGTGTACTTGGGCACGTACACCAGATGATGTCCGCCGACGTACTGCGGGTTTATGTAGCTCGTCGTCTCGATGATGCCGGTGAAGGGCACGCGGTTATCGGTGATGTTCAGCGTCCAGAAGCCGGTCAGCGGGCGGTCGAGCACCAGCAGCGGGCAGACGCAGCCGAGGTACTCGGTCTGCAACAGGAAGCGGCGATACTCCGCCGGCGCGTCCGGGATCAGCTTCTCGAAGATCGGCGCCTGCATGGTGCAGACCACGGTCTCGAACGCGCGGAACTCGCTCCCGGCCCGCAGGCCCTTCACCCGCCCGCCGCTGATCACAATCTCCTGCACAGGGCGTTTCAGGTGGATCACCCCGCCGGCGGCCTCGATCTTCGCCGCCATCGCCTCCATCAGCGTAGCGTAGCCACCGATGAGGTGGCCGGACATTTCCTTTTGGTTGACGCCCTTGCGCGTGGATTTGGTGCGCACCAGCCGTGACCACATGTAGGTGGCCGGTGTATCGCTGAAGGCGCCGTCGAATTTGGCGCGCAGCATCGGGCCCCAGATGTCGTTGTAGATGCGCTCGCCGCTCACGCGCTTGAGCCAAATATCCACCGGGATGCTCTCCAGCTCGCGCCAGTCCTTCCACAAGCCGGCGTACACTACCGTCAGGCCGAGCCGGATGCGGTCTATGAAGCTCAGCGGCTTGAATTGCAGGAACTCCACCAGGTTGTTCATCGTGTACAGCCCGCCCCGGTGGTAGAAAGCGGTGCGCGTCACGTTGAAGCGCAGCCGGTCGGCGATGCCCAGCTCGCGGCACAATTCGATCAAGTGCGCATCGCTCGAAAGGATGGCGTGATAGAAGCGGTCCACCGCCGTGCCGTCCGGCAGACGGATCGGCCCGGCCAGCCCGCCCAGCACGGGCGAGGCCTCGAAGATTTCGACATGGACGCCACGCTGTGAGAGCAGATAGCCCAGCGTGATGCCCATGATGCCGCCACCGACGAT
>JAVQXV010000110.1:0-10352 GCA_033577755.1 Anaerolineales bacterium
AGAGACGCGCCGCCGTAGAGACGCGCCGTAGAGACGCGCCGCAGCGCGTCTCTACGGGGCCTTGCGTTTGATGAGCACGAGCTTATTGCCCCCGTTTTCGTAACTGAATTCGACGGCGTCCATGACGCGACGCATGAGGAAGAGGCCCAACCCGCCGACTTGCAGTTGTTCGAGCGGGACTCGGGTATTCGGTTCGGGAACCTGGGTCGGGTCGAAGCGCGCGGCGTGGTCGAGGATGGTGATGACCAACTCGCCCGGCATCACATCGCATATTACCGAGATAGGGCCTTTGTCTTCGCCACGATAGCCATGCTCGATGATGTTGGTGCAGGCCTCATCCACGGCGAGCTGGCAATGGCTTGTCTCGACCTCGTTCAAGCCGGCATCATGCGCGGCCTGCGTGACAAACTTGCAGATCGGTTCAAGCTGGTCGTAGCGCCCGGGAACGGTCAACAGGCGGGCCATGACGATTCGAGCAGCCGCTCAGAAACTGCTGACCGCGGCCTCGCGCGAGGGGTAGATGGAGAAAATCGAAGAGAGGCCGGCCAGCCGCAGCACTTCATCTACGCGAGCCGAGGGATTGGCAACGCGCAGGTCACCGTTGACGCGCTTGACGGCTTTCAATGTTGAGACCATGGCGCGCAATCCGGCGGACGACATGTATTCCACGCCCCGTAGGTCGAGCACAATCTGGGTTTTCTCGGCCTCTATTAGCCGTTTGAGGGTGCTCTCCAGTTCCGGTGCCGTCGCGCTGTCCACGCGGCCTGTCACGGCTACAATTGAGACTGTGCCTTTTTCTTCTGTCGCGATTTGCATCGAGTCGTCTCCTTCTTCGGCGGATTATACAGTAAAGAAAAAAGGCGGGACAACACATCTGCCCAGGCCCGGTCGTTAGAGTTGGTTTGTAGCGGCGAGACGTGTGGCGGCCAGGCAAAGCCCCACGAAAATCCAGAACAGCGCCCCTGCTGCCTGGAACGCCAGGTTGAAGAAATAGTGGTCAAACAGGCCGACGGTCAGGGCGGCGATCAGCCCGGCGAACAGGCCCAGGCCGATAGCGGCCAGCGACTCGTCCGCCGCCAGCGCGCGCCGGCGAACCAGCGTCCAGCCCAGCACCGTCGCCATCACCAGGCCGAATCCGGCCAGTCCCACCAGCCCCATCTTCGACGCAATCAGCAGGTAGGCATTCGAGACGCCGAGATAGATGTCCGCCTCAGGCGTGCCGGCGAAGCCCACGCCCAGCCACGGGTAGCGTTGGATGAGAATGAGGGCGTCCTTGTACTCGCCGAAGCGCATTTGCGTCGCCAGGTCTTCTCCCTGCACGCCCTGAACGAAGCGTTCGACGTAACCCTGAGCCGCCGGCAGGGTGAATAGCAAGGCCCCGCCGAGCGCCAGCACCAGCAACAGCCGCCGATAGCGCAGCGCAGCGATGACGAGCAGGCCCGCCACCAGCGCCGCCAGCGCGCCGCGCGAGAAGGTCAACACGAGGCAGGTGACAATCAGGCTGAAGGCGATGAACGCCAGCGCGCGATTTCCGAGTAGGTTGCGGCGCGTCAGCAGCTGCGGGGCGGCCAGCGCGCCGAGCATTGCCAGCGTGCCGCCGAGCGCATTCGGGTCCACCGAGGTTGCGATGGCGCGCTCGGCGTTCTCCGGGTTGTCTTCGATGTAGCGGATGACGCCGCCCGCCGGGTAGCCGAACACGCGCAGCGCCGAGAGTGCGCGCTCCGCCGTCGCGTCCGGCAACACATAAAGGACGATGCCTATGAAGGCGGTGAGCGTCCCGCCGAGGAGCGCGAGGCGGACGAGGCGCTCCAGCTTCTGGCGTGTGTCGAGCACATCCACCAGCACGAGCGCGAAGGCGATGCTCAACAACATCTCGGCGAACTGGCGGATGAGGTTGCTGGTGAGCGGGCCGTTGGGTATCCCGGCCACGAAGCTGAAAATCATCAGCGCGATAAAGATGACGATGGGGGCATGCGCGGGCGTGGTGGTCAGGCGGCGCCGTTCGCCCGTCATCCATTGCAGTGCGTACACGAACACCACCGCCAGCATGGCCAGGTCGAGGAAGGTGGGCGTGAACACCACCTTGAACGGCAGGCTGGCGAAGGGCAACAGCAGGATGATGGCGAGCACCCCCCAGAGCGCAAACTCCAGACGGCTGAGGACGAACAGCCCCGCCGCCAGCCCCAGCAGCACACCGACCGTGATGACCGGGCCGGTGAAACCGAGCAGCGCGCCGATGAGCACCGCTCCCAGCGCAACGGCCAGGCCGAGCCATAGCGCGGATTGGCGCGATTGAGTGAAAATGATAAGGTGAGGCAACATGCTATTGGGTCACCTCAAGCCGAATCGGTAACACCACGGCATCCTCCGGCCAGCGCTCGCCGTCGGGCTTGAAGGCCGCCAGGCGCGCGCCGGTGGCCGGATCATACCAGCCGACCTTAATGCTGTACTTGCCGAGGGGTATCCGTTCCGGAGTCCCAATCTGCCGCAGATCCAAAAACGTCTGGCCCGGCTCCCACGCTGAGGTGGGCCAGTCGCCGCTGTACGGCTCACCATCGGCCTGCGCAACGGTGTTGCCCTGCTCATCCACCACGTGAATGAACAGGGTGTAATCCGCCGGGATGCGTTCGCGCGCGCGCCAGTACAAGTTGAGGTAACCCAGGTTGTTCAGTGAGTCCGTCCCCAACAGCGTGATGCCGTGCTCAAAGGTCGAGCCTTCGGGGTAGAGCGGCGTGCGCGCCTCCGGCTGCGCGGGCACCAGTCGGCCCACCGTCAGTGTGACCGCATCGAGCAACGCGCCGTCCGGGGCGCGGATGGGCAGGCGGTTGTCGGGCGCGTTGCGCCACAGGCCGGCGCGCAGGCGCAGCAACGTCGGCGTCGCTGCAAACTCGGTGATCGGCAGTGGATAGGTGTCGGGGTAAATTGCGCCGGGCTGCATCTGCGAGGTGGGCAGCAGCCCTCCGCCCGGCCAGGTATCTATCTGCCCCACGCTCTCGGTCGCGCGCCCGAACAGCACCAGCGCCAGCGAGTCATCCGTCCTCATCCTTTGCAACACCCGCCAATATAGCGTGACCCGGATTGATTGGCCGGGATGCCGCGCTTCGTCGTCCGCCGTGTAGCCGATGAGTTCCAGGCCGTCGCCGAATCGCGCGCGCACGGGCCGCAAGTCGGCGGGCAGCTGCGTTTCCGCGATGGGCTGCGGAGGGCGGTAACGCGGCGCGATATCGAACACGGGGACGTACAGGGCGACCGCCGCCAGCAGCGCGCCGAGGCAGGCCGCCGCCACGCGGGCGGCGCGGGGCGCGAACGGCGTGAGCAGCGCCGCCGCCATCCCGATGGAGAGCGGGGCGATGGCCCCGAACATCAACCGCCCCTGCGAGGCCGGGGTCTGCATCGTCCAGCGCACTACGCCGGCGAAGGTCAGTAAACAGTAAACGGCCAACAGCACGGCTTCGGTCGAAAGACGGCCGCGCTGCTTCCACAGCAGCCACGCGCCGCCGCCAAGTGAGGCAAGCGTCACAACATTGAAAAACCCGTACACCCACTCGCCGGCGCGGATACTGAACACGCCGAAGATGCCCCAGTACGAGAGATAAAAGCTCGCCCACTCCTGCGTGAACAGTTCAATCAGCCCCACGCTGCGCGGCCCGGCGATGGCCACCATTGTCTCCAGGCCGGTTGGCTCACCGTACAGCTGCAGGTTGCGCAGGAACCACCAGCCGCTCACCAGAACGGCGACACCGAAGACGATGAGGCCGCGAACGACAGCCTCGCGCAGATGGCGAATGGCAGAGGGTAGTTGGCGCTCGGCGCGCGGGATGTGCTTCCACTGCTCGGCGAGCAGCGCCAGCGCGACCACCGGCCACAGTACCAGCCCACTGAGCTTGGTGAGCGCGGCCAGCCCGCCCAGCAGGCCCAGGCCGATGAGTTTGAACAACGACGGGCGCGCGTGCGCCTGCACCATCTCGACCGTTGCCAGCAGCGTCGCGGTGGCCAGCAGCATAAGCAGGTTGTCGTTGTTCACCGAGGCGTTGATGAACAGTGCCATCGGGTTGAGGGCGACGAGCGCGGCGGCCAGCAGCGGGCGAAGTTTATCGGCGAACAAACGGCGAGCAAGCAGGAAGGTCAACGCCACGGTGCCGCAGCTGAGCAGCAGCGAGAAGACCCGCAGCACGAACACCGCCTGCGCCGTGCCGCTCACTGCATCCGAAGGGATGGGGCGGTAGAGGTTGACATTGTGCGTCGTGCCGGGGATGCCCACGCGCGAATGCGGGTTCTGCACCGCGACGCGCGGGTGGTCGGAGGTATCCATCCAGAACGTGAGCGCAGCAGCAATCAGGTAATAAAGCGGCGGCTGGCTGCCTTCCTGATGGTAAAAGGTGTCTTTGTTTCGCGGGTCCTGCACCGGCAGGCCGTTGCCGCGCGCAATCCACTGCACCACGCCGAAGTGGGAGCCTTCGTCGGAGGCCTCGAACGGGGGCGTGGCCCAGGCGTACACCAGGCCGAGCGCGAAATGCGCGGCGACGAGGGCGAGAAGGGCAAGAGTGCTGCGGCGAACGGTCATCGGTCACAGACCTGACGGGTAGGGCTGGCCATCACGGCATTACCCGGATGCGGCTCAGCCGGACGCTCTCAGAATCGGTCGGGTAGCCTTCAGTGTTCCACAGGCGCAGCGGCGTTAGTGTCTCGGAGTCGTATACCACAATCTCCAGTTGGTACTGGCCCGGCGGCGTGGCCGGATTGAGGGTGAGCGTGTACGCATCAACGATGGTCTGGCCGGCTGTCCAGGTTGAGGTGGGCGCGGCGCCGTCCTGTGGCCAGGAGTCCTTCGCCGCCCAGCGGTTGAGCGCCTCGTCACGCACGCGGGCGGAGACCGAGTAGTTGGTGCGCATCGGGGCGAGCGCGCGCCAGTGCAGGGTGACGGTGAGTGTTTCGCCGGGTCGCAGCGCGCGCCGGTCTAGCTCGTAGCCGCTCAGCTCCATTACGCCGCCGATGTTCTGCCGCAGTGCGTTGGGCAAGTCACCGGCGCGCGCCTCCAGCACAATCGCGCCGAAGGTAGCGGCCTCGCCGCCGGTTGTCAGCGGCAATCGCGTCCCGTCGCGCAAATCGTACACACCGGCAGCAATGTGCAAGGACGCAGGCGCGAACGTGCCTGCCGGAATTGGGATGACGTACTCATCTGCCCACATCCGGCCCGGCGTGAGCAGCGTCGTCGCCAGCAGGCCCTGGCCGGGGTAGCGGTCGCGCTGTGCGACGATCACGCCCTCCTCATCCACGAGGTGAACGAAGATGCTCCAATTGCGGTCCATCGCCATCTGCGTTTGCCAGTAGAGCGTCAGGTGCACGCTGTCGCCGGGCTGCGCCGAGCGGGTGCGCAAATCATAACCCAGCAGCCTTATCTCGCCGAAGTCGGCGTCGAGGCGGTTGGGGATGGCGGCGAGTTCCGCCGGGGTGAGCGGTGGTGGGGGGGCGTAATGCGGGGCGATGACGGTGAACGGCACGGCGGCGGAGAGCGCGGCGAGGAAGAGGGCGAGGCTGGTGGGTAGGAGAGAGTGGAGATTGGAGATTGATGACTGATGATTGATGACTGAAAAGGTGCGGCCCAATTGGGACAGGCCAACGGCGAGGAGCACGCTGATGGCGGAGATGGCCGGGAAGATGAGCCGGCCCTGCGAGGCCCAGGTCAGGCTCGTCCAGCGGAGCAGGCCCCAGAGCAACAGGCCGATCCATGCGACGAGCAGCACCCACGCGAAGGAGGACGACGAAGGGATGTGGAAGGAGAGTGGCGCTCCTTCTTTCCTCTCGCTCCCTTCTTCCTTCTTCTCGCTCCCTTCTCCCTTCTTCCTTCTTCCTTTCTCGCAAATCCCTGTCAACGGGACAAGCCCCTTGACCAGCGCCAGCCCAAGCCCGACGACGGCCGCGCCCGCCGCCAGGTTGAGCACGGTGTACGTCCAGCCGGGCATGGGCACGCTCACGCCGCCGAACAATCCCCAGTATGCCTGTACGAAGCCGACGCGCTCACCCCAGAGCTGCAACAGCGTGGCCGGCTGCGGGCGCGCGCCGACGATGGCGATGAAGATGTTCCAGCCCAGCCAGTCGCCGTAGAGCTGCCGGTTGCGCAGATACCACCAGAAGGCGAGGAGGGCGGCGAGGCCAAAGACGATGAACGACTCGTAGAGCGTATTCCGTAATGCGTATTGCGTTCGGTGCCATACGGAATGCGCACTACGGAATACGGCCGGTTGGAAGTTGCCCCACACCATCACCACCGCCGCCAACCCCCACAGGCCGAGCGCCGATTGTTTGCTGAGCGCGCCGGCGCCGAGCAGCAGGCCGAGCGCCACATGCGGCCAGCCGATTTTCTGCGGCGGCTGCTTCACCCAGCGCACCAGCAGCCAGAGCGTCGCCGCCGAGAGAGCGATGGCGAGGTTGTCGTTGTTCACGCTGGCGCTGATGAAGACGAACATCGGCGTGAAGGCCGTGATGGCGGCGGCGGCCAGCGCCAGCCCGCGCTGCTCCGGCAGCAGCTCCAGCGCCAGCCGCCAGGTGAAGTACACCGTGACCGCGCCCATCAGCACCGACAAGAAACGGATGAGCCGCACCGCCAGCGCCGTGCCATGCCAGCGCCACATCTCGTCGGCGCGGTGGATGACGATGTTGTTGTTGCGGTCGGCGGTGATCAGGCCGTTGTCGGTGTGTGGATTGAGCCAGCGCACCTCGGCCATGTCGCTCGTGTCAATCCAAAACGTCGCCGCCGCCATGAGCAAATAGTACAGCGGCGGCTGGCTGCCCTCCTGCCGCCACGGCTGCACGTTCGCCGGGTCTTGCACCGGCAGGCCGTTCCCGTCGGCGAGGGTCTTCACCATCGGGTAGTGCCATAGCTCGTCCGAGACTTCGAACAGCGGCGTGACGACGGCATAGACCGCGCCGAGCGCGATGAAGGCGAGCAACAGGCCGTAAACGGGCTGCCGGAAGTTAGGGCGCGACATTCACCGCTCCGAGTTCAACCGCGTCCGCGCCCGAAACGAGCAGCACGCGCTCGCCCGTCTCCGGCACGTACAGCCCGACGCGCAGCCGATAGTCGCCGGGAGGCAGGCCGGTGGGCAGGGGCAGCGGGTGCACGTCCCGAATGATTTCGCCTGCTGCCCACCACGAGGTGGGATACCGGCCCGCGTGTGCGTCCGAGCCGGGCGGCGCGTCGGCCTGCGCGGCGAGGTTGTCGTCCGCAGCAAGCAGGTGCACGAAGACGGTGTAATCGGCGGAGGGCGCGCCCGTCGCTTCCCAGTACAGAGTCACAGCGGCAGTTTGGCCGGCTCGCAGCGGCTCAAGTTCAAAGGCTCGCAGGCGAATGGGTTCGACGAACTCTGCCTCGACAGGCGAGGCGCCGGCGGGGATGTCCGGCCCACGTCCGGCCACCTTGACCGCGCCCGGCTCGATGACGGATAGCGGCGTTCCGGCTTCGGCTGTGACCGGCGCGCGCCGGCCGGTCGTCAGGTCGAACATCCCCACATGCACGACGTAGCGGGCCGGGGCGGGCGCATCGGCGTTCACCGGCACGGCAACTTCATCGCAGAACAGCGCGCCGGGCTGCCAGAGCGTGGTGGCGTAGCGGCCCAGGCCGGGATAGGTGTTGCGCGCGCCGGCCACGTACGTCCCCTCACCGACGAGTTGAACGAACACGGTCTGCGGCGCAGCAGTTCGAGCGCGCGCGCGCCAGCACAGGATCGCGGTCACCTCTTCGCCGGGCTGCACCACGGGCGGGAAGATGGAAGCGCCCGCCAGCTGCGCGAAATCACCGACGTTGAGTTGCAGCGGCCCGATGTCCGGCGGCAGTTCGGTTAGCAGCGCCGGCGGCCGGTAGGCCGGCAGGATTGAAGTGGGGCCGAGCAGCGCCATCGTTCCCGTGTAGATCACGGCAACGTACGGCAGGCCGCGCCAGAGTTGGCGCAAGCCTAACATCATCAGGATACTGAGCGGCGCCAACGCCGGGAAGAGGAGCCGGCCCAGCGTCCCGTGCAGGCGCGTCACCCACCAGACGTAGGCCGCAATCATCAAGAGCAGGAAGATGGCGATGATGCCGTAATGGGCGCGCGTGGAGCGCTCGCGCCACAGCGCCGGCCCGGCAACCAGCAGGCCGGCCAGGGCCGCAATCTCCAGGATGTGCCAGCCGGAATAGGCCCAGTCGGGGAGCAGGACGTTCGTCCAACCGAAGGCGGCCCAGAAGGTGATCGAGGTGACGGCGAGCTGCTGCGGCACATCGGCCAGCGTCAGGCCGGCCCCCTGAGGGAAGGGCGCGGTGTGCACCGCCACGCCGAGCACATCGCCGAACTGCAGTAGGTTGCGCGCGTACCATCCGCCCGCAATCAGCAGCCACCCGCCGAGGCCGGCGCTCACGCCGCGCAGTGCAACGCGCCAATCGCGGCGCTCTATGGCCAGCCAGGCCGCCGTGACCGCGCCGAGCGCCGGCAGAACAATCGCATTCGTCTTGGCGGCCGCCGCCAGGCCTGCCGCAACGCCGAATAGCCACCACGCTCGCCAACTCGTTGCGTCCGGCAGCGCCCGCAGCAGCATCCAGACCGCCAGCGCCGAGAGGCCGGTGACCAGGGCGTCGTTGCTGACGCTGCCGGCGATGAAGAGGTACTGAGGGTGCAGCGCGATGAGCGCGGCGGACAAGAGCGCAAGCCGACGTTCCATCTTTAGCTCGCGCGCCAGCGCAAACGTAAGCGGTACCAGCGCCGCGCCGAACAGCAGCGACAACCCGCGCAACAGCCAGACCGCCGGGTAAGCGTCTGTGTCGGAGTGGAGAAAGATGTTCTTGTTGTCCGGCACCGTCCCCGGAGCCGGATAGGCCCAGAAGGGATTGTTCGGCGGTAGCGGCCGGGAGAGGTCCAACGCCAACAAGCGCGCCACGCCGGCGGCCATCACGTAGAAGAGCGGCGGATGGCCCGCAATCTGCTGAGCGGGGTTCAGCGCCGTATCCCTGACCAGCGGCGGCAGGCTTCCGCGCGATACGATGTACGCGACGTAGGCATAATGCCACTGCTCGTCCGGCTTCTCGAACGGTGGCGTTGTGAAGAGGTAAACACTTCCCAAAATCAGGTAAACACCGGTCAAAACGCCAAGCGCCCACACGGTGCGTGAGCGGGCCATTCCTTTCAGGCTGAACGATAGGAGCATGGCCTCGAGTTTACCCGAGCCGGAGGAAATCCAGCAGACGCGCGGCGATGGCCTCCCAGCGGAACTGTTGCGCCGTCTCGCGCGCAGCTGCGCCCAGCCGGGCGCGCAGTTCGGGCGCGTCCAGCAGTTCGGAGATGGCCAGCACCAGCGCCTGCGGCGAGTCCGGCGGGACGAGGCGGAGGTTCTCGCCGTCGCGCAGTTCGGGGATCGGGGTCGCGGGTGTGGTGGAAATGATGGCGCAGCCGTGAGCGAGCGCCGCCATCAGCGAGCCGCGGCGCAGGGAAACGCCGTCGCGGTAGGGCAGGGCGACGGCGTCACACGCCAGCAGGTGCGCCGAGACCTCCGGCGCAGCGACGAAGCCGGTGCGCGCGATACGATTTTCCAGCCCGTAACGCGCGATGAGCTTCTCGACCTCGGCGGAGAACGCTGCATCGGTCGGGTCGCTGCTCCCCGTCTGTCCGCCGATGAGCACGAGCTTCACCCGCGCCCGGCGCTCGGCCAGAACCGCCAGCGCGCGGACGAGCGTATCACCGCCCTTTGAGTGGTTGAGGAAACCGAAATAGCCAAGCAGAAAGTCATCTGCGCCCACGCCCAGCGTCGCGCGCAGGCGGGCGCGGTCGAAGTCCGGCGGCGGTTGGACGGGGATGTTGCTGCCGATGGGGATGCGGGCCACGCGCCGCACACCGCGCCGGCGCAATTCGGCCTCGTCCGCCGGGTCGGTCGCAATCGCGCCCGCCGCCGATTTCGCGAGGTGCGTCACCGCCCACTCGCGCAGCGGCCCCGCCTTGGGGAAGAGGTACGGCACGCGCAGGTCGTGAAAGGTGACGGCGGTGCGTATGCCCGCCGCATCCGGCAGAAAGTGAATTGGCGCGCCGAGGCCGAACGCGGCGGCCTGATACTGAACGTTGAGCCAATCGAGCCTGAGCCGGCGGGCGAGGGAGCGGATTTGGAGAAGCGAAGAAAACGACCAGCGGCGGATGATGGGCTGAAGACTGAAGACTGAAGATTGACGAGTGGCCGAGCGCGTGTCGGTGATGACGTGGACTTCGACGCCGAGCGCGGCCAGCGCCAGCGCCAGCGCGTGCGTGTAATCGCCCACGCCCCCGTGCCGGGGTGGGAACTCGCCGGTGACCAGGCCGAGACGCATGTTCAGCTCGCGCTTTCAGCATTCATGG
>JAVQXV010000111.1:0-10289 GCA_033577755.1 Anaerolineales bacterium
CTCGGTGCGCACCAGCACACCGCCGATGTCGAAGATCACGGCACGAATCATCCCAATCTCCAGAGTGAGACAGATAAAGTGAGTTTAGCAGAAAGCGCGACGCAAAGTCGCTAAGGTGCAAGGGCGCAAAGAAAAGAACCCTTTGCGGCTTAGCGTCTTCGCGCCTTTGCGTTAGAATTCGTGCATGCAACTGCTCCGAGACGATCAAGCCCAACTACTGCGCGAAGAGAAAGATGCCCTGGCCGACATCCGTCTGGCGCTGGCCGAGCTGGACGTGCCGCGCGAGGCGCTGGCGACGCTGCAAAAGGCCATCCTGCAACTCGACGAGCTATTTCTGATCGTGGTCGTGGGCGAGTTCAACGCCGGCAAGAGCACGCTCATCAACGCGCTGCTTGGTGAGAAGGTGATGGTCGAGGGCGTGACGCCCACCACCGCACGCGTGACGCTGGTGAAGTGGGGGCCGGAGATCGCCGAGCACATCGTGGACGAAGACTTCGCCACCGTCACCCACCCGCTGGCGCTGCTGCGCGAACTGAACATCGTGGACACGCCTGGCACCAACGCCGTCATCCGCCGCCATGAGCGACTGACCGGCGAGTTCGTGCCGCGCAGCGACCTGGTGCTGTTCATCACCTCCGCCGACCGGCCGATGACGGAGAGCGAGCGCCAGTTCCTCGAACGCATCCGCGAGTGGGGCAAGAAGGTGGCCCTCGTCCTCAACAAATCGGACATCCTGACGACCGAGACGGAGCTGGCCGAAGTGCGCGAGTTCGTGCTGACGCACGCGCGCGGCGTGCTCGGCGAAGCGCCGGCCTTCTTCCCCGTCTCGGCGCGGCTGGCGCAGAAGGCGCGTGAGATCGGCGACCCGGCGGAGAAGCGCCGCCTGCGCGCCGCCTCCGGCCTGGACGCGCTTGAACGCTACATCACCGACACGCTCGACAACACCGCGCGCCTGCAGCTCAAGTTCAACAACCCCCTCGGCGTGGCGAGCAAAATCATCGAAGAGACGCACGCCGCCGCCTGCGCCGACGCCGAGGCGCTCAAGGAAGACCGCGAAACCGTGGAGGCGTTGGAAGCGACCATCGCCGGCTATGAGCGCGAGCTGCGCAGCGAGCTGCAGCCGCGTCTGGCCGAGGTGGAGAACATCCTGCTCCGGCTGCGCGAGCGCGGCAACGACTTCTTCGACCGCACACTGCGCCTGACCAACATCGCCCAGCTGACGCGCGGCGACGCGGTGCGCGCGGCCTTCGAGAAGCAGGTGCTGGCCGACGTGCCGCAGCAGGTGGAGGACCACGTGCGCCGGCTGATTGACTGGTTGGTGGAGAAGGACCTGAACCAGTGGCGCAGCGTGATGAGCTATCTGAGCAAGCGGCAGGCGCTCTACCAGGAGCAACTCGTCGGCGACCAGGTCGGCCCGCTGGAGGCGCGGCGGCGCGAGCTGATTGATACAGTGGGCCGGACGGCGCACACCATCGTGGAGACCTACGACCGTGAGAAGGAAGCGCGCGAGCTGGCCGCGAACGTGGAGACCGCTGTGCTGCAAACGGCGGCCCTCGAGGCCGGGGCGGTCGGCCTAGGCGCGCTCATCGTCAGCTTGTTCACCGTCTCGACGATTGAAGTGACCGGCATCTTGGCGGCGGGACTGCTGGCCGTCGTCGGCTTCTTCGTCATCCCCTACAAGCGTCGGCAGGCCAAAGAGAACTTCACGCAGAAGATGGAAGAGCTGCGCGGCAAGCTACTCAGCGCGCTGACCACGCAGTTCACGCGTGAGGCCGAGAACGCCGTTTCGCGTCTCAAAGAGGGCACCGCGCCCTACACCCGCTTCGTCTACGCTGAACGCGAGCGCGTGGAGAAGACGCTGACTAAGCTCGAAGAGCTGCGGCAGAAGGTCTCGGCGCTGAGGGCGCGCACGCAGGCAGTGCTGCGGTAATCCCTAAAGATAAGCGAGAAACAACGCTGCCTGTACAGCGGAAGTAGAGTAGAATCGGCTCACTCAGGTAGTTGCCATGACCACGCGCCAAATCACCTTTGAAATGCCCGAGAAGGTTCTGCTTGCCGAGAAGATGGATGAAGCTTCCTTTGCCCGAGAGCTGCGTATACTCACGGCAGTCAAGCTGTATGAGTTGGGCAGGCTATCGTCCGGGCGGGCGGCGGAACTGGCCGGCATGTCGAGGGTCGAATTCCTCGTGGCGCTTGGGCGGTATATTGAAGCGGAACTAAGTGATCTGGAAAGCGCGGATGGCTGAGGCAATCAGCAACACGTCGCCGCTGGTCTACTTGCCTCGCGCAAGAATACTCGACTGACTGCCTCAACTGTTTTCTCGCTTCTGGATACCCACTGCGGTTTTGTCGGAACTTCGAGAGGGACGACGTCTGGGTTTTTGACGTCCCAGATCCACAATCGTTTTCCTGGCTCGAAGTCGTAGACCCCAACGTTATCCCCTCGGAATGGCTGACCCAAGACTTGGGCGCGGGCGAATTAAGCGCGCTAGCGTTGGCGCTGGAAAACCCAACCCGACCCGTTCTGCTAGATGATGCTTGAGCAAGACGGGTCGGTCAAGCCGCCGGATTAGAGGTCTGGGGCACGCTGCGCCTTCTTCTGGAAGGCAAAGCGTTGCGACTCACGCCGACCATTGCTCCTAAATTAACCGTCTCGTCCAAGCAGGCATGTGCCTGTCTGACGACATTCGCGTACGCATTCTGGCTCTGGCCGACGAGGCCTGAACGTGTACGCCAATCTCCCATCCGAGAGCAACTTACCGGCCTCCCAAGCGCGCCGGTTGGCTATCCCCCATCCCTGCAATAAGCAACTTTCTGCCTTGCGTTATAATGCACGTGATACCTTAGGTGCAAGGACTCTGCTTCGCCGTTCATTCCCGTATGCGCCGCCTCTCTCGCCTATTTCTCGGATTGCTATCGGTCGTTCTGAGTTTGGGCATTCTCCCTACTGCGCGGGGCCAGGGCACGAACAGCCTGTACCTACACGAACTGGAGACAACGTCGGGTGCAAATAACGACCCCATCGCCGGCTTTACCCTGCGCGCTACCTTTTCGCTGCTTGACCCGAGCGGCGCGGCGTTGAAGAGCGAGATCGAGCAGGCGCAGCTGAGGCTCGGCGACGAGATTTACACCGGCGCGGTGGCACGCGTCGAGGGCGAATGGTCGGTAGTGTTGCTGGTGGATACAAGCGGTGTGATGGGCAACGCCCGCGCCACCACCGACTTCATCGCCATGCGCGACAGCCTGCGCCGCTCGCTCGGCCAGGCACCCAACAATACCAGCTTCGCCCTCATCGCCTTCAACGACCGCGCACCCACGCTTCAGGAGTTCACCAAAGACCGCCAGCTGATGGAGCAGCGGGTGCGCTCTTTGCAGGCGCAGGCCGGCAAACCGTCATGCCTCAATGACGGCCTGTATGAGGCCATCGTCAAATTGCAGAACGCGCCGGGGCGGCGTGCGGTGCTGGTCTTCACCGCCAGCAGCGACAACTGTGCCACACGCACCGCGCAGTCGGTCATTGACTTTGCGCGCCAAAATCGCGTGCAGATTTACGGCGTCGGCCTGCAGGGCTACACCATCACGCGGCAGGAGCTGAGCGCTATCACCCGCGCCACCGGTGGCCTGGAGACGCTGGTGCCGGCCAATCAAGTAACCTTTGGCTTCGACGGATTCCTGGCAGTGCTAGACAACCAATGGGTAGGGACGTGGACGTTGTATCCTTCGGCAGGGCCGCAATCCGCCGAATTGCGCGTGACGCTGAACGACCAGAGCGTGGTGACTTTGCCCAACGTTACCTTCGTCTCCGACCGCGCTTATGTGCGTCCACCGAGCGTGGCAGTGCGCGGCTCGGAGATCGGCCGTCGCACCATCCGATTCAACCTCGAGGTGGGCAACCGCGCGCAGATCCAGCAGTTGGCCGCTACGCTGGAGAACGTCGCTACGGGGCAAACGGTCATCACCGAGTCCTTCACCGACTTTGCCGACTCGATCAACCTGCCTGCGCAGGCACTGGCGCGCGGCGCAGAGTATCGCCTAACGCTGGCCGCCGTTGACGCCCAGGGACGGACTCTGGCGCGCTCGGAGCCGTACAAGTTCCGCTACGAACCGCCTGAAGTTAGCCTGGCCATCGCCGCCGCGACTGCGCCGACGCTGGCCGACCCGACGCTCGTGGTCACGCTCACTGCGCAAAACGTGGATGAAGGCCTAAGTTACCGCGTCTGGCTGGAACGCGAAGGCAGCAATGCCCCGTTGCCCGAGTTCGAGGCCTCCGGCCCGGCACGCGCGAATTGGCGCTTCCCCGCTGAGCAGCTGACGAGCGGCGTGTATGTGGTTAAGGCCGAGGTCTTGGACGAAGCCAACCGCTCACTGGCGCAGGCCGACCCGTTGCGCTTGGCCTACCAAAGCCCCGGCACGCTCGACCGGCTGGTGTTCTCGCTGCGGCAGTCGCCGGGAATTCTGGCCGGCCTGGCTGCGATTGCAGTGTTTGCGCTGGCCGGATTAGGCGTGCTGGTTTGGTTCCTCCTTCCGAAGGGCGGCGCACGCGTGAAGACGGTAGAGATGGCGCTGCCGGAGAAAGCACGGCGTGGCCCCGCCGCCGAGACGCCTTCGATGGTCGCCTCGCCTGCGCCGAAGCCGGCTTCCTCACCGTCAGCCCCCCCTGCTCCGAAGCCGCAGCCCGTTCAGCCGGTGTCGCCTGTGCCGAAGTCCGCCACCTCGCCTTCGGCTTCCCCTGCGCTGAAGCCGCAACCCATGCAGCCTCCACCTAAGCCGGCGCCGTCGCCCGTCGAGCGCCCGCTCCAGCGCCAGCAATCGCCAACGGTAAAGGCGCCGCCTACGGTGCCCCTGGTTGCCTATCTCGATCTTGTCCAGCCGCCGACCGTTCAGTTCTCCGCCGAAGTCAGACGGACGCCGTTCCGCGTAGGCCGGCGTGCGGACAACGACGGGGTGATCCCGGTGGACGGCTCGATGGGCGTCTCCGGCCATCACTTCACGCTGCTGTATCAGGACGGCCAGTGGTTCGTGCTGGATGAAAAAAGCACCTATGGCACGACGGTGAACGGCCAGACCGTGCCTAAGGGCCAGCCTTATCGCCTGCCGGACGAAGCCATGCTCGGTCTGGGTATGTACGTGAAGGTCAAGTTCAGCACGCGCCGGTAACAATGTGTGCACGCAAAACCTGTCAGCCGCACCCTGACCCTTCGGCTTCGCTCTTCTGAGCGCGCTCTGGGGAGCGGTGGGCGTCCTTCGACTGCCGCTTCGGCTTCGCTCAGCGTCCGCTCAGGATGCCCGCCGCGCAGGGCATCCTGAGCGTGGCTTCGCTTAGCGAAGCCCGCCGAAGGACGAAGGGGCGGCACTTACCTGAGTACCTTTGCGTGCGCACGTAACAATCCTGTACTTGATCGGTCTCTCGATACTTGTTAGATTCAAGTCAACAAACAAGTCGCTATGAAATTCCTTCGTCTCTTCGCTGTTTTCGTTTTGCTGTTGACTTTCGTATTGACGCCACAAACGATGCAGGCACAGGCCGGCATCACTTACTTCATCAGCGCGGTGGATGCGGGCGAGTTCCCCACGGTGCGCTTTCGTGTACGCGTCGTCGGGCTGGATGGCCGCGTGGTCACCGGCCTGACGAGCGCCAATCTGGCCGTATACGAGAACGGCCAGCTCATCCCGGTGCAGAATGTGCAGGTCACGGCGAAAGATGACGGGCCGCTCAACCTTATCTTCCTTATTGATCAGGGTCGCCTTTCGAACTATCAAGCCTTTGGCCTGACCAACGTGCGCCAAGTCTTCAGCCGCCTTATCGAGAGTGGTGTGTTCGTGGATGGCCGCGACCGCGTGCAAGTGATGGTGCGCGAGAACATCAACAGCGATCGCACCGAAGTGCGCCTCGGCGTGACGCAGACCGGTGCCGAGCTTAGCGCCTGGGTGGCGAGTTATCCGTTCGAGCGACGCAGCGCCAACTCCACTAAAGGTCTGGAAGGCGTGGCCGACGCGCTGCGCGCGATGGAGGCGCTGGTGCCCGTGCCCGGCAGTGAAGCCGCTGCGCTCATCTTCCTTACACGTTACATCGAAGACCCGGCGCAGTCGGTAGCGGTGACGGTGGCACAGAACCGGGCTAACGAAGCGCGCTCTCGCTTTATCCCCATCTATGCCGTGCAGACCGACATCGCGCAGACGTTCAAGCAACCGTTGGAAGTGCTGGCCGCTGGCTCCAACGGCCAGTTCGTCCCGCTTCAGCGCGCCACCGTTGCGCAAAGTATGGATGCCGTCTATCAGGCCCTCAACGCGCAGCGGCTCTATTATGAGGTAACTTACACCAGCATATCCGGCCAGTCCGGCGCGCGGCAAATTACGTTGAACGCCCCCGAAGCGCCAAGCGTGGGCGTCGTCGGGCGTTACGAAGTTACGGTCTCACCGCCGACGGTGACGTTGGAGACGCCCACTGCCGGCAGTGTAGTGCGTCGTGAGCTGCTGGCAACCGCCACCGCCGAGAACCCGGCCTACGGCACGCCGAGTGTGCCGGTAACCGCGCGCATCGCCTGGGGCGAGGGCCGCCCGCGACTCATCCGGTCGGCTGAGCTGCTGGTGAACGGGCGTGTGCAGGCCACCAGGCAGGTCGCGCCGGGTGTGGACACGGTCGAGTTCGATGCAGACATCTCCGCCATCACTACTGCAGGCCGCAACCCGATGACGATTGAAGTGCGGGTGACCGACTCGCTTGGGCTGGAGGCCTCGGGCCGCGTGCAGATTGTGGTGGAGGTCGCGCCGCCGCCCACTCCTGCGCCGACTCCGATGCCCGTGCCGCAGTTCAGTGTATTAGAGGCAGTAGGCATTGCCGGTCTATGTGGGGCCGGTTTGCTGGTGCTGGCCGTTGTCGGAGCGATTGCGTTCTTCGTGCTGCGGCAGCGCGCTGCGCCCGGCGCCGCTCCGGCCCGGCCCGTCCCCGCCGAGGCGCAAAAGACCATCGTCGCCGGAAAGGCTTTACAAGCTACGGCCATTGCCATGATTACCGTGCTGGAGGGGCCTAAAGGATTGCTGAACGAGCCGATCATCTTGGTAAAGCCGCGCTCGGTGCTGGGTCGCAACCCACAGGTCACCGACGTCACCTTCTATCCCGATCAGGAAAGCTCGGTCAGCCGCATCCACTGCACCATCGAGCAGAGGCCGGACAAAACCTTCACCCTGACCGACAATGGTTCGAGCAGTGGCACGCGCCTGAACGGGCGGCAAATCCGGCCTGATGAGCCGGTTCCGCTGAGTGACGGTGATGAAGTGGTGCTGGGCGACCTGGGGCGCAGTGGCGTCAAATTCCGCTTCAACCTGATTGCGGACAGAAAAGCGCCGGCAAAGTTCAGCGGCAGCGCCGACGACCGCACTATCATTGCCCCAATACGATCGGATGATAAGTTCAAGGAACGATAGGCGGAATCGCTGAAGCCGCAGCGCATGCGGAGAAGGCCGGGAATGAAGGAGCTCTGCGCTCGGCTTTTTCTGTGGCATGTTTTTTTTCCGTGCACTCATGAATGGGAAGGGTAAAACGGATGTTTATTACATCAATCTGTGACCTCCGTTTCATCCGTTGACCCAATCCCGGTTGCAGTGACTCGAAGGCAGCGATTGCACGTGACCGGCGTAGTGCAGGGGGTCGGCTTCCGGCCGTTTGTGTACGGGCTGGCGCAGGCGCACGGCCTGGCCGGCTTCGTGGGCAATAACAGCGCCGGCGTCTTCATCGAGGTCGAAGGCCCCGAGTCCGCCCTCAGCGCCTTCCAGTCCGACCTCATCCGGCGCAAACCGCCGCTGGCCCACATCGAGGCTATAGCCGTCGAAGAGCTGGCACCGCTGGGCGAGAGCGGATTCCGCATTGTGGCGAGTGAAGTGCAGCCGGCGGCCAACACGCTCATCTCGCCCGACATCTGCCTGTGCGCCGACTGCCGCCGTGAACTGTTCGACCCGAACGACCGCCGTTACCGTTATCCCTTCATTAACTGCACCAACTGCGGCCCGCGCTTCACCATTATCAAAGATATCCCCTATGACCGCCCGTTGACCACGATGGCGGACTTTGAGATGTGCCCGGCTTGCCAGGCCGAGTATCATGACCCGCTCGACCGCCGTTTCCACGCTCAGCCGAACGCCTGCCCGGAGTGTGGGCCGCACGTGTGGCTGGAGTTTGGAGAGCGGAGACCGGAGATTGCAGCCGCAATCTCCAATCTCCAATCTCCAATCGCCGAGTCTCCTTCGCCCATCGCACAGGCGCGTCACCTCCTGAGCCTTGGCTACATCGTCGCCGTCAAGGGCATCGGCGGCTTTCATCTGGCGTGCGACGCTACCTCCGACTCCGCGCTCCAGACGCTGAGGAACCGCAAGGGCCGCGTGGACAAACCCTTCGCCATCATGGTCGCCGACCTGGAAGCCGCGCGCACGCTCGCCGAGGTGAGCGAAGCCGAGGCTGCCCTGCTCACGTCCAGAGAGCGCCCGATTGTCCTGCTGCGCCGCCGGCCCGGAGCCGCGGTCTCCGCGTTGGTGGCGCCCGGCAACCCCTATCTCGGCGTGATGCTGCCCTACACGCCGCTGCACGAGCTCCTGCTAGAAGGGCGCGGCCCGCTGGTGATGACCTCCGCCAACTACAGCGACGAGCCGATTGTCAAAGATAACGATGAGGCTCGCGAGCGATTGGCGGAGCTGGCCGACGCCTTCCTGATGCACAACCGCGACATTCATGTGCATTGCGATGACTCGGTGATGCGAGTCTTCAATCTTCAATCTTCTAATCTCCAATCTCCAGTCTCGAATCATTCGAAGTTAGAGATTGGAGATCACCTCCCCCTCCGCCGCTCGCGCGGCTATGCGCCGTTTCCGGTCAAATTGCCGTTTTCGGTCCGGCCCACGCTCGCCGTCGGCGGTGAACTCAAGGCCACCTTCTGCCTGGCGCGCGATGACTATGCCTTCATGAGCCAGCACATTGGCGACATGGAGAATCTGGAGACGTTGCAGGCCTTTGAGCGCGCCGTTGAGCACTTCCAGACCATCTTCCGTTGCACGCCGGAGATCATCGTCAGCGACCTGCATCCGCGTTACCTCTCGACCCGTTGGGCACACGAGCATGCCGGCAATCGCCGGCACATTCGGGTGCAACATCACCACGCCCACATCGCCGCGGTGATGGCGGAGAACGGCTACACCGGCGGGCGTGTCATCGGCTTCAGCTTCGATGGCACCGGCTACGGGACAGATGGCGCGATTTGGGGCGGAGAAGTGCTGCTGGCCGATTACGCGGGCTTCGAGCGTGCCCTGCATTTGGCGTATGTGCCGCTGCCGGGCGGCGATGCGGCTGTGAAGCGCCCGTACCGCGCCGCCCTCGCGCACCTGCACGCCGCCGGCGTGGCATGGGACGACGACCTGCCGCCCGTGGCCGCCTGCCCGCCCGCGGAGCGTAACGTCCTCGCCCATCAGATTCGCACCGGCCTGAACGCCGTCCCCACTTCCAGCCTGGGCCGCCTGTTCGATGCGGTCGCAGCGCTATGCGGCATCCGGCAGACGGTGACCTACGAGGCGCAGGCGGCGATTGAGATGGAGGCGCTGGCGGCGGATAGCTTGGCGGATGTTACGGCTGGCGCCTATCCATTCAAGGTGCGGGAAACGGTTTTCGACGCTGCCCCCGTGATCCGCGCGATGGTGGCCGATTTGCGGTCGGGCGTGGCCGCGCCGGTCATCGCGGCTAAATTCCATCGAAGTGTGGCAGAATTGATACTCACTCTTAGCCGGCGGCTACGCGCCGAGCATGGTCTGAACACCGTGGCGCTGAGCGGCGGCGTCTTTCAGAACGTGACCCTGCTGGCGCACACGCTGCGCCTTCTGAGCGCAGAGGGCTTTGACGTCCTGACCCATCGTCTCGTGCCACCCAACGACGGCGGTTTGGCGCTGGGGCAGGCGGTGATTGGTGCAAAGAGGATTTTGGATTGATGATTTCTGATTGCGGATTGACTCTCAAAGCCCCAGTCCAAAATCTGTAATCAGAAATCTAAAATCGGAGGAACGATGTGTCTCGGCATCCCCGGCAAAGTTCTGGAAATTTATGAGAACGGCGGAATCCGCATGGGCAAGGTGGACTTCGACGGTATCCAGAAGGAGGTCTGCTTGGCCTACCTGCCTGAGCTGGAAGTAGGCGATTACACCATCGTCCACGTGGGCTTTGCCATCACCAAACTGGATGAAGAGTCTGCCCTGGAGAGCCTGCGCCTGTTCCGGGAGCTGGGCGCGTTCGAAGAAGAATTGCAGGCCGGGGA
>JAVQXV010000112.1:0-10257 GCA_033577755.1 Anaerolineales bacterium
CGCAGGGCACGCCGCCCCCCACGTCGCCGCCCCTGCCCACGCCTGTGGTTCGCACACAGCTCCCGCCGCCGCCCGCGCCTACGGCTACCGCTTTCGTGCCCCCCACCCTCACCCCAACCTTCAATCTCCCCCCTCCCCTCTCGCCTACTCCTCTCGCCCGCCCTAACGGTCCCGTTCTCATAGCCGCTCGCACTGTCTTCCCGCCGACGATTGACGGGAACCTGAGCGACTGGCCCGACCTGCCGTACACTGCCGACCAGGTCACCTTTCGTCCGGGGAACTGGACGGGCGCCGGCGACTTGAGTGTGCGCTACGGCTTGGCCTGGGATGGCAACTTTCTCTACCTAGGCGCACAGGTGACGGACGATGTGCATGTGCAGACCCAACGCGGCGAGACCCTGTTTCGCGGAGACAGTTTAGAGATTCTGCTGGATGCCGACCTGGCGACGGATTTCCTTGTGCGTGAGTTGGGCGGCGACGATTACCAGCTGGGCCTTTCGCCCGGCGCGCTGAACGGAGATGCACCGGACGTTTACTTGTGGTTCCCGCGCGCACGGCGGGGCGTGCCGACCGGCGTCACCGTAGCGGCGCTACGCACCGACCTCGGCTATACGTTGGAATCGGCCATCCCCTGGTCGGTGTTCCGCCTGACGCCCGCCGCCGGCAACCGCTTCGGCTTCGTGCTCTCGGCCTCGGACAATGACACGCCGGATACTGCCGAGCAGCAGAGCATGGTCTCCTCCGTCGCCACGCGCCGACTGACCGACCCGACGAGCTGGGGGACTCTAGAGCTGGCGCCATAGCGCCGCATTCCACATCACCGCCCCACTCACACGGGAAAATCATTCGCGCCAAAAAGGCCGCGTCAGGCAGGTTGGGCCGCCGGCGCCCTTGATGCAGATGTCGCTGCCCGGAAAGGTCAGCACCTGCACGCCCGCCGCCTCCAGCCGCGCCTGCGTCACCGGATTGCCTTCGATGAGAATGCAGCGGCGCGGCGCGACCGCCAGCGCGTTGCAGCCGAGCGTCTCGTACTCTTCATCCGGTACTTCGATCAGTTGAAAACCGCGCGCCAGCAGCCATCGGCGGAACGGAACGGTAAGCAGCCGTGAGTACACCAGCGCCAGGTCGCGGTCAATCAGGCTGATGTTCGATTGTAAGTGCAGGCAGTCCTGCGGCCCCGTCCAGTGCGGCAGATGTACGGGAATGATTTCGTCCACTAAATCGCCGAGCAAACTTGCAAGTTGGCGAATGCCCTCAAAGTTGGTGCGGTAGCCGACCCCGACCGCGACGGTGCGTGCGTCCACCCAAAGCACATCGCCGCCCTCGAGCAAGCCATCGCCGGTGATAGCGCCCAGCACCGGCAAGCCGAGCTGCTCCAGGTACGCGCTGAGCGCCGCCGGCTCGCTGCGCCGCGCGGCCTTACCCATGTTGCCCAGGATGACGCCTCGGTCGCAGACGATGACGGGATCGTGCACGTAGACCGAGTCGAGGCCCGTCTCCGGCGTTGCGGGCGCATAGCAGATTTCCGCCCCACACTCCGCGAGTAGATGCACAAAAGCGGCGTGCTGGGCAGCGGCCACGTCGAAGTCCGGCTCGCTCAGGTAGTTGAGTGCCTGCCACTGGGCGGCGACCTGTGCGCGATCGCGATACGCCTCCTGCGGGCGCTTGACCACCACACCTCTCAGTTCGCCGATCATGGACCGACAGCCGTATTGTGTCATTGCTCCTCCGATTGAGCAGCGGGCGCTCTAACGAAAAAAGCGAGAAGACGCAAGGTGTTCGCCTTGCACCTTTGTGCTCTTCCGTTGAGCAGCTGTGTGCACGCAAAACATGTCAGTCGCACCCTGAGTGGACGCTGAGCGAAGCGAAGCGGCAGTCGAAGGGGCGGCACCTTCCCTGACAACCTTTGCGTGCACACGAGCAGCTTTTGCGAGCCCCCATCCGCTATCTCCTCATTCGCGAGTGCACTGAAAAAACGCATCGTGAAGAACGCAGAAGACCGCAGAGGTTTTCCTTAATTTCTCCGCGTGCTCTGCGATCTCAGCGGTGAAACATCCTTTTTATAGTGGACTCATTTGTGTCCCAGCAGTACGTTTTCCATGTACACACGAATCATTCACCCAATTCGCGCCATTCGATGCCAACATATTCACACATTCGTGCTCATTCGCACTCGTTCGTGCCCATTCGTGTTCAGGCCACTTTGCAGTAAGATTCGGGCATGAGCACACGCACGCCGGAGTGGTACCACAAGCGCTCCACGACCTTCACCGCCGACGAGGAAGCGCAACTGCTGCGCCTGATCGAGGCCGCCGCGGCGCCGCCAACCTTCACCCCCGACGACTTCGCGCGGCTGCTGCGCCGCTTCCCACGCGCCAACGGCCAGTTCGCCAAGGACCAGGTGGTGGCCGCCTACCAACGCTTCTGCGCCGAGGGCCGGCTGCGCTTCGACCGTGAAGTGCTGCGCCGCCTGCAAATGAAGCCGGTGCGCACACAGTCCGGCGTCGCCACCGTCACCGTCCTCACCAAGCCCTTCCCCTGTCCCGGCGAGTGCATTTTCTGCCCGACCGATGTGCGCATGCCCAAGAGCTACCTGCACGACGAGCCGGGCGCGGCGCGCGCCGAGGCGCATTATTTTGACCCATATGCTACCACCGCCAGCCGCCTGCGCGCGCTCGAAAACATCGGCCACCCGACGGACAAGGTGGAGCTGCTGATCCTGGGCGGGACGTGGAGCTACTACCCATTGGACTATCAGGAGTGGTTCATCAAGCGCTGCTTCGACGCGCTGAACGGCGTGGAGGCGCAGTCGCTGGAAGAAGCGCAGCGCCTCAACGAGACCGCCGCGCGCCGCAACGTCGGCCTGGTCATCGAGACGCGGCCCGATTACGTGGACGCCGCCGAAATCCGGCGCCTGCGCCGCTACGGCGTCACCAAAGTCCAGCTCGGCGCGCAGAGCCTGGATGACCGCATCCTCGACCTGAACCGGCGGGGCCACACCGTGGAGCAGACGCGGCAGGCGGTGACGCTGCTGCGCGCTGCCGGCTTCAAGCTGCATTTGCACTGGATGCCCAACCTGCTCGGCGCCACGCCCGAGAGCGACCGCGCCGATTACGCCCGCCTTTGGAACGACCCCGGCCTGCGCCCCGACGAGTTGAAGATCTACCCGTGCTCGCTGGTGCACGAGGCCGAGCTGGTGCAGTGGTGGGAGCGCGGCGAGTACCGGCCCTACACCGACGCCGAGTTGATTGACCTCCTCGCCGACTGCATGGCCGCGACGCCGCGCTATGTGCGCATCAACCGCGTCATCCGCGACATCCCCGCCGGGCACGTGGTGGCAGGCAGCACCCTGAGCAACCTGCGCGAAGTCGTCGAGCGGCGGCTGCGCGAGACGGGGCGGGCGTCGCAGGACATTCGCTGGCGGGAGGTGAAGGGAAAGAAAGTGGAGATGGGAGACTTGAGATTAAAGACTGAAGACTATGAGACCCGCGGTGGGCGTGAAGTGTTCTTGAGTTTCGAGACGAGCGATGACCGGCTGGCGGCGTTCCTGCGACTCTCACTGCCCACGCCGGAAGCCACCGCAAGCACCGGCCTGGCCGAGCTGCAGGGCGCGGCCCTAATTCGCGAGGTGCACGTGTATGGGCCGGTGGTGCGCCTGGGCGACTCCGCTCGGGGCGAGGCGCAACATCTTGGGCTGGGCGCGCGCCTCATCCGCGAGGCGGAGGTTCGTGCGCGGGCGGCGGGTTATGGGCGGCTGGCCGTCATCGCCGCCATCGGCACACGCGGTTATTATCGTAAGCAAGGCTTCGAGTTGGGGGAACTTTATATGCACAAGGCGCTGTAGCCGCCGGTGATGTTTTGCAAGAGTCACAAGCAGACGAGCCACAATGCTGTGGCTCATTTTGCTTTCCGATCGCTCCTTCAAGTTTCGGATGAGGGCGGTGCAGGAGATAGAACATCTCAGCCTATCAAGCCCAGCGGCTGAGCGCCGGTGTATCCGGGAAAGACCGTCTCCACGTTCGGGTTGCCGAGGGCGTTCACCAGCACCTCGCTGAGCACGGTGCGGTAGTCGGTGGTGATGGCCAGGTCGGCGCGGTCGTAGAGCTGGTCGTTGCTCAGGCCTGGCCAGACACCGTACACCTGCCCGCCGTTGACGCGCCCGCCCAGCAGCAGCATCGCGCTGCCGTGGCCATGGTCGGTGCCGTAGCTGGCGTTCTGCGCCAGCCGCCGCCCGAACTCGCTCATTACGACGATGGTCGTGTCCCGCGCCCGGTCGCCGAGGTCGGTGTAGAAGGCGATCAGCCCTTGCGCTAGCTGCCTGAGCAACTCGGCGAAGTAGCCCTGATGACCGTCGCCCTGATAGTCGTGCGTGTCCCAGCCGCCCAGGTCTACTGTGCCCATCCGCAGGCCAAAGTCGAGCTTGATCATCTGCGCCAGCGTTTTGAGATTGGTGCTGAAGTAGTCGTCGGGATATTGCGCGCCGTGCTCGGGCACGTATTCCGTCACGCCCGCCTGCTCCACCGTTTCGATGGCGCGCAGCGTCTGTGCCCCGGCGCGCCGCAGCCAGTCGTCGCCCGAATACATCTGTCGTAGCACTACGCGCTGGTCGGCCTGATAGGAGTCGCTACTCCACAGGGAGAAGTCCGAGGGCGAATTCATGCTTATGGTCTCAGGGTAAGCGAGCAATGCAGTCGGCTGGCCGCCGGCGGCAAGCGCCGGCATGAACGCGCCGTTGGGCAGGTGCGGGTCGGTCTGCAGGGCGCGTGTCATCCAGCCTGTGGTTGTAGTCTTATTGCCGGGGGTGCCCAGCTCCATGTACTCCATGGCGTCAAAGTGCGAGCGGGTGTCATGGACGAGGCCGCAGGCCTGCACCACGGCGAGGCGTTTATCTTGATACAACTCATAGAGCGGGCGCATGGCGGGATGCAGGCCGAGCGTCTCGTTGAGGGGCAAGGCGGCGTTCGGGCCGCTGGCTGCGATCTTGAGCGTGGGGCGGGCGGCCTCGTAGGCGGCGCGGTCGGGGCCGTCAAGCACGGGGAAGACGTTGAGCGCATCCCAGCCGCCGCGCAGGAAGACGACGATAAGGGCGTGGTTATTGGCCGGGGCCTGTGCGCCCGGCGCGGCGAAGGCCAGCCGGGTGAGGCGCGAACCGGCCAGCGCAGCGATGGCGGCCGAGCAGCCGCGCAGAAAGTGGCGACGGGAGAGTGTAGTGGGCATGGGGTGACTCCGATTTTAGAAAGTAGACAGTAGAAAGTGGGAAGTAGAAAGTGGAAAGTGGCAGCAGGTTGAAGCGTTCTACTTTCTACTCACTACTTTCTACTTCATGTGAAACTCCGGACTCATCAGGATCAACTCCACCAGGCCGGGCAGACGCCAGTCGAGGTGGTCGGCGGGCAACGGGTCGTCCAGGCCGTAGTCGCCGGCGAGGAAGCGGACCAGGGCATCTCGGTCGGCGGCGCGCTGCAGCGGACGGCCCAGCAGCCGGTCAATCCAGAAATCGGTGATGGCGCCGGCGCGGTCGAGTTCGGGCGGCGTCTGCGCACGCAGGTCAACGGTCAGCGTCCGGCCCTGCTCGTCGCCGATCCAGCCCTCCACCAGCGCCACACCGAAGTTCCAGCGGCTTAGCAGGCCGCTGGTGCCACTCCACGCTTCACGGCGGTCGGGGTAGCCATCCGGTGGGCGACGACCAAAGGGTGGTTGGCCCAGCCCGTCGAGGTACCACTGGAGCGAGTCGGGTTGCTGCGTCACATCCACGTCGAGCGCGCGCAGCATGGCGATGGCGGCCTCCAGCGGGCGCTTGATTTTCTCGCCCCACGTGTTTTTGAACTCGTCGGAGAGGACGATGGTGCGGACGACGTGTTTGATCTGGTCGGGCGCATCGCGCTGCGCGAGGAAGACCTCGGCGGCGCGCTGGACGATGGACTCCGGCGGGTCGTCGCTGATCAACCGGCGGCACAGCTTGCGGCAGACGTGGCGCGCCGTGCCGGGATGGTAGGCAAGCAGGTCGAGCACGGCGCGGCCATCTTCCATCGGGGCCGGGTCGGCGGGCAGGTAGCGGCCCAGCACGAGTTTGTTGAAGCGGTCGTGCCAAGCTTTGTAGAAAAAGAACTTGCCCGTACTGGGCACCGCCGGATCCCAGTCGTTGTGGTCGTCGTCGGCGACGCGCCAGCCGGTGAAGGCGCGCGCCGCTTCGTACACGTCGTTATCCACATAGCCGACCGCGACGCCGTCGGCCATTTTTTCCACGCTGTTCGGGTCGCGCACGCCGAGGTAGTTCTCCGCGCCGAGGGTGTGCAGCTCGAACAGCTCGCGGGCGTAGTTCTCGTTCGGGCCGGAGACCTGATTGTTGTAGTTGTCGAGGTAGTACAGCATGGCCGGGCTGGTGGCAACGGCCTCGAGCAGCTGCCGGAAGTTGCCCAGGGCGTGCGGCCGGATCACGTCGCGGTCGTAGCCGAGGAAGTGCGGCGGGGTGTTGTCCGTCTCGCGGAAGACGTTGAAGTGGTTGTGCCAGAAATCCACCAGCACCTCGTACAGCTGGCGGCGGCTGTGCGTCATGCGGATGAGGGTAGCGCGCACCGTCTCATACATCGGCTGGGCGTACAGCTCCCAGTTGAAATCCATCATGGTGTACGCGGCCAGTACGTGCTCCTGCCAGATTTGCTCCGGCGACTTGTTGAGTGTGCTCAGGCCGGCGGCCTCCAGGCGCGCGTCGCACTCAGAGTCGTCCAGCGTCTCCGGGTTGAGCTGTTCCTCCAGCCACTGTGCGAGCATCGCTTCCGGCGCGGCGTTTCGGCTGCGCCAGGCGTCCAGGTCACCGGGGCGCGGGCCGAAGGCGAGCCGGTTCCAGACGATGATTTCCAGTGGGACGGGCGGCGCAGCGGGGAGCGTGACCGGCTTCGTTACGGCGCTCGGCTCTGCAGGGCGGGAGGTCGGCGCGCGCGTGGGGCGAAGCGGAGCTGCTGCGGATGTCGCCGGTGAACCGCTGGTTTGGTTCGTGCGCCGGCAGGCTGCTGCGGCTGTGGCCAGCGCCGCCAGTGCGCCGAGCTTGAGCGCCTCGCGCCGGGTTGGGGCTGAGTCCGTCATACCAGGTCCTCCAGATTCAGGGAGTCGCAAAGCCGCGAAGAACGCGATGATGAACCGGGCAAGCCTTGCGATTTCGCAATTAGCCTATGGCTTTTGGAGGAATCAGGCTGGACGCAAAGGGGGCGGGAAAGGGGCGGGTCAGTCAGCGGATGATTAGCGGATGAGCGGATTGGAGCGGATAACCGTCGCGTCGCGCATCCGTTTTCATCCGCTCATCCGTTATCTCATCCGTTGACGAGCACCATCCGTTCCATCTGTTGCTCCATTGCGCCTCCGTTGACGGAGCTATCCGTTTTCATCCGCTGCCGGGTTTAGCCTCAGCCCCTGGCCGCGCAGCACTTCGACGTAATCGTTGCCGCCGGTCTCGCGCAGACGGGCGCGCAGGCGCTTGATCAGGCCGTCCACCGCCTCCTTGCTCACACCGGCAGGGTCGGCCTCCGGCCAAACGTGGGCGATGAGCTGAGCGCGGGTGATGACCCTGCCGAGGTTATCGTAGAGCAGCTTGAGCAGTTTGAACTGCGCGGCGGAGAGCGGAGGCTCGATAGGCTTTGCATCCACCCACACCGCATGTGTGGCCTCGTCCAGCCACACTCCGCGCAGCCGACCCAGGCGCGGCCCCTCCACCGTCTCGCCGGGGTCGTGGAATTTGAGGGTGACCACGCCGCCCAGCACAATCTCATCGCCGTCTTTGAGCCGCACGGCCTCGCGGGTCACCGGCCGGCCGTTGACGAACGTCCCATTCCGGCTGCCCAGGTCGCCGAGGTGCCAGGCGCGTTCGAGGCAGGTAAGCATCGCGTGCTGGCGCGAGATGCGCGGCGAGTCGAGCACGATGTCGGCGGGCGCGGCGCGACCGAGGAGGTACTTCTCGCCCTCGAGTTTCCACTGTTGGCCGTTCGGGCCGATCAGCCATGGCGCGTAGGACATAGGACAGAAAGGTCGGGTTGCGCGCTTGCTGGAAAGGGACGAGCGATTTCACGGCGGCCCGAAGGCATACATCGCCCAGCCGGGCACGAACAGCCAGCCGCCGGCAAGCGCGGGCGGATGGTAGCCGCCATCGTACGTTGTCAGGCGCCGCGACGTTTCCTCGCTGCCGTCGCTCACGCGCAGAAAGCGCACGTCCCCTTCGGATTTTCCCTCCAGGTACGGGGTGACCACGGCGAGCAGGTCGCCGTCGGTGAGCGGCGCGGCATACAGTGGCGCGCCGAGGTTGACCGCCCAGGCCAGCTCGCCGGTCTCGATCCACCACGCATAGACCTGGCCTTCCTCGGCAACGGCGTACAGGCGCGCCTCGTCATAGGCGAGGCCGGCGATGCGGCTGCTGGCCCGCGTCGGCGGCCAGGCCGGGTTGCCGTTATCGAGCCAGAGCGCGTGAATGAATCCCTCCTCAGTCCCGACGAACAAACGCCCGCTGCCCGGCGACACGCTCGGCGGAGTGGAGGGGTTGCCGCGTACCTCGCCCGCCCACAGCACCTGGCCGGACTCGACGCTCACCGCGTACACCGCCTGCCGGTATCCGGTGAGATAGGCGACCCCTTCGGAGACCGCAGGCGCGCCGTAGAAACCGTCCGTCGCCGAGAGGTCGAAGCCGAACGTCTCGCCATCTACGGGGTTGATGACGTTGAGCCAGCCGTTGCTCGTCGCCGCGTACGCACGATTGCCGGCCAGCGTGAGCGCGTTCACTGCGCCGTTCAGCTCCTCCGCCGAGCGCTGCCACACCAGTTCGCCCCCGCTCGCTTCGAGGCCCGCCAGCCCGCCGCTTTCCAGCGCAACCAGCAATCGGAAGTTGGACTCATCGCCGTACAACACCGGTTCGCCGGTCACCTCCGAGTCCAGTTGCGTGCGCCATCCGGGCTGCGGCAGCCCCGTCGTCCAGTTGAGGGCGCGCACGTAGCCGCCGTGGGTGGCGAAGAAGACGAAGCCGCCGCCGGCCACCATCGCCGTGCGCCCGCCCAGCTCGCCGATCGGCGGGCGCGACCAGACGGGTTCCGGATTGAGCGCCGGGAAGCTCGACCAGACCCGCCCGCTGTAGAGCGAATCGCCGCTCACCATCGGCCACCAGCCATCGTCGGCGGGCGGGTTGCTCACCGGGGTGGGGATGGGGGTGGGTAGCGGCGTGGCCGCGGGCGTCGGCTCGGGGGTGGGTTCTTCCGTCGGCGGCTCGGTGGCTGTTAGCGACGGGGCAAGCGCGGCGGCGCGGGTTTGTTCCGCCGATTGTGTCTCGGCCACGCGCGCGGTCAGCGTCGCCTGTGCGACGGAATTGAATGCGTTGAAGTTGTTGATGGCGAACGCTGCCAGCAGGCCCATCACTCCGAGCACGGCTACGGTGACGCCGAGCGGCGCGGCCCAGCGGCGCATCACATTGGCCACTCTGTTACTGCGGCGTGTCCGACCGCTCGCCGCCGCAACGGTTTCGCCGCGCAGCGCCGCGACGAAGTCGCCTGCCGAGGCGAAGCGTTCCGTGCGCTCCTTGGCCAGGGCGCGTTGCAGCGCCGCCTCCACGTGAGGCGGCAGCGACGGGTTGCGTTCGGTGACGGGGATGGGTGGGGTGTAGAGGTGGTGGTGCAGCAGGGCGGGCGTGGTGTTGCCGTCGAACGGCAGCTGTCCGGTGAGCATCTCATAGGCCATCACCGCCAGGCTGTACTGGTCGGCTCGTCCATCGAGGGCCTCGCCGCGAATCTGCTCAGGCGCCATGTAGCGTGGCGTGCCGAATAGGCTATCGCTCACCGTGAGGGCCGGCTCATTGGCGAGGCGCGCCAGCCCGAAGTCCACCAGCGTCGCCTGGCCGTTCGGCCCCACCATCACGTTGGCCGGCTTCAAGTCGCGGTGGACGATGTTGCGGGCATGGGCGTAATCCAGCGCGTTGGCCAGCTGTTCGAGCACCGGCAGGGCGCGCGCCAGCGGCCAGGGGCCGTCGCGCGCCAGCAGCTCGCGCAGGCTGCTGCCCTCGAGCCACTCCAGCGCGATGAAGGGCTGGCCGTCCGTTTCGCCGAATTCGTAGACGAGGGCGATGTGCGGATGTTTGAGCTTGGCGATGGCAGCGGCCTCGCGGTGGAAGCGTTGCCGCGCCCGCGCCTCGTCGCCGAAGGCCGGGCCGAGCAGCTTGAGCGCCACCGGTCTGTTGAGCGCCGGATCGAGCGCGCGGTACACGATGCCCATACCGCCGCGCCCTACTTC
>JAVQXV010000113.1:0-10242 GCA_033577755.1 Anaerolineales bacterium
GCCCGCCGAAGGGCGAAGGGGCGGCCAGTTCCCTGACAACCTTTGCGTGCACACGCATTAGGCCGCCGAAGCCGCCCTGCAGCGGCGTCTGGAGAAGGCCGAGCAGGAGTTGAATGCCCTGAATGAGCGCCGGCAAGGAAAGCGGCGCCCCCAAGACGAATCCGCCCAGGTGCACGAACGACACATCCGTCAATATGGCGCTCGTCCGGCCGAAACCCGCCGCGAATGGCAATTCGCGGTCACCGTCCGGCGCAAAGCAGCCGCCATTGAGCACGCCCGGCGCCGTCTGGGGATGGCGCGTCTATGCCACCAATGCGTCGCCGGAGTGCTTGTCCCTCGCCCAGGCCATGCCGGCCTATCGCGAAGAATACCTGATTGAACGCAATTTCGGACGGCTGAAAGGCAAGCCCTTGTCTTTGACCCCCATGTACCCGGCCGATGAACGACGTGCCACCGGCTTGACGCGCTTGTTGTCCCTGGGCTTGCGCGTCTTGACTTCGGTCGAGCACGTTGCCTGTTGCCAACTGGCCCAGACCGGTGAACAACTGAGCGGCTTGTATGCCGGCAATTGTATGCCGGCAATCCGACGCGCACCACCTCGCGCCCGATAACCGAAGCGATGCTCCGGGTGTTCAGGGACATTTTCCTGACCTGCGTGCAGCCGGGAGGGCAGAGCTATCGCCATATCACGCCGTTATCCAAACTCCGGTTGAACCTCTTAGCGCTGCTGAACCTCCCCGCAAGCCTTTATTCCACGCCGGCCGGCCATTCCGCAAATCCATCATGAAAATGAGCGAACGGAGAGTTGGTTAGTGGAGCCACTGAATGTATCAGGTTTATCCGCCAACTTTTTGGAGCAAAGGAGGCGATTTAGCGGGTCAACTTCAAACCAAAGAACACTGCCTCCAGTGGGCCGAGCACTGCGCCGGTGAGGTCGTTGCGGAAGGCCCAGGCGGTTTTGCGTTTGGCGATGGGGATGGCGGGCACGGTCTCGAAGATACGGCGATGTGCCTGTGCGTACAAGGCTTCACGCAGCACAGGGTCGGTGGCGGCACGCGCCTGCCGGAGCAGCTGCGCAAGCGTTTCGTCGGGCGGGAGGGGCAGGCCCGTGTTGTCGCTGTTGAAGGCGGCATTGCGCCCACAGAACAACGGGCACAGGGAACCGTCCGGGTCGCCGTTCGGCGCGAACCAGCCGAGCAGAAAGAGGTCGGCGCGGCCTGCCTGCACGTCCGGCAGGTACTGCGTCGTCCAGTCCGGCGACTGTACGGTGACGGTGATGCCGGCGGCGGCCAGGTCGGCCTGGATGGCAGCGCCCAGTCCGGCGGGGTCGGGCGCGTAATCTCGGGCAATGGGCGGCACATATAAGTTCAGGTTGAGGTGGGGCCTTCCGCGCTCCGTGCGTGTGCAGCCTTCCCACAATGCACGCGCCTTCTCCACGTCCGGCGTCCACGTCTCCGTCAGGGTCGCATCCGGTTGCAGCGTATCGGCGCGTTCGGCGTCGCCGGGAAAGAACTCCCGCACGTATCGGTCGCGGTCGAGGGCGTGTGCCACTGCCAGTCGGCAATCGAGGTTGTTCCACGGCGCGCGTGCCTGGTTGAAGCCGAGGTATAGCACCGGCAATGGCGGGCTGAATTCCACGCGGATGGGCCAGCTCTCGGCCACGTTGTAGTGCTGCGGGCTGAGTGCAGCCAGCCCGTCCACTTCGCCCACCTGCAGCGCGGTTAGCCGCTGTACGGCGTCGGGGATGATTTTGAAGATGAGGCCATCGGGCGACGCAGGCGTGCCCCAGTAATTCGGGTTGCGCTCCAGCTCGATCAGATTCTCGCGCCAGGCCTTGAGGACGAACGGCCCCGTTCCCGCCGAAGGCGCGCCGGGTGTACCAAACGCCCCCCTTCTCCCACCGAGAGAGGGACCGGGGGTGAAGGCCGTTGGATTGACCAGCGCAAACGACGGCATTGCCAGTGTGTTGGGCAGAGTCGCGTCCGGCCGGTTCAGGACGAGCGTGAGCGAGACGGGTGAGGTGGCGGTGATGACCTTGAGGTTGCTCAGCGGCGCGCCGGTCTCATCGGTCTGGCCGGCAAAGCCGCCGAACATCAGCCGAAAGTAGGCGTAGTTGCCGGGCGGGGTGCGCGTCTGCCAGCGTTCAAAGTTCCGTGCAGCCAGCTCGGCGGTGAGCGGCGTGCCATCGCTGAACGTCACGCCCGTGCGGAGGCGGAACGTCCATGTGATGGCGCCGGTGGTCTCCCACGATTCGGCCAGCGCGGGCAACACGCGCGTCGTTCCCGGCTCGAAGCGGGTCAGGCCCTCGTACAGGTGCCGCGTGATGAGCAGGGCCGAGGAGTCGGCGGCGTTGGCCGGGTCGAGCGTGCCGGGTGCGGCAGGCAAGGCAAGGGTGAATGTGACCGGGCCGGGCGTGGGCGAGGGCAGCGGTGTGGGTGAGGGCGGGATCGGCGTCACGACGACGAGGGTGGGAAGCGGCGAAGCCGTCGGCGTGGATGGGGCAACGATGCTTGTGGGCGAAACGCAGGCCGTGAGCAGGACAAGGAGGAAAAAGGAAGAAGAAAGAAAGGATTGGAGATCGGAGATCGGAGATCGGCGCTTGGGCATTGGGCGGGAGTATACCTGAGATGGTCTATCAACGGATTGGGGCAGCGGATGGGGTAACGGATGTAGCGGATGAGGCGGCGGATTACAGTAGCGGATGGGGTCATCCGTTTTATCCGTTCGCCCGTTGCCGTATCCGTTAGTGTGTTTTCTAAAGCGTTTGCAGCCAGAGGCCGAGGGCGGCGACGAGTAGGCTGGCGATGGCCGGCAAATATTCAAGGGAGAAGTCGTCAGGCGCGTCTTGCAGGTTGAGCCGCCGGCGCTCGTGCAGGCTCTGCGGCATCACCGACTGCGCGTACCAGAAGTTAGGGTTGCCGAGGACTTGCCGCCCACCGCCGAATGATGTGCCGGCCGGCGCCATCATCAGCCCGCCGACCTACATCAGCGCTGCGTCGTACCGGCGCGCGGTTATCCGGTCAAGGAGAGCGCAAATGCCGACAATAAGCAGGGCGCTCAGCAGGTCGGCGACGAGGACGCCGCGGCGAAGCGTGCGCTCCGGGCCAGCAGCTTCTTTATGCCGGTTCAGGCACGCCGGCCGCTGCGCGGGTCGAAGGCATCGCGCAGGCCATCGCCCATCAGATTGATGCACAGGATGGTGAAGATGATGAACAGGCTGGGGAAGAACCACATCCACCAGACGCCGCGCTGGATGAAGGATTGCGCGGCCTGCATCATGCTACCCCACGAGGCTGTCGGCGGCTGCACACCCAGGCCGAGGAACGAGATGTAGGCCTCGTTGATGATGGAATTTGCCAGACCGAGGGTGGCCGAGACGATGATGACGCTTAGCGTGTTTGGGATGAGGTGGGTGAAGAAAATACGGGCGTTGCTGGCGCCGAGCGCGCGAGCGGCAGAGACGTAATCCAGTTCGCGCAGGGCGAGCACGTTGGCGCGCACAATGCGGGCCAGGCTCATCCACGAGGTCAGGCCGATGACCAGGATGACGATGCCGACGCTGCCGCTGAAGGAGCGGTCGAAAATAGTGATGGAGGCGATGTCGCGGGCCAGATACTTGCTGAGCACGATGAGCAGGAACAGCTGCGGGATGGCCAGCATGGCCTCGGTGAAGCGCATGAGGAGAGCATCCACCCAGCCGCCGTAGTAGGCGGCGATGCCACCGATGAGCGTGCCCAGTGTGACGGAAAGCGCGACCGAGAGCACGCCGATGGCCAGTGAGATCTGGCCGCCGTAGATGATGCGGCTGAAGATGTCACGCCCTGTGCTGTCGGTGCCGAAGATGTACGCTTCGCTCGGCGGTTGCAGCTTGTTGCGCACATCCACCTCGTTGGCCCGCGCCTCCGGCACCAGCACGGAGCCGATGAGAATGAATAGCAGTAACACGATCAGGCCGATCGCGCCCAGTAAAGCCATGCGATGCCTGCGGAAGCGTCGCCAGACCAGTTGTCCGGGCGTGAGGGCCGGGCCGATCGTCTCGGCCGATTTGAGATCGAGGATGCCGGGCACGCTGGCAGCAGCCGTATCAGCAGCCATTCCGTCTCAGACTCCGAGGTTCAACTCAAACGGATGCGGGGGTCAACAAAAGTGTAGGCGATGTCGGTGACGATGGTCATGACCACGACCGCCGCAGAAGTCAGCAGCAGGACGCCGTTCACCACCGGGAAGTCGCCGCGCTGGGCATATTCCCAGAACAGGCGCCCCATGCCCGGCCAGGCATAGACCGACTCGGTGACGACCGCGCCACCTAGCACCGCAGCCAAATCCAAACCGAGCAAGGTGATAAACGGCAGGGCGGCGTTGCGTAGCGCATGCTTGAGGAGCACGTCACGACCCTTCAGGCCTTTGGCGCGCGCGGTGCGCACGTAATCCTGTTCCAACACCTCCAGGATGCTCGACCGCAAGAACCGCGAGTAGCCGGCTGTGCTGATGATGACCAGACAAGATACCGGCAAAACGAGGTGCCAGATGAGCTGAGCCGGGTCTGACGGGTCCCAGATGCCGGCGCCGGTGGGCAGGTAGGGCAGGCCCCACTCCTTGAACTGGACGGCGAAGATGAGCATCAGGCCGAGGGCAACGAAGAAGACCGGCATCGAGTAGCCGATGAACGAAAACGACGTGATGAGATTATCTATCCAAGAGTACTGTTTGACGGCAGCGATGATGCCCAGAATCAGCGACAGGACAACGGTGATGACCAGCGCCGTGCCCATCAGAATCAGCGTCATCGGCAGGCGTTGCAGGATGAGGTCAAGCACCGGCTGCTTGGAGAAGAACGAGGTGCCCAGGTCGCCGCGCGCCACCAGCGCCAGCCAGTTGAGGTAACGGACATGCAGGGGTTGGTCGAGGCCGAGGCTGCGGCGGATGCGCTCCTTCTGCTCGCCTGTCATGCCGGGGCGGTTGGCGTACTGCGCCATCGGGTCGGCGGACTGGCTGGTGAGGATGTAGGAGATGAAGGTGATGATGAGCAGCGTGAAGGCGGCTTGGATCATGCGCCGGGAGAGATACGTCCACATACCAACCTCGAAGCCGGATTACGGCACAGCATCAACGCTCAAAAAGGAGCGAGGCAGGTGCGCACCTGCCTCGCTCGTTGTTCTAATGGCCTAGTCGGTCACGTCCCAAAGCTCGGCGTTCCAGTTGAGGTTGCTCATGAAGCCAAAGGGCGCATATTGGAAGCGCGGCGTGAAGCCGTAAACGTTGGCGCGGGCGTACATCATCACCACATAGGCCTGGTCGTAGATGTACTGCTGCACCGCATCCAGCGCGACCTTGCGCTTTGCCGGGTCGGCGGTGGCGTTGACGGCTTTCAACAGTTCCACCAGCTTAGGGTCACAGATGTGATAGACGTTGGTGCCGCTGGGATTGTCCTTGCTGGGGATGTTGCAGTCCCAGTCGCCGGCGGTCGGGTACGGATCCGGGTAGAAGCCGGTGGTGTAGCCGGCCATGTCGTACTTGCCGGTCGGCAGCGGGCCGCCGTCGGTGTAGGTGCCGAAGAACGTGCCCGCCGGCGTGTGGATCGGCTTGAACTCGATGCCGATCTTGCGTAGGTCGGATTGAACCGCCAGCGCGATGTCCACGCGGATTTGCTTGGTGGTAGTCTCGAAGTTGAAGGACAGCTTGACGTCCTTGCCGCCGCACTTGCCGACGCGGATGCCGTCCGGGCCGGGCTTGTAGCCGGCTTCCTCGAGCAGGGCCTTGGCTTTCTCCGGATCGTACGGCTCAGGCTGTAGGTTGGTGTTTGTCCAGGCGGAGTTCGGCCACTGGCTGGCAGGCACGATGGTCTTGCCTTCAAGCAAGCTGTCCACAATGGCCTGGCGGTTAATGCCGTAGATGATGGCCTTGCGCACGCGGATGTCTTTGAACGGGCAGAAGCCGTCCACATCGCTCTTGCTGTTCGGCCAGCCTTCCACGCCGGCAGTGCTGCCGAGGTTGAAGAAGTAATGCTCGAAGTCGGGGCCGGGGACGACCAGGCTCTTGATCTTACCTTCGCTTTCAAGCTGCAGCAGCGTGGCGATATCGGACTCGGAAAAGTCCGGGTACCAGTCCACGTCGCCGGTCTTCAGGGCGGCCAGTGCAGTCTCCGGGTCCGGCACGAACTTGATGTTGATCTGGTCGAGCTTGGGGCGACCCTTGTAGAAGTTCTCGTTGGCCACCAGCAACATGCGGTCACCCGGGATCCACTCGGTGATCACGAATGGGCCGGAGCCGACGGTGGGCATGCGGATGAACGGGTCGCTCTCTAGGGCCTTCTTGCCCTCGAGGATGTGTTTGGGCAGGATAGCGCCGGCGTTGTTCGGGCCTTGGGTGAAGAGGATCTGCCACGGCGGGTACACTTGCTTGAACTTAATCACCACCGTCAGATCGTCCGGCGCTTCGACGCTGGCGATACTCTCATAGGCGGAGCGCTGCGTCACGACGTTGCCTTCGTCCATGATGGCCTGGTAGGTGAAGACCACATCGGCGGAGGTCAACGGCGCCCCATCCGACCACTTGAGGCCGGGCTTGAGCTTCCAAGTGATGGTCAGGCCGTCCGGCGAGATGCCGCCATTCTCCACCGTGGGCACTTCGGCAGCCAGCTCCGGCACGAGGTTGCCCTTGTCATCCCACTCCGCCAGTCCCAACAGCGTCAGCTGGGCGATCCAGAGGGCATAGGACATGACGGTGAAGTACGGCGTGATTTTGTCCGGTTCTTGGCTCCAGGCACCGGTCACCGACTTGAGCTTAGGCGGGGCCGTTGTAGCGGGCACCGGGGTGGGCGCGGGCGGCTGGGTGGCCTGTTGTTGTGGCTGGGTAGGCTGAGGGGCCGCCGTCGGCGTAGTGGCCGGCGCGCAGGCGCCCAGCACCAAGCCGGCAATGGTGAAGAGGGCAAAGAGCCTCTGGAAAAGTTGCGAGCGTTTCATTCGGGTCTCCTCCTCGAGAGACAACAAATAAAGGGGGGAACAGGCTTATTAGTAAGGACGATAGGCCTTGTGGCGGGCATCACCTGCCTTTCTGAACGATTAATACTCGGTTGTGACGCCGGAGGTTTGGAAGCTGCAAGCGAGTATAGAGGCGGACAGGCAGCACGTCAACCCGCCCGGCGACCGGCCACCTCGGGCTTTCCGCAGGGTAGAGAGGCACGGACATATTCGCCCGTACACCCCCACAGTGCCGTGCGTTCGGCCGGACAGTGTGCACGCAAAGGTTGCCAGGGAACGTGCCGCCCCTTCGACTACCGCTTCGCTTCGCTCAGCGTCCGCTCAGGGTGCGGCTGACAGGTTTTGCGTGCACACGCCGGCAGGTGAGCATGTGCGGCTACCTTCGGCTTTGCCCGGCGTTCGCTCAGAGTGCCCCTTGCACAGGACATCTTGAGCAAAGCCGAAGGACGAAGGAGCGGCACATTCCCTCACCATCCTTGTGTACATGCTTTTTCGCGCGAATTTTTAGGCTGTGCCACGTATAAGCCCGGCGAGGCACGAAACCGGGTTGAAGAGTCAGCTGCGCATGCCGGCGGCACCCCGCTTTATCGGCAAGCGCAGAGTCAAGTACGCGAATGGGCGGGTTGTGGCGAAACCATTCCGGAAGCCCGTCGGGCCAAGGCTGTAAACAGACGAAATCCAAGAAAGACCAGGCCGGCCCCGCCCAAACCCGCCAGCACCCACCACCAGCCGGTGCTCTGACGTCCGGCCTGCAAAGGAGATGATCTCTGCCGCAGTTGTCGTCCCAGCCTAGCCACGAACTCGGCACGCGGTTCTACCGGCAGCAGTCGCTGCCGCAACCGGTCTTCAAGCGTCGCGATGTCCATTCAGACCCCTTTGAAACTAAAAGCCCTCGCCGTAGGCAATACCGATGGTGCCCGGGCCGGCATGGACGGCAACGGTTGGGGCCACGTCGGCGACTACGGTTTCAACAACGGCACTGCCTAGCCTATCGCGCAGAGCATTCAGGGCCTCGGTTGCTTCAGCTTCGGCGGCGGCATGAATGGCCGCCAGACGAATGCCGGTCTTACCGGTAAGCCGCTCGGCGATGATGTCAACCATTCGGCTAACGGCTTTCTTTCGTGAGCGCACGCGCTCCAGCGGATGGATGGCGCCGTCGCGCACTTCAAGCAGAGGCTTCAGGTCGAGCATGCCACCGACGAACGCCTGTGCTGCGCCGATGCGACCGCCACGTTGCAAATACTTAAGCGTCTCCGGCGTCAGCAACAGGCCGGTGCGCGGGATAGCGGCCTTTGCCACTTCCACGACCTCCGCTGCCGTCTTGCCGGCCTTGGCGGCCTTTGCCGCAGCGCGCACGATCATTGCCAGTGCCATAGATGTGGTTTGCGAATCGATGACATGAAATTCCTTGCCGGACAGCAGGCCGACCGCTTCACGGGCAACCGCGTAGGTGTTGGACAGCTTCGACGAAATATGAATGCCGACCACCGCGTCGGCAGCCGCTGCTGCCTGGCTGTAAACTTCTTTCATATCCCCCAACGATGCGACCGAAGTCGTAGGATGGACAGGATCCACCTTTAGGCGCTCGAAGAACTCCGTCGCCTGCAAGTCAACACCATCACGGTAAGACTTATTCGACCAGATGACGATGTTGGGAATGACATAGAGTTTATCTTCTTCAACCCAGGCTCGCGGCGGGTAGGCAGTTGAGTCGGTGACGATTGCGACGGTTTGGCTCATGGTGCTCGGCTTTCTTTCTAAGGTTAGGTGCGAAATCGTTCCCAGAGCGAAGAAGCTCTGGATGGTTTAGCAGTCTGATCTCTTTCTAGAGCCTCTAATTCATCTCGCAAGGACAACAGCGTGCGATGATAAAGGCTCTTGATGGCGCCCTCACTCCGCCGCATGATGACGCCGATCTCGGCGTTGGATAGCTGCTCGACGAACTTCAGAATAATCAGTTGCTGACGTTCACCGGGCAACCGCCGCAGCGCCTGTAACAATAGTTCCTGGCGCCGGCGTTCGTCCAGCGTTTCATCTGGCGACTCGGCCCGCAGGTCTGCCAGTGCCGCGCCGTTGAGGGGCGCCGTGCGGCGGCGTGCTTCATCGCGATGCCAGTTAGCCACCAGATTGTGTGCAATCCGATAGAGCCAGGCCGAGAACGGCAAGCCACGCTCTTCGTACTTCGCCAGATGCTGGCTGGCCCGCAGAAAAACACGCGCCGTCAGGTCTTCGGCGTCCTGCACATCGCCGGTGCGATAATAAATATAGTTGTAAATCGGTCGAACGTACCGCTGATACAACTCGCCAAAGGCTTCCGGATCGACTTTGGCGCGGCGCACCAAATCGGCCTCGTTCCCGTTCTGGTCTGACACCCGTCGCCTGCTCCTGCTGCGGGCGCAGTTTTCAACAGTTATAACCCACTTTGCCCGCAAAAGTTATGCTGATTGATATCAGTATAACAAAGGCAACCAAGAGGGTCAAAGTTCGGAGCACGGCTGTGCACGCAAAACATGTCAGCCACACCCTGACCATTCGGCCTCGCTCAAGGGAGCGCGCTCAGGGGAGCGGTGGGCATCCGGCGACTGCCGCTTCGGCTTCGCTCAGCGTCCGCTCAGGCTGTGGCTGCCACTAACAACCTTTGCGCGCACACCCGTGCTCGGTGTGCACGCAAAGGTTGTCAGGGAAAAATGAGCCTGGGGTAGGATTGGGCTAATAACCAATGGTGCTAGTTTGATTTGGAGTCATGGGGTATCCTCGAGGTTGTAAACCAAATCAAGGAGGTACCCCATGACTACCGGCGATATTATCCTACACATTTTCTGTCTTGTGGATGACCGTCTGCCCAAACTGCCGCGACATCCTCAGGCCAAATTGTATCCAAGTGAATTGGTGACCATCGGCATTTTGTTTGCACTGAAAGGCGGTTCGTTTCGTGCTTTCTATCGCCGGCTGAAGCGCGACTATGGCGACCGGTTTGGAGACCGAACCTTGCCCGAACGCACTCGTTTGCTCCGTCTACTCGAGACCCATTGGGATTGATGTAACTATTTCCCGGCTGAACCGACGTTCTTCACCGTTATCGACACGTTCCCTATCGAATTGATTTTTCCCATTCGCCAGGGACGGAGTGCCCAACAAGTGGGCAAAAAAGGCCGTGACAAGGGGCGGTGGAGCGTTGGCGTCAAGCTCTGTTGGCTCCTAAACCAAGCGGGGCGCGTGGTGGCTTGGGACTGGAATACCCTGAACGTGCACGACCAATGCT
>JAVQXV010000439.1:0-1148 GCA_033577755.1 Anaerolineales bacterium
ATCTCTAATCTCCAATCTCCATCTCAGGGCTGCGGCGTGAGCGTGGGCAGCAGGATGAGGTCCGAAGCCGGATCGGTAATGACGCAGCGGAAGCCAACGTTGGTGTAGCCGCGCTCCGGGTTGAGCGAGAAGCGATTGGTGTTGCGCACGAACTGGGGGTCGGTGGCAAAGGCGCCGCCGCGCGCCACGCGCTCCTTGCCCATCGCCGGGCCGGTCGGGTTCTCCTTCGGCGAGACGGCATAGTAGCCGGGGTCGTACCAATCGGCCACCCACTCCCAGACGTTGCCGGCCAGGTTGAGCACGCCCAGTGCCGAAGCGCCGTTGGGGAAGGCCGTCACCGGCTCGGTGTCGCTGCCTTCGCCGCGCCCGAACTGGCCGCGTCCCAAATCCTGCTCGTTGCCCCACGGATACAGCCGCCCGTCGTTGAAGCGCGCGGCGTATTCCCACTCGGCCTCGGTGGGCAGCCGCCCGCCCGCCCATTCGCAGAACTGCGCCGCCTGCGCATGGGTCACGTTCACCATCGGGTACTCGGCGAAGGCGGGATTGTCGTAGTAATCGCCCCGCGTGCGCGAGCTGGTGCGCAGTGGCAAACTGCACACACCCGCCGCCACGCAGAGGGCGTAGCGCGCGTTGCTCACCTCCGTCGTCTCCATCCAGAAGCCGTTCAGCGTGACCTCGTGCGGCGGGCGCTCCCACGCTTCGGCATACGGGTCGGTGCCGGGGAGGGCGCCCATAATGAATGTGCCCGGCGGATGATAGGCAAGCGGCGAGAGGCGCGTGTACGGTGTAGGCGTGGGCGCAGGCGCGATGAGCGGCGTGGGCGTATCCGCCGGCGTGGGGATGAAGGTGGGCGAGGGGTCGGCGGCGGTGACGATGAGTGAAGTAGCGGTCGGCAGGATGGGTGTGAGCGTGGGCGGCGCGGTGATGAGCGGCGCGAGGGTGGGCAGCGGCTCAAGCGTGGCCGGGGCGCACGCGGCGAGAAAAGTTACCAACAAAATGCCGAGCTTCCACAAGATGTTCATTCTAGAACTTACGCAGTTGACGGAGTTTGCCGCTATATCCGGCAGACCGGCAGCGGCAAACCCGGCTCTCAAAGACTTTCACAACTTCGCCAAGCTGACGCACATGGCCGAGCACCTGCATCACGG
>JAVQXV010000440.1:0-1145 GCA_033577755.1 Anaerolineales bacterium
AAGCGCCAGAACCTTGACAATTCGATAGTTCAGCGTGTGATCGTCCCAGAATTGTAGGGACAATGTACCAACGAAAGGTTCTGGTTGGGGGACCTTCACGAAAGTAGGCGCCAGACATCCCGGTTGACGGGCCTTTCCAGGCGCGGAGTCTCAAATTCCTTATCCCGGTATGCGGGATTGAAACTGAAAGACAGCTTAGACCCAGAAACAGCTAAGGAAAGTCTCAAATTCCTTATCCCGGTATGCGGGATTGAAACGCTGTAGCCATAGAAACGCATCTCGATTTTGTACAGGGTCTCAAATTCCTTATCCCGGTATGCGGGATTGAAACACTCGATCCTCTTTCTAGCAAATCGTCGCTAGCTTTGGTCTCAAATTCCTTATCCCGGTATGCGGGATTGAAACCCGTCAGGGCCGATACTTCCACGTCCACGGCGTAGGGTCTCAAATTCCTTATCCCGGTATGCGGGATTGAAACTGTCACTGCCAGTCTTTGTCTGTCGCTGCCTGTCACTGTCTCAAATTCCTTATCCCGGTATGCGGGATTGAAACATTTGAAGGAAAAACTATCAACTATGTTACAACGTAAGTCTCAAATTCCTTATCCCGGTATGCGGGATTGAAACCTACCGAAGATTTAAAAGGTGCTACCGATAATAAATGTCTCAAATTCCTTATCCCGGTATGCGGGATTGAAACCGTTTTTCGATTGAATTAGAGAAAGAACACTATTTGGGTCTCAAATTCCTTATCCCGGTATGCGGGATTGAAACTAGTCATCAGGTTCAGCCCGGAATTTCCGGAATTTTGTCTCAAATTCCTTATCCCGGTATGCGGGATTGAAACGTTTCACTACCGTCTAGCGTCAAGTGAGAAAGAGAGGTCTCAAATTCCTTATCCCGGTATGCGGGATTGAAACGCTCATTGCTGCTCATTGTCCTTGTCCTCGAGGTCGCGAGACGTCTCAAATTCCTTATCCCGGTATGCGGGATTGAAACGGTCGCTAAACATCCAAAGCGGTAAACCAGACAAGGTCTCAAATTCCTTATCCCGGTATGCGGGATTGAAACGGGGACAACGAACCCAGCCCTCTTTTACGTGATCATAAGTCTCAAATTCCTTATCCCGGTATGCGGGATTGAAAC
>JAVQXV010000441.1:0-1140 GCA_033577755.1 Anaerolineales bacterium
TTCCAGCGCCATGCCGGGATTGTAGCACGAGTGTTCGGCTTATCCAATTGCCAACCGCTAGGCAACGGAAATCAGACCATCGGCAGATATAGGGAAAACGTATGTCTGATTTGCGTTTGTGCATCGAGCATGTTAGACTTTTCTAACAACCCACCGGCGGGGTTAGGCGAAATTATGGCCGAGAAAATCCTTGTCATTGACGACGACGAAAACACCCTCTGGCTGGTGAGCACCCTGCTCCAACATCATGGCTTTCAGGCCATCACCACTGCCTCACCTGCGGAGGGCCTGCGCCTGGCGCAGGAACATAAGCCCAGCATGGTGCTGCTCGACGTGATGATGCCGGATATGGACGGCTGGGAGGTCTGCCGGCGCATCCGGGAATTTTCGGAAGTGCCGATCCTGTTTATCACAGCCAAGTCCGGGATTAAAGATGTGATTAGGGGCTTGGAGATTGGCGGTGACGATTACATCGTCAAGCCGTTTGATAACCGGGAGCTGGTGGCGCGGGTGAAGGCGCATCTGCGCCGTCAGACAAGCGATCACAAGACAACCGATGAATTGACGTTCGGCAACGGCGAGTTGCACATCAATTTCCTCACGCGCGAGGTGACCGTGCGCGGCAAGCTTGTGGAGCTAACACCTAAAGAGTTCTCCCTGCTTTCTCATCTGGCGCGCAACGCCGGGCGCGTACTCACCCGCAGCGAGCTGATTGCTCAGGCCTGGGGGCCGGAGTACGGCGACGCCACCGAGAGCCTGAAGCTGTACATCCACTACCTGCGCAAGAAGATCGAGCGGGACCCGGAGCGACCGGAATATATCATCACCTCGCGTGGTGTGGGGTATCGGTTCGTTAATCGCTGAAGCGCTGAGGGCGCTGAAAACGCTGAAGACAGAACAGATAGGGTACGCTGAAAGAGCGCCCGCTGGCGCTCTTTTTCTTTGCATGCGGCAGTGAGCACGCAAAGGTTGTCAGGGAACGTGCCGCCCCTTCGACTGCCGCTTCGCTTCGCTCAGCGTCCGCTCAGGGTGCGGCTGACATGTTTTGCATGCACACCATGCGGCATGCCGGTTTTGTCTTCAATCTCCCACCCACTCCACAATCGTCGTCTCGCCCTGGCCGACGCCCACACACAATGT
>JAVQXV010000114.1:0-10060 GCA_033577755.1 Anaerolineales bacterium
CGCACCGTTGTAGTTGGCAATGATCAGGCTGACGAGCGGCGCAGCGGTCATGGCGTAACCGGTTCCCGTTTCGTCGCCAGCTCCCAGCGTCCACGCAATGTCACTACCCCATAGCTCTCCGTCTCGCGGCCCTGACCGTTGATCACCCGGAAGCTGTAGGCGCGGTCATGATAATCAAACGTCTCCGTATCTGTGCGATTGGTGACGGCGACGGAGACCTGATACAGGCCCTCGAGCAACGGCAGCGCTGGCAACACATAGTGGATGGTGCCCGGCCCGTAGAGGCGGCCCACCTCGAAGCCGGCAAAGCCCGTGTTCGGCCCGCTGACGTGCACGCCGTCGGCGCGGTGAAAACCGAGACCAAAGACCGGGGACTCGATCTCCTGATGAGCCACGAAGTCTATGCTCACAACCAGGTGGTCGCCGGTGCTGAAGGTCGGCTGTTCGTTGCCGTGTTCATTCAGAAAGCGGACCCGCACGACTTCCACGCGCCGGTTGCCCCACCGGTTCTCAGGACGCAGGCCATTTAGCAACGCCAGCTTTGCCGAAGCCGGCCCGGCAGCACGGTCTAGGTACTGCGCCACCACGCTTTCTGTCGGCCCATCTAGAATGACGTGGCCGCGCTCTAGCCAGATGACGCGCGAACAGAGCTTCCGAACCGTATCCAACGCGTGCGAGACGAAGAACACCGTGACGCCCTGCGAGCGCAACTCTTCAATCCGTTGCAGGCACTTGCGCTGAAAGGCCGCGTCCCCCACCGCCAGCACTTCATCCACCAGCAGGATGTCCGGATCGACGTGGATGTTGACGGCGAAGGCCAGGCGCGCGAACATGCCGGAAGAATAGTGCTTGACCTGCACATCAATGAACGGCTCGATCTCGGAGAAGGCGACGATAGCGTCGAACTTGCGCTGCACCTCCCGACGCGACATCCCCAGCAGGGCGCCGTTGAGGTAGATGTTTTCGCGCCCGGTCAACTCAGGATGAAAGCCGGCCCCCAGCTCGAGCAGCGCGCCGATGCGCCCGCGCGTCCGGGCACGGCCAGAAGTTGGCTGCGAGACCCCGCTGATGAGCTTGAGGGTGGTGCTCTTGCCCGCGCCGTTCGCGCCGATCAGCCCGACCGTCTGGCCGGCGGGGATGGAGAATGAAACGTCACGCAGCGCCCAGAACCGCTCCGGTGCGCCGGAGCGCCGCGCTCCCTGCCCCCAGACGCCGAGGAACATCTCGCGAAACGACCGCGACCGGCGCAGGCGATATTGCTTGCTAACGTTCTCGAACTGAATGATCGGCTCGCTCATACCGATGCCGCAGGCCGCAGCCCGCAGTGCCGGGCATTGTACCAAACCTGTCAGACGGAATCACACTGGTGCTATCCTCACGTGCACGCAGAGGTTGTCAGGGAACGTGTCGCCCCTTCGACTGCCGCTTCGACTTCGTTCAGCGTCCGATCAGGGTGCGGCTGACATGTTTTGTGTGCACACCTATCCTCAGGTTGCCCGGTCTGCCCACAGCTTGCCGTTTTGCACCGCCACAATCTCGGCCAGGATGGCCGATGCGATCTCTTCGGGCGCGCGCCCGTCCAGATCAGGCCGACGGGGCCGCGCAGGCGCGCGGTTGCTCGTCGCTCAGGCCGCTTCAGCCGCACCCGGCGATTCTCCTGCGTCATCCGGCCGCCGAACGCGCCGACGTAAAAGGCCGAGTTGCGCAGCGCCACCGACAGGCGGGGTCATCTAATTCGGGGTCAAGCGAAACGCCTGCCAGCAAAACCGGTGCGTCACGGTGAAGGCAGTCTCCGGCGGGCCGAACTCGGCGATGGCCCATTCGCGCAGCTCGGCCAGGCAGCGCGGGAAGAAGTCATCGGGCACGCCCCAGGTCGAAGACCAGGTGCGATGCTCGATCGTCTCCAGCATCTGCGCGAGGGTGCGCGTCACGGCCCACTCACCGACAAAGCGCTCCTCCAGTCGCGCGCCGGAGTCCAGCAGGTGCTGCTTGATCTCGTCGAAGTCGCGCGCGCCCGGCACGTCGCCGGGGAAACCGTGCGCGCTCACGATGTTGCGCCACCGGGCAAACAACCGCGCGCCGGGCGAGTCCGGCGGGCGCCAGTCATAGCCGGTGAGGTACACACCGCCGGGCCTGAGGACGCGGCGCAGTTCGGCAAGCGCGGCCTGCCAGTCCGGGATGAGGTGAAAGACGTGGACGCTGAGCACGGCGTCGAAGGCGGCGGAGGCCAGCGGGAGCCGGACGGCATCCGCCTCGACCAGCAACGGCATCGCCTCGGTCGCGCGCCGGCGCAGCTCGGCCATCATCTTGCGCGAGAGGTCTACGCCGACGAGGCGCACGCCGCGGTCGGCCAGCGGGCGGGCGATGCGGCCGGTACCCACGCCGATCTCAAGGGCGAATGCGCCAGGCGGGATGAACTCCAGCGCCGCCTCGGCCACCTGCTCGCCGATGCCGGGCGGGAAGCCGCGCGTCGCCTCGTACACATCGGCGGCGCGGTCGAACGAGATGGACTTCGCCGCAGTCAACGCGCCACTTCCCAGACCAGGTGGGCGATCTCCGGGGCGATGAGTTTCTCCCAGGCCAGCTGCACGGCGGCGGGTGAGCCGGGAGTGGAGATGACCACGCGGTTGCGATAGACACCGGCGCTGGCGCGCGAGAGCATGGCCGCTGCGCCCACCTGCTGGTAGCTCAACATGCGGAACAGTTCGCCGAAGCCGGGCATGACCTTCTCGAATTTGCGGCTGAGGGCGTCGAAGGTAGTGTCGCGCGGGGCGATGCCGGTGCCGCCGTTGAACAGGATCAGGCGGGCTTCGCCTTCGGCCAGCTCATCCAGCACTGCACTCACCTGCTCCGGCTCATCTTTGATGATGCGGTAGTCCACCAGGCGATGGCCAGCGGCTTCGATCTGCGCCTTGAGATAGTGGTAGTTGACGTCAGTCTCGGGCGTGCGCGTATCGCTGACGGTGACGATGGCGAGGGGCGCCGGCCCGCGTTCGGCGGCGAGGGTCTTATGCAATTGTGTACTGGCGGAGGTCATAGGCGCATCTCGTGAAAGCAGCTGCGCCTAATGTTACCAAAGTCAGCGACGGCGCCACCACACCACGACGAAGGTGATGAGAACCAGCCCGACGACGGGCAGCGCGCTTTGTGCAGCGATCAGTAGGTAATCGTTCTCGCGGTAAACGCCGACCTGGGACGGCGTGGGCAGTGGGCCGGCGAAGGTCGGCGTGGCGGTGGGTCGCAGCGGATTGGGCGTGGCGGTGAGGGCGGCCGTGGGCGTGGCGGTCGGCGCGCGGGTGGGGATGGGGCCGGGGGTGAGGGCGGGTAAATCAAGAGTTGTGCGCGAGAACCAGATCTCCAGATCCGCATACTGTTGGCCTGTCGCGCGCTGGCGAGCTAACCGGCTCACATGCCAAACCACACACAGCTCATTGCCATTGCGGATTACCGCCCTTGGCCAGTTCGGAGCATCAACTTCATACCGGGCAATGGTCTCAGGTGTTGACCAGGCCGCACCATCCCAAGTCAGGTGCAACAGTCGGCCCGTCTCCTCTTTGTCAGAGGCGAGACGCCCGGACATCAACAAATGTAATTGACCGGCGCTGTCGCCGAGCATCGAATAAGTGCCTAGGGTAGCCACACCGAAGTGATTGCCGCCTCGAACACCCGGGATGGGTTGCGGATCGGACCAGGAACGTCCATTATCTTCGGACAGCATGTAATAGGGGATGTCGTCGGGCATCAACAGCCAGACCATCACCAGGCGCGATTCCCGGTCAAGACCGAGCGCGGGCGATTTCAGGTAACGACCGGTGGTCGGCGTCAGGGGCGAGGTGAACTCGAGCGGCGCCCGCCAGGTAGTGCCACCGTCATCCGAAGCCGCATACCCAATGACGCCAGGCGCCACCTGCCCCAGCCCGCCGCCCGGCCCTGACTCCCAGACAGCGTGGAGGTTATTCCGGGGATCAATTAGCAGCTGGGGCTTGGCCGCGCCGGTCGAGCGATTCGAGATCTCGACAGGCTCGGTCCACGTCTGACCGAAGTCGTCCGAGCGGCGGTAACGCACACGATAACCGGTCGAATAGCCGGCGGTGTCTATCAAATGCAGGCGCGACCCCTGCGGCGTGATTCGGGAAAAGTAGGCGCCGTCGGTGGTCAATTGCTGCGTCGGCGCCCAGGCCGGTGCCTGCCAGGCATTCTCCGGCAAGGCACTTGAATAGAATATACTCAGATAATCGGTGTAGGTGATATGTAAGATGTTACGGGAGTCGACTGCCAGTGCTGGCCGGGTGGCCGCGCTCTCGCCGGGGTTGTTGCGGAAGGAGAAGATATCGTTCGGCGCACTCCATTGCTCGCCGTCATCGCTATACGTATACATCACCATGTCGTACTGCTGGCGGTTGATGACGTTGCCCGAAGCCCAGGCCACGTGGATTCGCCCGGCCATATCCACCGCAATATCGGGGAACCAGCCGGCGGACTGGCCGGGGCGGGAGAGCATGAGGGGTTCAGACCAGTCCAATTGCTGAGCCCAGAGAGACGAAGGCCAGGCCAGGCCGGACACTACAGCCACTATGGCAAACAGGCAGCAAATCAGCAAACTGATGCGGATTAACATGTGGGTATCACCTGATGACCTGGTAGACCGTCACCCCACCGCTCGTGTGCATGGGCACCTGCCAGGTTGAAGGCACAGGCTCATAAGCGCTCAGAGCACGCTCCGCCGGCCCGACGATAACATAGTTTACACCGTATTCTTCGAGAATGGCGCGGCGCCGGGCTTCGGAGGTCGCAGTATCGAAAAACTCGAGCACCTTCTGCTCTTTGCCGTAGTAATCCACCGTCTGCGCCCAGTGCGCCAGGAAGGCGCGCTGGCCGGTCAGTGCAGGCACGTACTGGCCCAGGGTCAGCGAACTGAGTACGACGCTGTCCGGCGGAGCCTGGGTGGCCAGCCAAATCATCGCTTTCAGCTCGGCGCGGCTTAGATAGTAAGGATAGGTGTACCGGCTCAGATCCACGAAGCGCCAGGCGTAGAGGTAAAGGTTCGTCGGCACGACGCACAGCAGCGCGACAACGGCCAGCCCTCGCCGCAATGTTTCATCCTGCCAACGCCAGGCACGAGCGGCTGCCAACTGCTCGACCCAGGGTAACACATACCGAAAGAGACCCTGCGTCGCCAGAATGGCAATCGGCACCTGCCAGCCGTTGAGCATCTTGATCTGATAATCGGTCGGCAGATAGATCAGCAGGGCGTTCATCCAGAACCAGGCGCGCAGGAAGAGGGTTTTGTCGTCCAGCCCGGCAAGCCGGAGCGGATGATCCTTGAACAGGGTGAACAAGGCCAGCAGGAAGGCCGGCCCCATCAGCACGGGCAGCAGAAGCGGGTTGGGCGTAAAGACGCCGGCATTATCGAATTGCGCCAGCACCTCACGCCAGATCGGATCGAGCAAGGTGAGCAAAAACGAGTACAGCCCCGGCCAGAAGGAGAGCAGGCCGAGGATCAGCCCGGCCCGAAGCAGAAACAGCGGCAGGCGACGGTCACGTACGGTCTTCAGCAGGCCATAGGCGCCCAGGATGCCGTACACCAGAAACAGGTCATAGGCGTGCTGGAAGCCCAGGAAGAGCACGAACAACCCCGCCCAGACCGCATAGCGCAGTTGGCCTTTGGCTTCGCCGCGCATCATTAGGTCGAACGCAAACATGTACAGCGCCGCGCTCGTCAGGTGCGGGGTTGAGAGCATCGCGTAGAAGCTGTTCGGCTCGACGATGAAGATCAACAGGTTGATCGGGAGTGGGTATTCCCAGCCGAACAGATACTTGCCGACGATCAACAGCCAGCCGAAACCCGAAGCAAACACCGCGATCAGAAAAGCCGTCTGCCGCTGAAGCCGGTCATCCAGGAACCAGGCGCACAGCCGGTAGAGCATGAGCAGGAAGGCGACGGTCGCCGTCACGCGCAAGACCTGGAACATGGCAGCGTAATCCCAGCCGAGCAGAGCGCCCACTTTGGCCAGCAGCCACCACAACAGGTTGAAAAAAATCGGCGCGTTGGGTTCCGGGGTCAGGAGGTTCTTGGCCAGATCCGCCGTCAGGTACTGCCGGAACCAGGAGAAGTACTGGGCATGATCCGGCACATTGACCAGGATGCCCATGAACTGCTTGTCCGGCGGGGCGGTCACATAGGCAAAGAGATAAGGCAGGCTTGCCACAATCAGCACGCCCACGATGACGGCCCACACAAAACGCCATTCTGCCGGCTGAACATACGCCGTAGCAACGCCGGTTGCTGAAGCCGGACGGGCGGAGTGGGCGTTAACTACGAAGGGTGCGTTCATTTCAACTTGATGCCATTTCCAACAAGAGGCCGTATCGCGCCTGCAAATGGACAAATTTTCTGCGAAGCTTCATGCCTTTTCGTGTTTATTCGTACCTATCCGTGCTCATTCGTGTCCATTGGTACTCATTCGTGTTCATTCGTGTTTATTCGTGGACTCCAAAATCCGCGCCGAGCGCCAACGCGCCGTATATCCACAAGCATCCGGCTGGCCAGCGCAACAATCGCCATCATCACCACCAACGGGAGCAAGCTCCAGACGCTGCGCAGGCCCATCAGGGTGCCGGCGTTTCTCGCAATATTCCCCGCCAGCCAGTTCGGCAGCGCGTGTTCCACCAGTGGATTGAAAAGGTTGTCCGGCGGGAAGGCCTGTTCGGCCAGGGTCAATCCCCAGGTGGCGATGAACGACCAGAGCAGGAGCGCAGCGGTCAGTACCCTGAACCAGACTGCCCTGCCCCACTTCCGCACCGCAAACGCCACGCCCAGCGCCAGGAACGGCAGCATCGGCAGCAGGTAACGCGGGCCGACCGCAAAGCCGCCCCACCACATCACCGAAGAAGCGTTGAAGAGGAACATCGCCCCCACGCTCGCCAGCGTCACCCAACATTCCGCCCGCAGCTCGCCCGAACGCCGCCACAGCCAGAAGCCGGGCACGGCCAGCAGCAGCCACGGCGCGTAGAAGAACAGGCCGCGAAACGGGCTAAAGGTCAGGCCCCAGACCGCCGTCGGAGAAGGCAGGCTCAGGCTCATGAAACCGGTGTGATGCTGGGTCACCCAAAGCTCCGAGTAGCTATATCCCAGGTTGAGCGGCCCGCCGAAGATGTGGTTGTTGTACGCCATCCAGCCTGCGACGATGACGCCGGCAGCCGGCGTCACCCAGAGCAGGCCGCGCCACTGCCCGAGGCGCCACAGGCGATAGGCAGCGTAGAGGTATAGCACTCCGGCCATCAGCGCCACCGGGTATTCGGTGACCACGGCGTAGGCCAGCAGGGCGCCCACAACCAGCAAGGTAGGGATGGTCAAGGGCTTCTTGGCGGTGGCGACGAAATAGAAGGCTGCGAAGAGCAGTGCGGCGCTGAGCTGATGGCCGTACATCGAATTGGCGTAGGCAAAGGCAGGGGTGAGCCAGGCGTAGCCCAGGACGACCAGCAACCGTGGGCCTGCCTCGGGAGTTACCTGCGCCAGCCACAAGAACATGAGCGCCCCCAACAGCGCCGAAGGGAAGACGCCCACCACCAGCGCGATCGCTACCTGAGCCAGCGCAAACCTAACCTTGTCGGCGTTGACGCCGGTGCCCGTTTCACGCAGGGTGCTCCGGAACGCGGCGCTGCTCTGCAGGCGTTCGGTCAGCGCGTCCACGCCGGGCAAGCGCCGCAGGACAAAATAGACCGGTATCCCGATGAAGGCCACACCCGGCGCCTTGTCGCTGTAGTAATGGCCGTTGACTTTGGCATAGTCCACCGTCGTGCCCAGATACTTGTCAATCTGAAACGTGCCGTCATCCACCACCGCCACCACCATCTTCAGGCGGGAGTCCTGATTGGGGTCGGCCCAGCGCGGGAAGACGTAGGCGAACGTCACGGTTAGCAAGGCAAAGAGGCCAAGCGCCAGGCGTTTATCGCGATGAAGACGGGATGACTCGTTCACAGGTCTTGCGTAATCTGTTTGCCGAGTAGCGCAATGATTGGGGCGCATCATCTGCGCCAATCTGCGAAATCTGCGGATTCGTTCTCTGACCAGTCCTGAGGTTACCCGCCAAGCTCAACCTGACTATAGGAAACTAGTTCGTAAGGGCGGGGACGTGAGCGGCCTCGTAGAGGGAGTGCAGCGGGCGGCAAGCGGCGCGGTAATCATAGACTTCTTCGATCAGGCGCCGCCCCGCACGGCCCAGTTCGTCGGCCAGCGCGCGGTCGTTCAGCAGGCGCAGCGTCTCGCGGGCAAAGGCTTCCGGCGTATCGGCGATGAGCACGTGCCGGCCATGCTCCACGGCGATGCCCTCACAGCCCAGCGTCGTGGTCACCAGCGGCAGGCCGCGCGCCAGCGCCTCGAGGATCTTCACCCGCATCCCGCCGCCGGCGCGCAGCGGCACGATGAACACGCCGGCTCGTTCGAGATAGGGCTGCGGGTCTTTCACATAGCCGGTCACGTTGATGTTCTGGCCGTTCCTGTTCAGAGCTGCTAACTCCTGCGGCGGGCGCGCGCCAACGACATCCAGCGCCACATCCGAGCGCTGAGCGCGGATGAGCGGATAGACTTCTTTGATGAACCACCGCATCCCGTCAATGTTCGGCGGCCAGTACATGGTGCCGATGTGCAGGAGGTGATTGGCCTGTGGCGTGCGGCGCACCACCGGAATCTCATCCGTATCCACTGCGATGGGGATGACGGTGATGTCGCGCGGTTGGCCGGCGGCCTCGATCAGCGCGGCCCGGTCCTCGTCACTCACCGCCAACACGGCATCGAACTCGCGCACCCTGCGGCCCTCATATTCCTTGAGCAGGCGCCAATCGCGCTCCAGCAGCCAACGACGCGGGCCGAAGGGCATCGTTTCGGCAAGGCGTTTGTAGAGCAGCCAGAGCGCGTTGTGGGCGTCGAGCACTTTACGCGCACCGGGAACACGCATGGCGTACTGTGCCATGTTAAGCTGATCGGCGTGGACGATGCTGAAGTGCGTCTCGGTGCGCAGCCGATCCACCAGCCGGCGCATCACGGCGCGGTCGTCGCGCACCATCATCCAGGGCCGGCCGGTCGCCAGGCTGCGCAGCAGCGCCAGCCCGTCCAAGCTTGGCGAGCGCGTCATCGGCACGGTGTGCACGGCGCGGCAATAGCGGCGCAGCACTTCCACCTCCGCCGACTGGTCGCCGCGGACGAACGAAGCCAGCGTCACCTCATGCTGCCGCGCCAGATACTTGAGCACGTTCCAGGTCTTGACCTTGGGGCCGCTGTCGGGCGGGTAGGGCAAGACCTGAGTCAAGAGTAAAACCTTCATGCTTCGCGCAGCTGCATCGCCAAATGTCGGGGAGACACGACCGGCCGGCCATAGCGTCCGGCGCTGATCAGCCGGAACAGTCCATGAACGACATACTTGACGATGGTGAAGGCGTAAATCTGCAATTTCAGCATTTCAGCCGCTCCATCCCCGTAATGTCTGCGGAAGAAGCGCACCCGGCTGCGATACAGGTCGCCTTCGCGCTGAGGGCGCCGGTTACGGCTGCTGCCCCCGCCGAGATGGGTCACTTTGGCAGCCGGCGTATACCACACCTGCCACCCCCGCTGACGCATGGCATAGCACAACTCCACTTCCTCGGCGTACATGAAATAACCCTCATCCAGGCCGCCGACCTCCTGAAAAGCCTCTTTGCGGATCAAAAGGCAGGCGCCCTCCACGTACTCCACAATCTGCGGGCCGCGCGCCTCTTCCGCTCCTCGGCTGGGATAGTAATAGCCAAAGAGCAGCCGGCCCAGCCCGGACAGAATCAAAAACTCGCGCCACAGAGTTGGAAACGGCGTATGCGAGGCCTGGAAGCTGCCATCGGCATTGAGCAGGCGCGCACCGACCACGCCCGCCCGTGGTTGCGCTTCAGCCAGTGCAACCAGGGCTTCAAGAGCGCCGGGTTTTAGAAAGGCATCGCTATTCAGCAGCAGCAGATAGCGACCTCGTGCAACGGCTGCGCCCTGGTTGTTGGCCCGGGCAAAACCGACATTCTCGGTGTTGGCAATGATGCG
>JAVQXV010000442.1:0-1135 GCA_033577755.1 Anaerolineales bacterium
CCCCGCCGTCCACCGTGCTCCACGTCAGCTCATAGCCCCCGCCGCTTTGGGCCGCGACGCGCGGCGTCTACACGACGAAGACGGTCAGCAGCATCAGCACCAGCACCGCAGCCGACGCGCTCAGAAGGAGTTTGCCTTTCATCGCCGCCCTCCTTTGCGCGCCCGATACAGCGTGACTGCGCTGACGAGCAGCGCTGCAACCGCAATCACATGAGTTGACCATGCAGGCCGCTTACGAGTCTGACCGGCACGGTCGGCTGAGAAGGTAAAAACGAGAGCCTTTGTCGGGGATTATATGGCCGAAGTGGATGTATAGGTTGTGGGAGTTCGCTAGTTTTGGTTGGTTAATGAGCTTTTCGCCCGGTCTGGGAAAGGTTCGAGGGAGTGGCAAAAAACGGGAGATGTTGACTTTTGGGGAGGAGGGGAAGACCGAAGACTTGAGATTGATAAGCACCTGACGCATCGGTTTTATACCGCCTTCACCATTTCGACTCGTTAGAGAGCCGATCACGTTTTGCCTTGCAGGTCGGGCTGAGGTGATGGCGCAAGACGCAAATCATCGGAGTGTGCATGCAAAGGTTGTCAGGGAACGTGCCGCCCCTTCGACTACCGCTTCGCTTCGCTCAGCGTCCGCTCAGGGTGCACCTGACAGGTTTTGCGTGCACACATCATCGTATCGGCTCAATGCATGAGTCTTCGGTGAAGGTGCCGGCATTCGGCATTGCATCGTAATCATCGGCCACGCTGAACTTTTGACGCGAAATCGGCAAGACCGAGTGCGTATCCGGCAGCATCTTCTGTTCAAGCATCAGGGCACAGTGAGGCCGTAGAGGGTGCCGTACATCTCGAAATACTCGAAGGTGGTCTGCACATAGCCCTTGGCGTCCGGCAGGCGGATGACCTCGACGAACAGGTCGGGGTCGTCCCCCGCGAGGTTGAGCCAGGCCTGCGCGTTGCCCGGCCCGGCGTAGTAGCCGGCCAGTTGCACCTCGGCCTCGCCGCCCGTCGCGCGCCCGACGTAATCCAGATAGAACGCGCCCATTGGGATGGAGAGCACCGGGCGGAATAAGTCCTCCTGCCGGAAGTTCGGCAGGTTGAGCTTGGCGGCGATGTCGTCGGCGGTGGCCGGGATAAT
>JAVQXV010000115.1:0-10023 GCA_033577755.1 Anaerolineales bacterium
CGCAACCAGTTGCGCCTGCGCAGCCAGCTCGTACACCTGCGCCAGACGCGCCTGATTCTCGGCGCGGCGGATGTTGACGCCGGCCCAGTAGCCGGAGATGAGCACGGCGCCGACGGCGGCCGTCGCCAGGGCGAGGATCAGGCCGAGATAGAGGGAACGTTGCCGCTGCTGCCGGCGCGATTCGGCCTGTTCGCCGACGTGGCGCATCTCGATCTCTGCCAAACGGCGGGCGGCCTCGATTTCGCGCTGGCGCAGGCCTTCGCGTTCGGCGGCCTCGCGCTCGCGCAAGGCGATACTGGCGTGGATGAAATCGCGCTCCGCCTGACCGATCTCGGTCTCACGCTCCGCCAGCCAGCCTTCCGCGCCGACGAGGAGAGCGCCGCGTAACAACGCGCCTTCGTCGTGGCCGGAAGCCTCCCACTGCTGCATCATGCCACGCAGCCGTTCCTGCCAGGCGCGAAAGTTGCGGTTCGCCCGCATCCACTCGCGCAGCCGGCCCCAGCTGCGAATCAATGCTTCGTGCACGATCTCGGCGGTCTCCTGCCCGCTGGGGTCACGATTGGTGACGAGCAGGCGCGCATCGGCCAGCTGTTGTACCAAAGGCCAGGCATCCTCCAGCTCGGCGCGTGTGGCCTGCCGGCGCGTATCTTCCGTGCCCTCACCGGGCCGCACCAACTGCACGAAGACGCGGCGCGCCAGGGCTTGCTGCTCGGCGGTCAGCTTGCTGTACACTTCCTCGGCGTAACGTGCCAGTGCGCCCTCCACACGGCCGATCTCCTCATAAGCCTGATGTGTCAGGAGACTGCCATTCTGCTTGTCCCATAGGGTCGTCAGGGCGAATTCGAGCAGCGGCAGGTTTCCCGGCTCTTCACCCACGTCGTCCAAAATGCGCTCCACCAGGCCAGACTGGAACTTGACGCGCTGCTTGCGGGCCGGCTCTTTGATGGCGCGCGTTAGCTCGGCACGCGTCATTGGGCCGAGGAAGAGCGTGGCGCTTTGCAGCGCGTCCGCCAGCGGACGATAGGAGAAGGCCTGACCGAGGAAATCGGCGCGTATGGTGAGCACGATGTGCAGTTTGGGACACTCGCCCAGGCTGGTGAGCAGCACATCAATAAACGCGCGGCGCGTCTCCGAGTCGGGGCAGACGGTGAACAGCTCCTCAAACTGGTCAATGACCAGCAGCAAGCGATGTTTGTCCGGCCGGCTGTGCAAGAAGAGCTTGACGGCGTTCGTAAGCCTCACCGAGCCATCGCGGAGCGAATCGGCCAGCGATTGTAACTGTTTGATGCGATCGGATGTCTCCGGCAAGAGTACGGCGTTCGCCAACGCCTCAAACGGGCGCGCGCCGGGACGCATCTCGGTGAGCAACCAGGCTTTTTGCTGGGACTGGCGCAACATGGCGGCCTGACGCAGGCGAGAGACTAACCCGGCAAACACGACCGATGATTTGCCGCTGCCGGATGGCCCGACCACCGCCGTTAGCTGCTGGCTCTCCACTCTATCGCTAAGCATGTCGGTAAAATCTTCGCGCCCGAAAAAGAAGGGTGCATCGTCTTCCTGAAAGGCGAACAGCCCACGATACGGACAGGGCGTGGGCGGCACGCTCAGGATGGCCGGCGTGAGCGGCGGCGTCTCGTCGAAGTCCTGCTGTGTGCGCAGCCGGTGCAGACTGCGCGGGATAATCGGCGGCGCGGTCGCCATTTGCTCGACGGTTACGCCCAACGCCTCGCGCAGGGCCTGCGCCAGCGCGCCGGCGGAGGGATAACGGTCCTCAGGCTGCTTGGCCAGCGTTTTCAGGATGACCTGCTCCAGCGCCGGCGACAACTCCGGGTTGAAGCGCGTCGGCGGCGGCGGCGCCTGTTCTATCTGCAGCCGCAGTAGCTCATCGGGGTTTTCGGCGTCGAAGGGCATATTACCCGTCATCAGCCCGTAGAGGATGACGCCGAGGGCGTAAATGTCGCTGGCGCGGTCACCGGGCTGACCGCGACACAGCTCCGGCGCCATGTAGATGGGCGTGCCGGCGGGCCGCCTGCCGGTAGCGGCGGGCAATGCCTCGCCGACCATACGCGCGATGCCGAAGTCGGTCAGAATGACCTGACCGTCGCCGGTCAGAATAATGTTGCCCGGCTTCAGGTCACGGTGAATCATGTTGCGCGCGTGGGCATAGTCCACCGCGGAAGCCAGGGCGTTGAACAGAAGGACGGTCTCAAGGGGCGAGAAGGTTGGGCGATTGGGAGGAGTGGTCAGGCTGCGCTCGTAAATCTCGGTGGCCAGCGTCGGCCCCTCAATCAGCTCCATCACCATGTAGTACAGGTCTTTCTCTATGTCTACGTCGAAGTCGAAGACTTGGACGATGTTGGGATGGCGCAGCCGGGCCATCAGCGCCGCCTCGCGTTCAAAGCGCTTAATGAAGCCGGGTTGCTCCGCAAAGTGCGGATGCATCACCTTGACGGCGACGTAGCGGTCGAGGCCGGGCTGATAGGCCTTATACACCTCGGCCATCCCGCCGGAGCCGAGTTGCGAGATGAGGTGATACTTGCCGAGGGTGGTTCCGATCACGCGAAGCAGTTTAGTCAGGCCGGACGGTTTTGCCAACGAGGATACGGTAGGCCTCGGTTAGCAGCCTTTGCGCTTTTCGCGGCTTCGCGGTGAGATCGTAGTTGTTGCGGTGGCGTCACAGATAGTCGCAGATTTTCTCTGCAAAAAGCTGTGTTATCGGTCGAAGGACATTCGCGGTTCCCTTGAGTGAAGCTCTTACCTCGCTTTGCCCTGCGCGGCGACGGCAGCGGCGGCCCGCGCTACGGCCTCCGGGTCGCCCAGATAGTAGCTCTTGAGCGGCTTCAGGTCGGCATCCAGCTCGTACACCAGCGGGATGCCGGTAGGGATGTTGAGTTCGACGATGTCCTGGTCGGAGAGGTTGTCCAGGTATTTGACCAGCGCGCGCAGGCTGTTGCCGTGCGCAGCGATGATTACGCGCCGACCGCTCTTGACCACAGGCGCGATGACATTGAGCCAATAGGGGATCATGCGGGCGACTGTGTCTTTGAGCGACTCGGTGCACGGCAGTTCCTCGGGCGCAAGGCCGGCGTAGCGGCGGTCGAAGCGCGGGTGGCGCTCGTCGTCCGGCTCCAGCGGGGGCGGGGGCACATCATAGCTGCGCCGCCAGATTTTCACCTGCGCCTCGCCGAACTTTGCCGCCATCTCTGCCTTGTTCAGCCCCTGGAGCGCGCCGTAGTGGCGTTCGTTCAACTGCCAGGCCTTGGTCACCGGCAGCCAATCGAGGTCCATCTCCTCTAGCACCAGGTTGAGGGTATGGATGGCGCGCTTGAGGACGGAAGTGAAAGCGACATCGAAGGTGTAGCCTTCCTCCTTGAGCAGCCTGCCGCTGTTTATCGCCTCCTGGCGGCCCAACTCGGTCAGGCCGACGTCCGTCCAGCCGGTGAAGCGATTCTCCAGATTCCAGGTGCTTTGCCCATGACGAATCAAAACGAGTTTGTACATGTTTTCTCCTTGAATAGGCAACGAAATACACACTACGCAACACCGAATGCGCAGCGCATAGCCTGTCAGGGTTCATGCGCGTTGAGGCGCCGATCGGCGCGGTAAGGCGGAATCTCCAGTATCTCTCCGGCTCTGTGCCGGGCCTGCATCTCGCGCCAGAAGCGCGGCGTGAGCAGATCGCCGTGCGCTTCCAGAAAGGCGCGCCGCAGCTCGCCGGTCAGCCCCAGAAAGTTGCCGAACTCCTCGGGAAAGATGTCTTTCTCGCCGACGTAGTACCACGGCTCGGCGCTCATCTCATCGTCGTGGCTGCTCGGCGATGGCAGGTCGCGGAAGTTGCAATCGGTGAGCATGGTCAGCTCATCGTAGTCGTAGAAGATGACGCGCTTGTGACGTGTGACGCCGAAGTTCTTGAGCAGCAGGTCACCGGGGAAGATGTTGGTGGCAGCCAAGTCTTTGATGGCCTGGCCGTAGTCCAGCACGGCGTCGCGCGCTTCTTCCGGCGAGGCTTCGCGCAAGTACAGGTTGAGCGGCTTGACGCGTCGCTCGACATAGACGTGCTTGAGCACTACGTCTCTGTCGGTAAAGTCCACGCTCTCGGTGGCCGTGGCCAGCTCTGCTAGCAGATCGGGCGCAAAGCGCTCGCGTTCGAACGTCAGGTGGCGAAATTCCTGTGCGTCCACCAGTCGCCCGGCCCGGTCATGCCGGAACACCAAATCGTATTTTGCCAGCACATCCCGGCGCGTCGTCGTCTTCGGTGGGGCGAAGTGATCGCGGATGACTTTGAAGACGATGTCGTAGGAGGGCAGGGTGAAGACGACCATCACCATGCCTCGATCGCCCGGCGCAATGACAAAGCGGTCGTCGGAGCGCTCCAGATGTTGCAACAAATCCCAGTACAGCTCGGCTTTGCCGTGACGATTGTAGCCCAGCGAGATGTACAGCTCGGCCAGGCGCTTCCAGGGCATGAGCGATTTGAGGAACTCGACGATTTGGCGCGGCCGCTCCAGGTCCACGTGAAAGTAGGAGCGGGTGTAGCTGAAGACGATGCTGATTTCATCTTCGGTGAGCAGCACGGCGTCGGCGGCGACGCGCCCGCCCCGGTTGCGCAGGACGATGAGGAGCGGCATGACTCGCCCACCGCCGCGTAGTCGGCCCACCAGATAGGCGGCCTGCTCGCGGTAGAAGACGGGCCGGAGCAGGTCGGCGGCTTCGAAGGCGTGTCCGCCCCAATCTTCACGTTGGCGCTCACGTTCGAGCACATTTGCGATGAGGCCGGCGTCGCGTTCTAGGTCTTCGTAGGGGATGCGGAAACGCGTATGTTGCAGGCAGGCGCGGGCCAGGGCGGTCGGTGACTCGGCGGTGTAGGTGACGTACGGCAGTTGGTCCCCTGCGGCGCAGGTGGGCGGCGCCTCCAGGTCGGCGCCCTGGAATTCGATGGGCACATCAATGCCGACGGTGTCGAAGACGCGGCGCGTAACCGAGGTGAAGTAGGTTTTGGCAATTTCGGCAGCGGGATGGTCTCGACACAACTCAGCGTAGGCGTGTTTGACGTAGCGCCACAGGTTTCGGTTGCGAAAGCGCTCGCCGATGAGTGGGCGCAGGTATTGCAATGCACCCTGAATGTGAATCTCGCGCACGTTGAGGCGCTCGACGGCATCGGCGTGCAGGCCGTGCCAGTCCTGCTGTTCGAAGCGTTGCTGGGCACGGCGCATCAGTCCGCGCAGCGCGGCGCGGTAGCCGCCGAACGATTGCCAGATCACACGCGCGCACTCCTGCGCCAGCCCGGAGATGGTAGGGGGAAGAAGCAGTGTGACCGAGTGGGCACCGCTGCCCGTCCGGTCGGTCTCAATTCGCTTCATCTCTCTCCGCTAGACAAAAAGAGCCGGACGGGAAGTCCGGCCCGTGCAGCTATTGCGCTGCCGGTTTCATTGCCGCCTGTTTCATTGCTGCTATGACCGCGTCGCCGAACTCACTGCACTTCACTTCGGTAGCGCCTTCCATCAGCCGGGCAAAGTCGTAGGTAACGGTGCGGTTGCCGATGGCGCCGTCCATGCCTTTGATAATCAGGTCGGCGGCCTCTGTCCAGCCCAGGTAGCGCAACATCATCTCGCCGGAGAGGATGACCGAGCCGGGATTGACTTTGTCTTGGTTGGCATACTTGGGCGCGGTGCCGTGCGTGGCCTCAAAGACGGCATGGCCGGTGACGTAGTTGATATTGCCGCCCGGCGCGATGCCGATGCCGCCGACCTGCGCCGCCAGCGCATCCGAGAGATAGTCGCCGTTCAGGTTCATGGTGGCAATCACATCGAACTCTTCAGGGCGCGTCAGCACCTGTTGCAGGGTGATGTCGGCGATGGTGTCTTTGACGAGGATTCGGCCTGCGGCCAGCGCGGCCTTCTGCTCGGCATTGGCCTCCGTCTCGCCCTTCTCACGCTTCGTCCGTTCCCACTGCTCCCAGGTGTACACCTTGTCGGCGAACTCGCGCTCGGCCAGGGCATAGCCCCAGTTGCGGAACGCACCCTCGGTGAACTTCATGATGTTGCCTTTGTGCACCAGAGTCACGCTCTTGCGCTTGTTATCAATGGCATATTGGATCGCGGCACGGATCAGGCGCTCACTGCCCTCTTTGGAGACGGGTTTGATGCCGATGCCGCTGGTTTCGGGAAAGCGGATTTTGCTGAACTCCTTAGGGAAGGCTTCCTTGAACAGCTTCTTGAACTTCTCGACAGCCTCGGAGCCGGCCTCAAACTCGATACCGGCATAGATGTCCTCCGTGTTTTCACGGAAGATGACCATGTCCACCTTGTCGGGTCGGCACACCGGCGAGGGCACACCCCGGAACCAGCGCACCGGTCGTAGGCAGACGTATAGGTCGAGCAGCTGGCGCAGCGCCACGTTGAGCGAGCGGATGCCGCCGCCCACCGGCGTGGTGAGCGGGCCTTTGATGCCGACGAGAAATTCGCGGAACGCCTCCACCGTTTCGTCCGGCAGCCAGGTGCCGAACCGGTTGAAGGACTTTTCGCCGGCATACACTTCCATCCAGGCGATTTTGCGCCGGCCGCCGTAGGCTATTTCAACGGCCGCATCTAGCACGCGCACCGCCGTGCGCCAGATGTCCGGGCCGGTGCCATCGCCCTCGATGAAGGGCACGATGGGATGGTCGGGGACGTTCAACTTGCCGCCGCTGATGGTAATCTTTTCGCCGTCAGGGACTTGGATGAGTTGGTAAGGCATTCAGGCTCCTCAGGGAATGATCTCAGAAGGATTATAGTCGGGCGAGTTATTGAATGCCAGGCGCAGCTTCCGGCAGTAAATCGTGTATACGCAAAGGTTGTCGGGGAATGTGCCGCCCCTTCGTCCTTCGGTGGGCTTCGTGATGTGAAGTCACGCTCAGGATGTCCTGCACGGCGGGCATCCTGAGCGGACGGTGAGCAAAGCCGAAGCGATAGCCGAAGGATGCCCGCCGCTCCACCGAGCGCGCTTAGCGGAGCGAAGCCGAAGGGTCAGGGCGCGGCTGACATGTTTTGCGTGCACACGACCCTTACCCTGCCGCAAGCCCGCGTCGCTCAACGCCGCCGCGCGGCTTAGGCGCACCACCAATCGGAACGCAACCTGCGCGCGGCGGTGGAGCCGACACTCCGCTTGCTCAAACATCCTTTCCGTGCCGACCAAACTTCTTGCCGCCGCACCACACCATTCTCCCTTCGTCGCTAAATCAGCCCTTCAATCGCTCGCCTCGCGGATCGAACAATGGCTCGGCGGCCACCGTCGCCGCCAGGCGCTCGCCGAAGTACTCGATCTCCAGCTTCTGCCCCGGCGTCGTCAACGCAACCGGCAGGTAAGCATAGGCGATGTGCTTGCCGACGCTGTAGCCGGTGTTCGCCGAAGAGACAAAGCCGACGACCATGCCGTCGTCCCAGATCGGCTCGCGGCCCAACACCACCGCACCCGGCGCGTCGAGGGTCAGACAGGTCAGTTTGCGCGCGAGCGGCTGCTTCTTCAGTTCGAGCAGGGCGGCGCGGCCCACGAAGTCCGGCTTGTTCAGGCGCAGCACATGCTCCATGCCGGCCTCAAACGGGTTGTAATTCCCGTCCAGGTCGAAGCCGAGGCGGCGATAGCCTTTCTCGATGCGCAGGCTGTCCATCGCGCCCGTGCCCGCCGCAATCAGGCCCAGTGGCCGACCCGCTGCCCAGAGCAAATCCCAAACGTGCAGGGCCATATCCACAGGGACGTAAATCTCCCAGCCCAGCTCGCCCACGTAGCTGACGCGCAGCGCGTAGCAATGCGCCGCGCCGATGACGATTTCGCGCGCGGTGTAATACGGAAAGGCGGCGTTGCTCACATCGTCGTCGGTCACCTGAGCCAGGATGTTGCGCGCCTGCGGCCCCCACAATCCCAGCGCGCCGTATTGCGCGGTCACATCCGTGATGCGAACGTTGAAACTGCGCAAGGCGGCCTGCCGCCGCAGCCAGGCCAGGTCACGCGGGCCGGCCCCCGCTCCGCTTAGCACGCGGAAATGATCTGAGCCCAAACGCACCACCGTCATATCGCTGCGCATCCGCCCGTTGACGTCGAGCATCAGCGTATAGACGACTTTACCGACGGCCACATCGAGGTTGTTGGTGAAGGTGTGCTGCACCAGCGCCAGCGCGTCCGGCCCCTCAATATCAATCTTGGTGAAGGTGCTCATGTCGAACAGGCCGGCAGCGCGGCGCACCCGCAGATGCTCCGCGGCTTGTATCGGCGACCAGTGCTGCGCCGCCCAGCCTGTGCGCATCGGCACATCCGGCTCTTCGATGCCGGCGTTGGCCTCGCACCAGGCCGCGCGCTCGAAGCCGCCGAAATCAATGAAATGCGCGCCCTCGGCCTGGTAGCGCGGATAGAACGGCGTGCGCCGCAGATTGCGCGGCTGCGCCATCGGCTCGGCGGGATGGATGATGGCGTGGGTGTTCTTGTATGTCTCCGGCCCGCGCGCGCGAATGTAGAACTTCGTCAGCGCATAACGGTGGAAGCGGCTGATGTCGCCCTCGCGCACATCGAGCGAGGGAACGCCATGCGTCATCCATTCGGCGATGGCACGCCCCACTCCGCCGGCATGCGTAATCCATACCGCCTCCGCCAGCCACAGGCCGTCCACGTCCGGGTGCGGGCCGAGCAGCGGCAGGCCATCGGGCGTGAAGGAGAACATGCCGTTGAAGGCGTCCACAATCGGCTTACCCTTCACCATCGGGAAGACTTCGCTTAGCCGAGCAAACGGTTCGGCGAAGTGCTCGGGCGTGAACGGGTTTTTGGACGGCTCATCCTGCGGGTCGCGGCGCCGGCGGATGCGCTCCGGCTCGACGGGCAGCGGCGTGTGGTTGTAGTTGCCGATGCCGAACAGATCGCCGTGCATTCGACAATACATCAGGTGGTCGTGCACTCGCACGATAGGGAATGCTACCTCCCGGCCAAACGCCGCCAGTTCCGGGATCGGGCCGACTTTGACGTACTGGTGCTCGGCGGGCATGAGCGGAACGGAGACGCCCAGCATCTTGCCGATGAGCGGCCCCCAGATGCCGGCGCACAGCAGCACCAGCTCGGTCTCGATGCGGCCCCGGTCGGTGAGCACAGCGCGCACGCGCCGCCCGTCCAGCTCGAAGCCGGTGACCGATGTCTGCGCGTAGAAGGTGGCTGCGCCGGCCTCCATCGCCGGGCGGGCCAGCGCCTCCGCAATCACCACCGGCGCGCCGATGCCCGCGCCTGGGCTGAACAGGCCGCCGAGAATCTGCGAGTCATCGAGCACCGGCACAAGGTCGCGGCACTCGGCGGGCGTAAGCAGATAGTTCTCCACACCAAAGGCCTTGCCCCAGCCGGAGCGGCGTTTCAACTCATTCCAGCGTGCTTCGGAGCGGGCAAGTTCCAGCCCGCCGAGCAGGTTAGCGCCCTTGCGCCCGTTCACTTCCAGCGAGGCGTAGAGCGGCAGGCTGTACTTGGCGAATTCGATCAACATACGCGAGCCGGAGATCAGGCTCAGGCCGCCGGGCGCGTGGCTGGTGGAGCCGCCGGTGTGGAAGAGCGGCCCGGCGTCCACCACCACAATGTCCCTCCAGCCAAGCTGGGCCAGATGATAAGCACTGCTGCAACCGGCGATGCCGGCGCCAATGATGACGAGGCGGGCGTGGGTGTGCATGGGCGGCAAGTAATGGCTGATAGCGGATGGCGGATAGTAGATGACGGATTCGATGAACTAAGTATACGAGCTGCACGGCGCGGATAGGCTGTGATGGACAAACGAAGTTGGCGAAGTTTTTTTGGATGGGAGCCAGACGGATGGAAGGTACAGGCCGCAGGTCAAGCATTCATCGAAAACAAAACAGGCCGGGTGCCTCTGCCCGGCCTGTTTCCGCTCCCCAGTCTCTCCGCTCTACTTCCCCAGCCGCTTCTTGAACTCCGCCGTCAATGCAGGTACATACTTGAACAGATCACCAACGATGCCGTAGCGCGCCAGCTTGAAGATGGGTGCCTCCGGGTCTTTGTTGATGG
>JAVQXV010000443.1:0-1125 GCA_033577755.1 Anaerolineales bacterium
GTTCCGCCGATTCGAGGTCCGGCAGCGCGGCGCTGGAGAAGAGGAAGCCGCCCAGCGCTGGCAGCCCCAGCCCCGGCGCGCCCTCGTCGCTGCCGAGCAGCCGCATCACCAGCCGCACGCGCGCATAGAGGTCGGCGTGGCGCGTGCCGACCCGCCGTTCCGCCAGGCGGCGCAGACCGGCCATGGCATAGTAGCGCGTGTAGCGCTCGCGCGCTTCGGCGCTCGCCTGCGGATCGAGCAGCAGGTCGCGCTCCTCGGCGACGAACAGGAAGAGCAGGCGGTAGACCAGGCGCAACACCTGGCGGTAGTAGTCCTGCGCGGTCAGCGCGCCTGACCGCAGCCGCTCGCGCAGCGCACTGTTCGCCGGGTGCGCCAGGAAGCCGCGCCCCAGCGCGGTGATCGCCGCTTCCACCCCATCGCGGAGCTGGTCGAGCGCCCGCACCCCCTGTTCCTGCGCCGCGCGCGACCAGCGTTCCAGCCAGCAGAGTTCAGGGCGATCCGCCTCGACCCGCGATTGATGGCAGACCAGCCAGAGGAGCACGAAGTCGGCGTAGACCTGCCCCTCGAACATGGCTTCCAGGTCGAACTCGACATACGCCTGGCGGGTCAGCCGGACGTTGTCGCGCAGCAACCGCAGCCGCAGCCCGTTCGAGACAAAGCCCCACAGATGCGCATCGCTGCTGTTCAGCGCCTCCTGCACCAGGCTGTGCGGGCTGCCCTTCGCGGCGCCGGCGACGCCGGGAGTGCGCCGGTCGAGATCGACGCGGCAGCCGACCAGGTGGATCGGCGTGTGCCCCCAGGCGTGCGAGATGGCGTATTGTTTGCCGTTCAGCTCGATGGCTTTCGCCGTCTGCAAGCGGCCATACCCCAGCTCCTGGAAGAGCGGCAGCAGCCAGCGTTCGCGGGTGACGCCGGTGGCAGCATCGTTCGGCGGCAGTTTCGCCACGGCGCTGCGAAAGCCGGACCAGAGCGCGAGCAGACGGCTCCAGGATCGGTTGATCGCCTCATTGATCCGCTCGCCTTCGATCAGGTGATAGGCGGCGGGCGTCAGCCCTTCCAGCCCCGGATCGCCGTCCACGATGCGCCGCAGCAGATCGGGCGGCAGGATCGCGCCCTCGCTGCGGA
>JAVQXV010000116.1:0-9915 GCA_033577755.1 Anaerolineales bacterium
ATGTAAAGTTCTTCCTTGATTAATTATTTCTCTGCATGCTTTACGCGAATCTCAATGATGAAATATCCCTTGTGAAGTAAACTTGTAAGGTGAGTTCGGGGAACGGATGATTGCGTAGTCGGCGTAGTGACAGAAAACTATTCCGTGACATCCGTAGCGGGCGCCCACTTCACGTCAAGCTCTCGCGGCGAAGCGTATAGAAAAGCACGATCACGAGAAACAGGATAGTCACAATCAACAAATATGCCATTGCCGAAGCTTCGCCAAGCCGAAAGTAAAGAAAGCCCACGCGGTAGATATGGTACTGAATAGTTTCGGTGCTTTCCCCAGGCCCACCGCGCGTGATGGCATAGACATACTCATACACTTTGAATGCATCCAACATGCGGATCACTACGGCTGCCAAGATAGCCGGACGCAACATCGGCACAGTGAGATGCCAGAAGATTTGCCAAGAGGAAGCGCCATCCACTCGCGCCGCCTCAAACGGCTCTTCCGGCAGCGACTCCAGTGCCGCCAGCAGCAGAAGTAACATGAAAGGCATCCATTGCCAGACATCAATCAATGCCAAGGTAAGCAGAGCGTTCCTCGGGCCAAACCAATCTACCTGCAGGCCCAGAATGCGTAATAGGTTGGGGATGATTCCCAGCTGAGAGTTAAGCAGGAAGCGAAACATCAGGCCGACGGCTATTGGCGTGATGAACATCGGCGTCAAGAGCACAGACCGAAAAAAAGGACGCCAGAGGGTGGTCTTTCGGTGTAAAAGAACTGCCAATCCTAGTCCGAGGACTAACTCCAATCCCACCGAGACCAAGACGAAAACCACGGTGTTTCGCATGGCATTCCAGAAGGAGGGATTTTGGAGCAGGCCGGCATACTGACCGAGTCCGACCCAGGAGTTGCGCTCCAGCGCCGTCAGTTGATAATCGTGAAGTGAAATCCAAAAGGAAAAGATCAGCGGGTAGCCCAGAATCAGCACCAGCGCAAGGACAAGTGGTAAGACGAGACGATAACGGAACGAAAGCATCAAGGGATAGCCACAGGGCTTGGAATGGGGATTCGGATAATGTGCTTGCGAGCAGCCGGCTTTGCTCGGCGGGGAGAGGCCGATAATAGTCCCTGCTCCGGCGAAGCCAAACGAAGGTGTGTCTGGCACGCTGAATGAAGGACGAAAAGGCCGGCCTCTCCCTGGCGATATGTGGTAGTTATGGACGACTAAGGATCTCGCGCACTTTTCCAGCTGCGGCTTTCAAAGCATCCTCCACGCTCATTTCGCCAGCCACCGCGCTGTTCAGATAGGTGCCGACCTCGTTGATGATCTCCTCGGCGCGATTGCCGCGTGCCAGAGGTTCTGCATCTTCCAGAATCTTCAGCACAGTCTGATAATATTCCTTGCCAAAGCCCTTCTCCCAAACTTCGGGATCGCTAATTACGCTGGTGCGGGTGGGCGCGCCGCCCAGGATGACACGCTGCTTGTCCACTTCCTTCGAGGTCAGCCAGGCAATGAAGGTCCAGGCCGCCTCGGCGTTGGCAGTGTTCTTCGGAATGGCCCAATGCCATGCGCCCAGCACGGCTTTGCCACCGGGCACCTCATGGAGTGCGAACTTGCCTGCCAGGTTGCCCGCCGGCCCATCGGGCTTGTTGAGGGTGGGGAGCATCCAGTTGTAGGAGATCATGGTTGCCGATTCGCCAGCTGCCATCGAGCGCAGCGATTCGTCAAAGCCCCAGTTCAGCGAATCGGGCGGTGCTGCACTCTGATGCATGTCAATGTACATCTCCAATGCCTTTTTTGCCTGAGGGCTATCTATGATGACATTGCCTTGAGCATCCATCAGGTCACCACCGGCGGCGTAGAGCCAGTTCTTCCACTCCTCGAAGATTTTATAACCGCGCTGGGGCTGCATGGCTGCACCGTATATGCCCTGCTCCTTAAAGAACTTGCCAACTTCAACGTATTCTTCCAGCGTGTTGGGGACGCGCAGTGGCTTACCGTATTTCTTCTGAAACTTTGCCTGATAGTCAGGGTTATCGAAGAGGTCCCGGCGAACGATCAGGCCAAGGGCATAGTTGTAATACGGCACGCCGTAAATCTTGCCATCTACAACGCCGATCTGGCGCAACGGTCCGACAAAGTCGTTGAAATCATAGTCTTTCGTCTTGGCGAGGTGATCATCCAGGGGGAGCAAGAACCCAGCATGTGCAAATTCATCCATCCAGGGGTTATCCACGATGATGATGTCATAGGTGGCAGTGGACGCCAGCGCCGAAGTCAGGATTTTGTCGCGCATGGCATCATAGGGCATGGCATCAAAGCTGATCTTGATGTTGGGGTGCTCCGTCTCGAATTGCTGAGCGAGCTTAGCCACGATATCGTAATCCGGCACCTGCTCCATGATGACGGTCAGGGTCACCATCTGGGCTGCCGGCTGGGTCGCCTGTTGTGCCGGAGGTTGGGTTGTGGATGGCACCGTTGTGGGGGTAGCCATAGGGGTACAAGCTGCCATCACCAGCGTCAACGTCAAAAGGAAAAGAAAGAGAGAGCGGGCCATAAGAGCCTCCTTTGGTGAGCTTGTGGTCTCTTGATGTTGCACTTGTGAGTCCACTGAAAAAACTACTTTTCAGGCGCAAGCGCCACCATATATAGCGTCGAGGTTACAACCAAAGCGGCATATGTGGCGGCCAAGCGTTTCAATCATGACCTTTTTTCAGTGCACTCACTCGTGGTTTTACCTCACGCCTTTCAGTCCATCCAGGCGCCACCGTTGACGTTAATCGCCTCGCCGGTGATAAAGTTGGCATCGGGAGAAGCCAGGAAATAGACGACGTTCGCTACGTCTTCAGCGGTCTCCAGCCGACGGAGGGGGGTATCGGCGATGTAGAGCTGACGCACCTCGTCCGGGGAGACGCCGCGCAGCGCTGCCTCCCAACCGACCTCGCGCTCTTGCATAGAGGTCGCCACATAGCCGGGACAAACGGCGTTGACTAGGATATGATATGGAGCAAGCTCCCCGGCCATCGCCTGAGTCAAACCAACGACGGCGAATTTCGAGGCGACGTAATGCGCCAGAAAAGGGGCATTGCCACGTTTGCCGGCCATGCTGGCGGTGTTGATAATCTTGCCGCGCAACCCGTACTCATCGGGTTGCTGTTGCATCATTTGACGGGCTGCGTGTTGGGAGCAGAGGAATATTCCTTTGGCATTGACGTTCATGTTGAAGTCCCAATCCTGTTCGGTTAGCTCGACGAAGCGGTTCATGGTGCTGACCCCGGCGTTGTTTACCCAGATGTCCAGTCGGCCGCGTTCGCCGAGCACCTGTTGGAGCGCTGCGGCGATCTCATCCGGCCGGGTAACATCTAGTCGAAAGGCCTGGGCCTGACCACCGCGCTGGCGAATGCTTTCTGCGACTTGGCGCGCACCTTCGGCGTTGAGATCGGACACCGCAACCCAAGCACCTTCACGTGCCAGTCGTTCAGCAATCGCCCGCCCAATACCGGTGGCTGCACCGGTGACAAGAATGGTTTTTCTTGCGAGAGACATAAGCGACTCCTTTCAACTGAGAAGTAGACATGATGATACGGTGACACAGAGAGAAGAAAAGATGCACGAGAGAGCCGGTGAAGGCGTTTCAAAGCTGCGGGAAGAGATCTTTCAACCGTTCATAAGCTCGGCGGTACAGGTAGAACAGTTCCTGATAGCGAGTATGATGCGCCATGTTTGGCTCGGTGGTAGCTTCAATAGTAATGTAACGCTCGATCTCATCCCAATCTTGGAAGGCACCAATCCCCATACCGGCGATGAAGGCCGCACCCAGCGAAGAGCCGGGATGATGGGCAATTTGCTCAAGTGGCAAGCCCAGTACATCCGCCGTAATTTGCTTCCAGAGTCGGGAGCGAGCTCCTCCGTTGGTGACACGTGCACGGGTCGCTGTGAAGCCGAGCTCGGCCAATACTTGTAGATGATGATAGAAACCGAAAGAGATGCCCTCCAGGATAGCGCGATACAAGTGGGCACGGCGATGGGTAAGCGTTAGGCCTAAGAAGAGGCCGCGTGCCTGTGGATCAAAAATCGGCGTCTTCTCTCCTAGGAAGTATGGGAGCAGGATTAGTCCTTCGGCACCGGGCGTGAGCGCCTCGGCTTCAGCATCTAGTTCAGCGTAAGAGAAGGCAGGGGCGAATTCGTTACGGAACCATTTGATGATACTCCCGCTGGCCGCCATACAACCATTGATAAGGAACTTGCCAGGGATGACGTGGTAATCCAGGAAGAGGCGGGGGTCTACGGTGAGCGTCTCGAGGCAATAGAGAATGTCACCGGCGCCGCCCAGCTTGACGAGTAGGTCGCCTTGCATTTGTAGGCCGGCAGAGAAGGCCGAAGCGATATGATCGGCGCTGCCGGCAACTACAGGCGTGCCCGGTGCCAGGCCGGTGAATTCCGCAGCCGCAGTAGTCACTTGGCCAACGGCTTCGGCAGGCCAGTGCACCTTTCCCAACCAGGAGCGCTCAATAGTCGAAAGGGTCAGCAGTGTGTCGTCCCAGTCCTCCCGATGCAGGTCAAAGAGGCCACTTTCCAGTGCCCAGTTGCGTTCAATCGAAAACTCACCGGTAAGGCGATGGACGATAAAGTCGTATGATCCCATGAGGTGGCGAGCGCGCTCCATACTCTGGGGTTCATGGCGGCGTAGCCAGAGCAGCTTTGGTCCGATGCTTTGCTGTGTGATGGTGCTGCCGGTGCGGCGGAGTATGTCGGCCTCGTCCAGCTGTGCCTTGAAGTCCTCGATTTCGCGATAGGAGCGAGCATCGTTTTGCTGAATGGAAGGGCGCAGGACACTTCCGGCTTCGTCCAGCAGAATCAAAGTCGGCACCATTCCGCTCACGCCCACAGCAGCGATTTCCTCAGCACGCCGACCGCTCTTTTCGAGGCAGCTGTGCACCACACGTGGGATGTTCTGCCACCATTCTTCCGGGTCTTCTTCTGCCCAGGCAGGATAAGGTGAGCGCAAGGTAGTCGGCGCTTCGGCTTCGGCCAGGATTCGACCCTCCAAGTTGCACAGGATAGCCTTGGTGGCTGTAGTGCCGATGTCAATACCCAGAAGCAGAGGTTTCATTGTCGCTTCTTCTTGCCGTTAGGAGAGCGATTGCCGCACCTCGCGCACGGCTGCCATGAAGGCCTTGACGCGCTCTGGATCCACCGGGTTCCAGGTGTGCCCATCCACTTTCAGGCTGGAGCCGACGATCACGCCATCTGCAATTTGCAGAAAGCGGCGGATGTTTTCGAGCTTTGCACCGGTGTTGAGCAGCACCGGAACCTGATTACCTACCGCACCCTTGGCACGCTGCACGAGCGAGACATCCGGCTCTGCTCCGGCCATGGGGCCGGAGACCAGAAGTGCGTCAGCCAGAGAGGAAACAACCGCGCTGCGCGCCACTTGCTCAATCGAGCGGTTCCCCAGAGAAGAAGCAAATTCTGGGGTGATGTTGTAAAGTACCCTTATGTGTGAAGCGCCGATGGCGCGCCGATAGCGTAGCATGGCGGCAGCATTTGTGTTCCAAAGGCCCATGTCGCTCTCATAAACCCCCGTGAAGACTTCACGCACGAAGGAAGCACCGGTTGCCAGTGCAATAGCGAGGGGAGCCTTTGGGTCCCAAAGGAAATCCACACCAAACGGGCGATCTTTGGGCGCAGTTTCTGTAATCACACGTGTCATCACGGCGATGGCTTCGAAATCGGCCTGGAGCGCATAGGGGCGGTCACCCTCATTGCAATAGAGTAAGCCATCCACACCGCCATCCAGTAATTTCTTGACATCGCCTATGACGCTCTCCAGGATGCCCTCCACACCGCGCTGCTCGTCGTAGAGCGGTGTGCCCGGAAGAGGCGGAAGGTGTACCATGGCGATCACAGGTTTGGGGGTGCGGAAGAATTCATGGAGAAAGCCGGGCATAGAAAACCTTAGAGCGAATTCCTGATTGATTTACGGTTCCGTAGACTGAAAACAGGTCGAATTTTGCATGCCTTGCCGTAATTCAAGCTGGAAACCGCTCTAAGCAAAAGAAATTGGTAGAAAGGCTTTGGAGATATAGAGGGGAGAAACTTGATTTGGGGGATTTGCGGTGATGAGGAGGAGAAGTGATCGTGTACATGTCTAAAGGACTATCTGTCTGTAAGTACACCGGAGAAACGCAGCCGAGAGCACGCGGAGCCGAGAGAACGTGGAGAGCACACATAGCTTTTGCCTCTACACGCTCTGTAATCCCGATGATGGAACATCTTTCCCGCAGTGCACTCATTTGTTCTAAATACCAAACCTTCATCACCGGAACTGCTGCCTTGTCACTATATCCCTCACCATTGCATCCAGATCACGTTGGCAAACCTTTTCACGCGAGCATGACCCGCAGGCCGTGCTCGCGCAACGCCTGGATCACTTTCTCGTTAGCTTCACTATCTGTAATTAACACATGCACATCGTTAAGTGGAGCGATATGGGTAAATGCAATCCGCCCCAGTTTGCTGGAATCGGCAACAACATAGCGTTCCTTGGCCGTTTTGAGCATTGCCTGTTTGACCAGCGCGTCTTCTAGGTTGAACTCGGTCAGACCGGCTTCAAGGCTAATACCGCCCACACCAAGGAAGAGCTTATCCACGTAAAACTCACGGAAGGCTCGCTCGGCCAAATGACCAACCAGGGAGAGTTCACCGAACCGCAGCACACCACCGACCACAATCAGTCGAATACCGGGCGAGTTGGCTAAGACATTTGTAATGTGCAGGCTGGCAGTAATTATGGTCAGGTTGAGGTTAGAGCGTTCCTTTAGTGCACGTGCGATTTCCAATGTTGTTGTACCTACATCTAGAGCGATACTTTCACCATCATGGATCAGGTCTGCGGCCAACTTTCCAATACGCTCTTTTTGAAACTGATGGGCACCTGCCCGGCTAAGAAAGGGCGGCTCGTAGCTTCTGCCCCGAGCGTTAACCGCTCCACCGTGAATCCTGCGCAGCAGCCCCGACCGTTCTAGCTCGGCCAAGTCACGCCGGATGGTCATTTCCGAGACGCTGAAGCGTCCACACAGGTCGCTCACCCGAACCTCACCTTTTTCTTCCAACAGGTCAAGGATGGCACGATGGCGTGGATGGATGTGCATGTTCGATTGTGTTTGAATATTATAATATTTTTGTGCGAGCGTCAATGCAAAAAAATGTGCGCATGCAAGCTCTCCGTTCGTTCATTTTCATGTTTCATGGTGGAGTGCTCTGAAAAAACGGGGATTTTAGCCGGCGAAATGAACGCAGAGCAAAGGTCGAAAAGCGTCAGGGAAGCGTCGCCAGGCGCGGACGAAAAACAAAAACGCTCTTAACTGGTTTCAAGGAGGTTGACTATAACAACGCCGAATTTATCGGGCATTTCGTGGCATTCTTCGGCGATCGCTTTGAAACAGCTCATGAGCGTTGCAGTAGACTCACACGCCGCGATGGCCTCGCCTGCCAGGAGAGTCATCTGCGCCATATCTGGCGCCAAAAGTTCCATTTGCCAAAGTCCAGTCAAATAAAAAACGAAGCTGCGAGCCATGTTTAGCCTTCAGAGCACGCAACTTCGTCGGGGGAGGGAGTAAGTGAGCCGCGAATTACGGCCAACTACCCGTCTGGCTGGGGATCGTGGATTCGAACCACGGCATACAGATCCAGAGTCTGCTGTCCTACCACTAGACGAATCCCCAGAGTGGCTGAAATTCTAGCACAGCGCGCCGGGGCTGTAAACTTCTGGAAAGCACCGTGCTCCTGAGATACACTTATCCACACCCTATCCCCTTTTTTGAGAGAAAAATGACCGACTCGACGCCTACTTCCCCATCAGCCCCGGTGGACTTCATTCGCGCTGCCGTGCTTGAGGACATCCGCTCCGGTCGCTTCGGCGGCCGTGTGCACACGCGCTTTCCGCCCGAACCGAACGGCTACCTGCATATCGGCCACGCCAAGGCGATGGCGGTGGATTTTGGCATCGCCGCGGAGTTTGGCGGCAAGTGTAACCTGCGCTTCGACGACACCAACCCGGTGAAGGAAGAGCAGGAATACGTGGATGCGATTATGGAAGACATCCGCTGGCTGGGTTACCAATGGGATGGCGAGCCGCGATATGCCTCCGATTACTTTGACCAGTTGTATGAATGGGCTGTGAAGCTGATTAAGAAAGGTAAAGCGTACGTCTGCGATCTGACGCCGGAGCAGATACGCGAGTATCGCGGCACGCTCACGCAGCCCGGTAAGGACAGCCCGTACCGCAACCGCTCCGTTGCCGAGAACCTCGACCTGTTCGAGCGCATGCGCCGCGGCGAGTTCGCCGAAGGCTCCCGAACCCTGCGTGCCAAGATTGACATGGCCTCCGGCAACATCAACCTGCGCGACCCGGTGATGTATCGCATCCTACATGTCGAACATTATCGCACCGGCAATAAGTGGTGCATCTATCCGATGTACGACTTTGCCCATGGCCAATGTGACTCCATCGAGGGCATCACCCACTCGCTGTGCTCGCTGGAGTATGAGGATCACCGCCCGCTCTACGAGTGGTTCCTGAAGGAGCTGGAGATTTACGCGCCCCGGCAGATCGAGTTTGCCCGACTCAACCTGTCCTACACCGTATTGAGCAAGCGCAAGCTGCTCCAGCTGGTGAAGGAGGGCCATGTGCGCGGCTGGGACGATCCGCGCCTGCCGACGCTGCGCGGCCTGCGCCGACGCGGCTACACGCCGGAAGCCATCCGCGATTTCTGTGCCCGCATCGGCGTGGCTAAGAACAACACCACCATCGAGCTGGCGCTGCTGGAGCACTGCCTGCGTGAAGACCTGAACCGGCGCGCGCCGCGCGTGATGGGCGTCCTGCGCCCGCTCAAGGTCGTCATTGAGAACTATCCCGAAGGACAGGTCGAGGAGATGCAGGCCATCAACAACCCGGAAGACCCATCTACCGGGACGCGACCCGTTCCCTTCAGTCGTGAGCTGTACATCGAGCAGGATGACTTTCGCGAGAATCCCCCGCCCAAGTATTACCGCCTCGCGCCGGGCCGCGAGGTACGCTTGCGCTATGCCTATTTCATCAAATGTGTAGGTGTAGTGAAAGATGCCGCCGGCAACGTCATCGAACTGCGCTGCACCTACGATCCGGCCACGCGTGGCGGCGACGCGCCCGACGGTCGCAAGGTGAAATCCACCATCCACTGGGTCTCCGCCGCGCACGCGCTGCCTGCCGAGGTGCGCCTGTACGACCGACTGTTCACCGTGCCCCACCCGGATGACATTGATGACGGTCAAGATTTCAAGGCATACCTCAACCCCCGCTCGCTCGAAGTGCTCACGGACAGCGTGGTGGAGCCGAGCCTGAAGAACGCGCAGCCCGGCCAGAATTTCCAGTTCGAGCGCTTAGGTTACTTTTGTGTGGACCCGGACTCCGCCGGCGGCAAACTGGTCTTCAATCGCTCTGTGCCGCTGAAGGATTCGTGGGCGAAGATCGAGAAGTCGCAGCGGGGCGAGTAGTGGCTCAAGGGGCGGACAGGATGCGTATTACATATCCGTATTGCGTATTCCGTAGCGTACAGGCACTGGGCAACACGCAATACGCAATACGGGATACGCTCTACGGCGGACACGGCCCGCGCAGATAGCGCCGGCACTCCGCCGCCGTCCAGGTTCGGGTGAGTGCGCGGCGCGCTGCTTCGAGGAGCGCAGGTGTATCTTCAGGCGACGCCTGGTTCGGGTCGGCGGCACGCAATGCTCGGCGCAAGGCATCCTCGACTTCCGGCATCGGGCGCTCGGTAAGGGAGGCAGCGTGCAGGGCGAGCAACAGGCTAAGTTGGGGATCGGTGGACGCAACCAGTTGCGCCTGCGCAGCCAGCTCGTACACCTGCGCCAGACGCGCCTGA
>JAVQXV010000444.1:0-1120 GCA_033577755.1 Anaerolineales bacterium
TCGACCTGGAGGCGGACCTGGGGGTGGATACGGTCAAGCAGGCGGAGACGTTCGCTGCGATCCGCGAGGCGTTCGGCATCGAGCGGATCGAGAACCTGAAACTGCGCGACTATCCGACCCTGCGCCACGTGATCGACTTCGTCTACGAGCGCCGACCTGACCTCAAGACCGCAGCGCCTGCACCGGCGCCTGCGCCCGCAGCGGCGCCAGCGATCGCCGCGCCCGCGCCTGCCGCGCCTGAACCGGCAGTTGATGCGGTCGCAGCCAAGGTGCTCGAAGTCGTGGCTGAGAAGACCGGCTACCCGCCGGAGATGCTCGACCTCGACCTCGACCTGGAGGCGGACCTGGGGGTGGACACGGTCAAGCAGGCGGAGACGTTCGCCGCGATCCGCGAGGCGTTCGGCATCGAGCGGATCGAGAACCTGAAACTGCGCGACTATCCGACCCTGCGCCACGTGATCAACTTCGTCTACGAGCGCCGACCCGACCTCAAGCCATCGGCGGCGCCAGCGCCCGCAGCGCCCACGCCCGTAGCGACGCCTGCACCTGCACCCGCACCGGCAATGGCAATGGCTGCCGCGCCTGTGGCAGCAACCGCGCCCGAAGCGGCGCCTGCCGCACCAGCGCCTGCAGCGACGCCCGCGCCAGCCGCCGATCCGGTGACCGAGCGGGTGCTTGCGGTCGTTGCCGAGAAGACCGGCTATCCGACAGAGATGCTCGACCTCGACCTCGACCTGGAGGCGGACCTGGGGGTGGACACGGTCAAGCAGGCGGAGACGTTCGCCGCGATCCGCGAGGCGTTCGGCATCGAGCGGATCGAGAACCTGAAACTGCGCGACTATCCGACCCTGCGCCACGTGATCAACTTCGTCTACGAGCGCCGACCTGACCTCAAGCCGTCGGCGGCGCCAGCGCCCGCAGCGCCAGCGCCCGCAGCGCCCGCACCTGTAGCAGCGGCAGCGCCAGCGCCTGCGGCAGCGCCAACCGCCGACCCGGTCACCGAGCGAGTGCTCGCGGTCGTGGCTGAGAAGACCGGCTATCCGACAGAGATGCTCGACCTCGACCTCGACCTGGAGGCGGACCTGGGGGTGGACACGGTCAAGCAGGCGGAGACGTTCGC
>JAVQXV010000117.1:0-9863 GCA_033577755.1 Anaerolineales bacterium
GGGGTGCGTCCGCGACTCATGATGCCTGAGCGGAGCGGGCTGCTTTTGCCCGCGCCGTCGAAGGAGCGGCTGACATGTTTTGGGTGCACACAAGAGGCTGGGGCATGTATCATGTATCATGTATTTGTATTCGCAAGAACCGTCGCGCCCGAATGTCCTTTTTTTCAGTGCACTCACGGATGAGTGCACTGAAAAAACTACTTTTCAGGCGCAAACGCCACCATATATGGCGTTGAGATTACAACCAAAGCGGCATATGTGGCGGCCAAGCGTTCCAATTTTCAGTGCACTCACAACAGGTTGCTCATTTCCTTTCCGGCTCAACAATGCATAGATGGAGCTCCGCCAGCTGCTCCGGCGTGGCCGGCGACGGGGCCTGCGCCATCACGTCGAGCGCGGCCTGATTCTTGGGGAAGGCGATCACCTCGCGGATGTTCGGCTCATCGGCCAGCAGCATGACGAGGCGGTCTACGCCGGGCGCCATGCCGCCGTGCGGGGGCGCGCCGTACTCGAACGCCTCCAGCATGTGGCCGAACTTGCGCTCGATGTCCTCAACGCTCAACCCCAGCCGCTCGAAGATTTTGAATTGAATATCGCGCCGGTGGACGCGAATGGAGCCGGAGGCCATCTCATAGCCGTTGCACACCATGTCGTAGGCGTCGGCCAACACCGCGCCGGGGTCGCTGTCCATCAGCGCCAAGTGCTCCTGCTTGGGCATGGTGAAGGGATGGTGCTCGGCTTCCCACTTCTGCTCGTCTGCGTTCCAGGCGAACATGGGGAAGTCCACAATCCAGGCAAACGCCAGCACGTCTTTATCGGCCAGGTTGAGGCGGTCACGGAAGAGCAGCCGAAGCGCGCCGAGCGCCTTGTGCGCCACCTCCGCGCGGTCGGCGACGAAGAGTACCAGGTCACCTTCCTTCGCGCCTGTCAGCGTGCGAATCTGCTCTACCTCACCGGGGCGGATGAACTTTTTGGCCGTGCCCTCGATGCCATTTGCGGTCAGCGCCAGAGTCGCCAGGCCCTTGGCGCCCTGCTCTTTGGCGAAGGTGGTCAGGTCATCCACTTCTTTGCGCGAGTAGCCGGCGCAGCCCGGCGCAACGAGGCACTTGACCACCCCGCCCGACCCCAACGCCTGTTGAAAGACTTTGAACTCGCTCTGTGCCATGACGGCGCTCAGGTCGTACAGCTCCATCCCAAAGCGCAGATCGGGCTTATCGGTGCCGTAACGGGCGAGGGCTTCATGATAGGCCAGCTTAGGCCAGGGGGATTGCAGCAGGCGCTTGTGCGGCGCAACCGCCGGGATCATTTGCGTGTACAGGTCTTCGACCAGCGCCAGCACGTCATCACGGTGAACGAACGACATCTCCAGGTCGAGCTGGGTGAACTCGGGCTGGCGGTCGCCGCGCTGGTCTTCGTCGCGGAAACAGCGCGCAATCTGGAAATAACGCTCGACGCCCGCGACCATAAGCAGCTGCTTGAGTTGCTGGGGCGACTGCGGCAGCGCGTAGAAGTTGCCGGGATGAAGACGACTGGGCACCAGGTAGTCGCGCGCGCCTTCAGGCGTGGTCTTGAACAGGATGGGCGTCTCGACCTCGATGAAGCCGTGGTCGCTCATGTAGTCGCGCATGAACTTGACGACCCGATGACGCAGCAGCAGGTTGCGCTGCATGCGCTCGCGGCGCAAATCCAAATAGCGGTACTTGAGCCGCACCTGCTCGTCCACGTTGTCGTCCTCGTGCACCTGGAAAGGCAACGGCTTGGCCGGGCCGAGGATTTCAATGGATTGCGCTTCCACTTCGATAGCGCCGGTGGCAAGGCGAGGATTCTCGCTGCCGGCGGGCCGCGCGCGCACCGGGCCGGTCACCTGCAAGACGAACTCGTTGCGGACGCGCGACGCCACTTCGTGCGCCGCAGCAGAGATGGACGGGTTGACCACCACCTGGGTCACCCCGTAGCGATCGCGCAGGTCAATGAAAATCAGGCCGCCATGGTCGCGGCGGGTGTTCACCCAGCCCGCTAGCGTGACCGTCTGCCCGACATGCTCAGGCCGCAGCTCGCCGCAGGTGTGAGTTTTGTACATGGCCTATTCCTTTTCCAATGGATTTGTCAACGGAAACTGCTCAGGCGACAATTTCCAGCCGTTGAGGAGAATTCACAGATGATCACAGATGCTCTCTTCGAAAGACTGCGTAATCCGTAGATAAATCGGGATAGTTGAGCATTCAACGGTTGAGGCGGATACGCTCGGATGAACCGGCCAAATGAGCCTCATCTACTGCATCCGTTACCTCTGTTCTCCATCCGCTATTACATCTGTTCTCCATCTGATGCCTCCGTTACATCCGTTCCAATCCGTTGCCTCCTTTGCAACAAAAACGCCCGACTTTTCAGCCGGGCGTCCCGGGTTCAGTCCACGAACCATCACTGCGCACGCAAAAGCGCCCGGCAACTCGGAGCAGGCTCCTTCCGGTCATTGGTCGCCTTGCAGTGCAGCAGGAACCGTTTGGACGTCACAGCCTGAAAGTATAGCACAACTCCCCACGCTCACTTCCCCATGCGCCGCACCCATAGCCACCCAAACAGCATGCTGAGGGCGATGCAGACCGGCGTCCCCAATGCGATCATCACCAGCATGGAGAACAAAACCATGCCCGGCAAATCGTCACGTTCCCATCGTGTTACGCTGACACTGAGCGGCATAATCAGACCGAAGAGAATGCCCAAGATGACGGCAAGCAGCGCGCCCGCCAGCGCCAGATCAAGCCAGAGCCGCCAGCCTGTATTGCGCGTGCCGGCTGCCGTCTCCAGACCAATGCGTGCGGCCATCAGCCACATTATCGGCGTGGCGCAGATTACTTCTGGCGCGTCAAAGAAGATCGCCGCACCCAGCACTATGCACCAGCGCAAAGTCCATAAGATCACCGAACGCAGAATGATGTGCCAGTCTGGCATGGTCACCTCACACGGTAAATGCTGTACTCCGAGTTGCTGCAATCGAGGGCCGGCAGGTCAAGTAGGTACGGCTGCTGCAACACGATGTAATCCACATTGTAGTCGGCGGCAACGCGCAGCAATTCGGCAGGCGTCAGGCTGTAGAACGCCTCTTTGACTATCCGCTGGTTCTCGAAAAAGTTGCCGTTGAAGCGCTCGATGGCGCCGGGGGCAAGCCGCACAAAGCGCTCTTTCCAGTGGTCATAGTGTGTGGGCACAAGCGCAATCATGAGCAGCTCAGAGTGCGTGGCCAGGGTCGCGCGCTCGGAGAACGTGCGCCAGTCTGAGCCGTATAGCCACCACTTCTCCGGCGGCGTGATGAACAGGGCATCTGCAGGCGTGCGCTCGCGTGCGCAAAGCTGTATCTGTTCCCAGGCCGTATCCGGCCCCAGAGGATACAGGCCCGGACTCCATAGACCTAGGTTGAGCGCGATGGTGAGGGCGAAGGCGAACAGGCCGAGGGAGAGCAATGTTGTCAGGGCCGTCCGCAGACGGCCGTGCGGAAGGAGCCGCTCGATGGCCCAGACCAGCACCGGCTGGAAGGGCAGAAAGGTCGCCACGTAGGTCGCGGTCAGAACCACGTTGTCCGCCCGCGTCACATTCTCCCGGCTCTCCCACCGCCTCACCAGATAGGCGGCGAAGTACAGATAGCCGAAGATGAGCGACCACGAGCCGATGCGCACCACCTGCAACTGATTGAGCAGGTCAATAGGCCAGACGAGGACGGTGACGGCCTGCACCACCACGACGAGCATGACGGCAATCATGAAGTGCAGCACCGACCGTTCATGTTCGGCGGAACGGGCCGGCGCAGCGCGCCGGGCGATGAAAACCATGGCCAGCGTGCCCACGCCGCTGAGCGTGGCAAACAGGATGTGAAGGTGCGGCGAGAGGATGTAGAACAGGTTGGTCAGTGAACCGCGCGCCATCACGTCGAACCATTCCGGGTTGACCGCTGCGTTGCGCGTCGGGCTGGTGAGTCGCCAGAGCAACACCGGCGCAGCGCCGAGCAGAAAGAGCGGCAGGCCGAACAGCAACGTCCGTAGTTCGCCGCCGGCGAGCAGCGACCGCTGCGTTACCCCGGCCCGCAGCCGGGCGAGCAGCCGCAGGCCGAGGTCGGTCAGGAACATCGCCATCACAAAGTTGACGGTGATGACATGCAGATTGAACAGCAAACCGGCCAGCAGGAACGCCGGGACCGGGCGCCCGCTCAGGTACAGATAGACCGCCCACAGCGCGAACGGCAACGTGAAGGTGCGGTTGAGCAGGCTGAATTCGAAGACCGGGAACCCGCCGAAGCCGATGTGGGGCATGACAAAGGCCAGTGTGCTGAGCAGCGCCGCCTCGGGGCTGGCGAACAGCAGCCGGCTCAGCTTCCAGAGCAGCCAGAACGTGGCGTACGTCGCCGCGACGTGTACCGCCAGCATCACCGGCTCGAGCACGCCCGCCCGCAGTGCCGGCACGAATAACAGCCAGAAGTACGAGTAGCTCTCCCGGCGCAGCTCGATGAACGCGTCGCCCGGATAGAGCGCGGGGTCGGCATATTTCTTCAGGAAGGGAAGATGGGCGAACTGGTCGAAGGTGCCGAAGTGGTAGCCGATGACGAGAATGCCGGCCAGGGTCACGACCAGAAGGAACAGATAGCGCGAGGGGGCGTGCGTTTCCAGGCGATTCGCGAGTGCGGTGAACATGAATGGGCAGAGGGAGCTTCGGTTGGCGGCGGACGAGCGCGTATTCTACGCGACATCGCAGGCCGAAGAAAGCGATGGTGTTTCTCTTTTCCTGACACGTCTGCTAAACTTTGTGCTAGCTAGCTTTCTCAAGTGTCAGGACACCGGATAGACGAAGTCCTGTTCGGCAAGAATTGTCGTGGATATCTAAAGCATTATTGACGCTATCCGTCATTACCGTATCTGCATCACCGATCACGCGGACGAAGAAGCACAGGCAGGCCAGCTTTCCTTCGATGAAATCTTCTTCAGCGTCCTACACGGCGAGATCATCGAAGACTATCCATCGGACAAACCTTATCCGAGTTGCTTGATATACGGTGACAGTTTTGCCGGAGAGCCGATTCACAGTGTTTGGGCTTACCATCACGAGACTCAATGGGCGGTGTTGGTCACTGTATACCGACCTGACCGATGGATTGATTGGCGCATCAGGAGAAAGAAATGAAGCCCTTTGACAAGTGCCCCGTCTGTGGCGGCGAATTGGTCGAGAAGGAAGTCGAGAAACTGCTCAAAGGCGGTGTCCATACGGCCGTGCTCAAGGTGCGCGCAGACGTATGCCTGCGATACGGCGAGCGATTGTATTCGGTCGAGACAGTTAGACGCTTTGAACAGATTCGGCAGAAACTGGAGAGGTAGGAAGTTGCTGAGTTTCAGCCCCTTGGCCAATCTTTTCAGGTGGCGTAGGTTCATCCTCCTAACAACGGGCTGGCTAATACGTGCATAAGCCGACGCGCGCCCCACGCGGCTCGTGCACAGCCCGTTATCCCCACACTATGACTACCGGCTATCTGCCCCCTAACCCCGAGCGCCCCGCCGTCACCGTGGACGTCGTCATCTTCAGTCTGCGCGAGAAGGACCTGAAGGTGTTGCTCATCCGGCGTGGCCACCCGCCGTTCACCGGCAAGTGGGCCATCCCCGGCGGCTTCGTTCATCTTGATGAGTCGCTGGACGACGCCGCCCGCCGCGAGCTGGAGGAAGAAACCGGCGTCCGCGATGTGTACTTCGAGCAGCTCTACACCTTCGGCGACCCGAAGCGCGACCCGCGCGGGCGCGTCATCACGGTGGCCTACGTGGCACTGGTGCCGGAGAACGTGTCGGCGCGCGCCGGCGACGACGCGTCGGCGGTGGCCTGGCATTCAGTGCAGAACCTGCCGCCGCTGGCCTTCGACCACACCGAAATCATCCGCTACGCCCACCGCCGCCTGCGCTACAAGCTGGAATACACCGCGGTCGGCTTTGAACTGCTGCCGGATGAGTTCACGCTGAGCGAGCTGCAGGCAGCCTACGAGATCGTGCTGGGCGAGAAGCTGGATAAGCGCAACTTCCGCCGCCGACTGGACGAGGCCGGCATCCTGGAGGAGACCAACCGCTTCCGCGAAGGCGAAGGTCAAGGCCGGCCCGCCCGGCTGTACCGCTACCGCAAGAATGCCGTCACCGAGGTCAAGGCCCGACGACTGTTCCCGTAAACGCCGGCGGCGCGCCGTCAGCCGCTCGTCAGAAAGTCCCGGTTGACAGCCACGGGTCAAATGGAGTAAAATTCGTGTCGAAAATACACGAAAGGCGCGCGAACCGCGCCGAGCTTTTTGGCATGAATTCGTGTATTTATTACACAAAAAGTAGGCAACCATGACCCTCCCCCACCCACCCCACAACGACCCGACAGCGGTCGGTCGGGCCTGGCGCGTACCCTACCAGCAACGCGCAGCGGAGGCCGCCGGCTGGGCGCAGCAGCACGCGCTCCGTCCCGCCGCCGATGACCGTACACGCATCGCCCTGCTGCTCATTGACGTGCAGAACACCTTCTGCCTGCCGGACTACGAGCTGTACGTCGGCGGGCGCTCCGGCACGGGCGCGGTGGACGACAACCGCCGTCTGTGCGAGTTCCTCTACCGCAACCTCGACCGGATCACGCAGGTCATCGCCACGCTGGACACACACCAGGCCGCGCAGATTTTTCATCCGCAGTTCTGGGTGAACGCAGCGGGTGAGCATCCCGCGCCGCATACACAGATTACGGCAGCGCAGGTCGAAGCCGGCGTCTGGCGCTTCAACCCGGCGCTGGCCGAGAGCCTGGGCGTAAGCGCCGAGTATGCGCAGGCGCACCTGCGGCACTATACCCAATCGCTTGAAAAGGGCGGCCAGTACGCGCTGACCGTCTGGCCGTATCACGCCATGCTGGGCGGCCTCGGCCATGCGCTGGTCTCGGCGGTGGAGGAAGCCATCTTCTTTCACAGCCTCGCCCGCGCCTCGCAGCCCGACCTGCGCATGAAAGGCTACGAGCCGCTTACCGAGCACTATTCCGCGCTGGGGCCTGAGGTGCTAACCGGGCCGGACGGCAGGGCGCTCGGCCAGCGCAATGTTGAACTGTCGCGCAAGCTGCTGAGCTTCGACGCCGTCATCGTCGCCGGGCAGGCCAAGAGCCACTGCGTAGCGTGGACGGTGCAGCACCTGCTCGATGACATCCGCGCGCAGGACCCGGCGCTGGCACGCAAAGTCTATTTGCTCGAGGACTGCACTTCGCCCGTCGTCGTGCCCGGTGTGGTGGATTTCACCGAGCAGGCCGACGCCGCCTACCGCCGCTTTGCCGAGGCCGGCATGCACCTCGTCCACTCGACGGAGCCGCTTGAGGACTGGCCCGGAGTGATTGGAGCCAAAAACTAAACAGGTTCATTCAAAGGAGACAAACCATGCCCATCGAATTGGTCGTCATCATCGTAGGCGGGATGCTGCTGTATGTGGGCTATCTGCATCTGCAGCTGCACATCAGCCGCAAGGTCAACGCTGCGCTGCGCGCCACAAATGTCACGCTGATCGAGAAGCCCGCCTCGAAGGAATATCGCCCGATGCTGGCGGCGCTGGCCGGCATCATTCTGGTGGCGCTGGCTCTGCTCAACGGACTGCGGTAGTGACCACGCTGCCGCGCCCACACGCCAACTCGTACTGGGTGAGGCCAGGCCGACTGCTGGCCGGCGAATATCCCGGAGCGCTCGACCCGGACGCCGCGCGCGAGAAGCTGCGCGACCACCTCGACGTTGGCCTGAACTTCTTCCTCGACCTGACCGACCCGGCGGACGGACTGGAGCCCTATGCCGACCTGCTGCACGCCGAAGCCGCCGCGCGCGGCCTGACCGTCCAGCACCGGCAGATGACCATCCGCGACCTGGACGTGCCTACGCCCGCGCAGATGACGGCCATCCTCGATACGATGGACGCGGCGCTGGCTGCCGGCTACAACGTTTACCTGCACTGTTGGGGCGGCATCGGCCGGACGGGGACGGTGGTCGGCTGCTACCTTGTCCGGCACGGACTGACAGGCGAGCAGGCGCTGGCGCAAATCGCGCAGTGGTGGCGCAGCGTGGAGAAGAGCCGTTGGCACACGCGCTCGCCGCAGACCGACGAGCAAGTCGAGTACATCCGCCGCTGGAGAGAGTTGAGTGACGGCCAAGCCGGTTGAGCGCTATCGCGGCAGCCTGCTCGGTCTGGCCGCCGGCGATGCGCTCGGCACAACATTGGAGTTCAGTGCGCCCGGCACATTCCAGCCCATCTCCGATATGGTCGGAGGCGGGCCATTCGGGTTGCAGGCAGGCCAGTGGACGGACGATACAGCGATGGCACTTTGTCTGGCGGAGAGCCTGGTCGAATGTCGCGGCTTCGATGCCGCCGACCAGATGCGGCGCTATGTGCGATGGTGGCGGACGGGTTATCTTTCCAGCACGGGGGTCTGCTTTGACATCGGCAATACCACGCGCGCAGCGCTCCAGCGTTTTGAACAAACCGGCAACGCATTCGCCGGCTCGACCGACCCGAACACGGCTGGCAACGGCTCACTGATGCGGCTCGCGCCGGTGGCGCTGTTCTACTCTCCGCAGCCCGATTTGGCCATCCACTACGCGGCCGAAAGCTCACGCACGACCCACGGCGCGGCCACGGCGGTTGACGCCTGCCGCTATTTCGCCGGGCTGATCGTCGGTGCGCTCAACGGGGTAGGCAAAGACGAGCTTCTGGCAGCGCACTACTCACCAGCTGCGGAGGCTTTATCGCGCCATCCCCTGCACCCGGAGGTTGCCGAGGTGGCGGCAGGCTCGTTCAAGCGCCGGCAGCCGCCGGACATTCGTGGCTCAGGCTATGTGGTCGCTTCGCTGGAGGCCGCGCTGTGGGCATTTTATCATAGCGACGATTTTCGCAGCGGCGCGCTTCGTGCTGTGAACCTGGGCGATGACGCCGACACCACCGGCGCAATCTTCGGCCAGCTGGCGGGAGCGTATTACGGCGAGCGCGGCATCCCGGAGGACTGGCGGGCAAAGCTCGCAATGTATGAGAAGATTACGGCCCTGTCGGAGCAGCTATTCGCGCCGGGCCTACGCCGAGGATAGCAACCGCCCGGCCGCCATGCGCCGCATTCCGGTCTCGACATCATGAACGACATCCGCCTCTCCAAATTTATGACGCTTGTGCTGCGCCATCGCGCAACGGATTTCGGGTTGACGCCGGATGCCGAAGGATTCGTGCCGCTGGAGGCGCTGGCCGGCCTCGCCGCCGAGCACTTGGGCGCGACCCTGGACGACGTGCGGCGCGTGGCCGAGGCCAAAGACGGCGCCAGGGTGCGCTTCGAAATTCGCGGCGAGCTGATTCGCGCCCGCTACGGCCACTCGCTCGACCTCGGCGTGCAGGTGGAATATCCGCCCGTCGAGCCGCCCGAGGTGCTCCATCACGGCACCACGCCGCGCGCGCTGGCCGGGATCCGCGCCGAGGGGCTGAAGGCGATGAACCGGCAGTACGTTCACCTCAGCGCCACGACCGCCCGCGCTAAGGAAGTGGCCAGCCGCCGCACGCACCGCATCGTCCTCCTCACCATCCGCGCGCGAGCCGCCCACCGCGCCGGCGTCGTCTTCCACGCGCCCGAGCCGGAGCATTATCTCACCCGCGCCATCCCCATAGAGTTCATCCAGTTTCCACGATAACAGAGTTTGCCGTTTTTGCCGCTTACACCGCAGCGAACAGCAAAAGACGAACGTCCTCAGAACAGAACCATGACCATCTTCGACCGGAAACGCCTGACCAACGAAGTCTTCAAACTCGATGTAGAACGAATGCGCCGGGGCTGGTACTCGGACAAGTATTTCGAGAACATCGGCGCGA
>JAVQXV010000445.1:0-1115 GCA_033577755.1 Anaerolineales bacterium
CGCATTGACTTCGAGACCGGCGCGGTCAGCCTGCCGGAGCTGAACCTGACGGCGGAGCAGGCGCGGCAAATCGAGAAAATCGTCATCGTTGCCTGCGGCACATCGTACTACGCCGGCCTGGTCGGGCGGCACTACTTCGAGCAGATCGCCCGCATCCCCACGCAGGTGGAGATCGGCTCCGAGTTCCGCTACGCCGACCCGATCATTGACGAGAAGACGGCGGTGCTGGCGATTACGCAATCCGGCGAGACGGTGGACACGCTGGCAGCGATGGAGGAGGCACGCGAGAAGCGGGCACGGGTGTGGACTATCGTCAACAACGTCGGCTCGGAGGCGCGGCGCGTGGCGGACGGCTATATCCTGATGCAGGCCGGCCCGGAGATCGGCGTGGCCTCGACCAAGGCCTTCACCACCTCCATCGTGGATCAGTTTTTGCTGGCGATATATCTGGCGCAGTTACGCGGGACACAGGTCAACGGCCGAGCACGCGTGCAGGATTTGGCACACCTGCCTGACCTCATCAGCCAGGTGCTCGACCGCGAAGCGCCGGTGAAGGCGCTGGCGGAGAGACTGTTTGAGTACCGGCACGCGCTCTACCTGGGGCGCGGCCTGCAGTTCCCCATCGCTCTGGAGGGCGCGCTCAAGCTCAAGGAGATTTCGTACATCCATGCCGAGGGCTACCCGGCGGGCGAGATGAAGCACGGGCCGATTGCGCTGATTGACCGCGAGATGCCGGTGGTCTGCCTGACGTTGAAAGATGCGGTCTGGGACAAGATGCTCTCGCAGGTGGAGCAGGCGCGGGCGCGCGGCGGGCAGGTCATCGCCGTAGCGACCGACGGCGACGAACTGATTGAGAGCAAGGCCGACCATGTGCTCTGGCTGCCGGAGACGCCGCCGCTGCTTGCGCCCGTCGTCAGCGTCATCCCGCTTCAGCTGCTGGCCTACCACATCGCCGTGCGCCGCGGCACCGACGTAGACCAGCCGCGCAACCTGGCCAAGAGCGTAACGGTGGAGTAACTCCATTCCGCATCGAATTACGCGCAGCAGTGCAACCTCGGATTGAAGATCCGCACAATTCGCGCAATTCGATGCAAGACGTAGACCAGCCGCGCAAC
>JAVQXV010000446.1:0-1111 GCA_033577755.1 Anaerolineales bacterium
TTTTTTTACGACGTTGCCCTGTTCGCTTTCGGCTCATGCGCGGCGAAGCCCTCCGTTTCACGAACACGCTGTTGTTCGCCCTCGTCTGCGTCCTGACGCTCACCGGATTGCAGGCGCTGTTCTTCAACGGCCCGGCCTGGGTGATGGACGTTCACCGCGTGGCCGGCTGGAGCCTGCTCGCCCTCCTCCCCACCAAAGCCGTTATCATCTTCAATTCGCTGCGGCGCGGGCTGGACTTACGCTTCAAGCGAAGCGTGGTGGTGGCCGCTTCGGTGTTGCTGGCCGGAATGGCGCTGCTCGTGATCGGGCTGGGCCTGGTCTGGCTCTGGCGCATCGGGCCGGAGCTGCTCTGGCTGTGGCAAACCGCCGTGGCCTGGCATTGGATGCTGGCGCTGGCGCTGCTGGCGCCCTTCGCCTTTCACGTCTGGCAGCGCTGGCCAAGGCCCAAACGCGCCGACCTGCTCTCCCGGCGCAGCGCGCTGAAGCTGGCCGGGTTCGGCCTCGCAGGCATCGCCGGCTGGCTGATGGCCGAGGCCATCGCCCAACGACGCGCGCTAAGCGCCGCACCGCGCCGCTTCACCGGCTCGCGCGAGGCCGGTTCGTTCACAGGCAACGCCTTCCCCATCACCAACAGCGTGTTTGAGACTGCCCGGCCGATTGACTTGGCACAGTGGGTTTTGATCGTACACGGCGTTGGTCGCTCGCCGCTCCGGCTGACTTACTCCGAACTTCTGGCCTTGCCCACAACCGAGAAAATCGCCACGCTCGACTGCACGAACGGCTGGTACAGCACGCAAGTCTGGCGCGGCGTCATGCTCACGGACGTGCTACAGCACGGCGGCCGGACTGCGCCCCTGCGGGCCGTCCGGCTTATCGGCAATTCCGGCTATTGGGGCTTGTACACGGCAGCGGAAGCGCAAGAAATTCTGCTGGCGACGCATGTGGGCGGCGAAGTGTTGAGTCACGACCACGGCTTTCCGGTTCGCGCCGTCGTCCCCTCGCGGCGCGGCTGGTTCTGGATCAAATGGCTGGCGACGCTTGAAGCATTCTGAGCAAGTTGTCTTGTTTTCAGTTCAGGAGTAACCCCATGAGCGACAGCGTCTATAAAGTC
>JAVQXV010000002.1:0-62352 GCA_033577755.1 Anaerolineales bacterium
TCGGCTTCGCTCAGCGTCCGCTCAGGGTGCGGCTGACATGTTTTGCGTGCACACAAGAACGCTAAGAAGACGCTAAGAAAGACAAAAGCGAATCCCGTGCGCCCTTCGCCGCGCTCTTCGCGGCATCGCGGTGGGATCGTAGTTTTTGCGGTGGGGTCACAGACTTTCTCTGCGAAAATCTGCGTAATCTGCGGATACATTAGGCTGGCCAGGCGGTTCCTCCGCCACCCGCTATCTACCATCAGCTATCCGCTATCCGCCATCCGCCATCTGCTATCCGCTATCCGCCATCCGCCATCTGCTATCCGCCATCCGCCATCCGCTATAATCGCCGTATGCCTCACCTCGCGCTCAACGCGCACCTGTTGCACGGCGGCGCGTCCTATCGCAGCGCAGGCATCCACCAGTACATCTTCAATCTGTTGCGGCACCTGCCGGAGGCTGCCCCGGATTTCGATTTCACGGTCTTCGTCGGCGCCGGCCGGCCGGAGATGGCGCGGGCGCGCATCGAGCGCAGCCGCTGGCCGACGCAGCGCCCGCTCATCCGTATTCTGTGGGAACAGTGCGTGCAGCCGCTGGCGCTGGTGCGTCTCCGCCCCGACCTGTTGCACTCGCTCGCCTTCGCCTCGCCGCTACTCAATCCCGCGCCCGCCGTCGTCACCGTGTACGACCTCTCCTTTCGATTGTTCCCGCAGAACTTCCCCATCGCGCAGCGGCTGTATCTCTCGGCCTTCACAGCCCTCTCCTGCCGGCGCGCGCGCCGCGTCATCGCAATTTCGGAGAGCACGAAGGCGGATGTGTGTCGGTTGCTCGGCGTGAGCGGCGAGCGCGTGGACGTGGCCTACCCCGGCGTGGATCCGCGCTTCCGCCCGCTGCCGCCCGCCGAGGTGGAGGCGTTTCGCGCACGCGCCGGCCTGCCGGAAAGGTTCATCCTCTACCTCGGCACCCTCGAACCGCGCAAAAACCTCGGTACGCTGATTGATGCCTTCGCCCGCCTTCAATCTTCAATCTCTAATCCCCAATTCTCCAACTTCCACCTCATCCTGGCCGGCGCGAAGGGCTGGTTCTATCAGAGCCTGTTCGAGCAGGTGGAGCGGCTCGGCCTGCGCGGGCGGGTGCACTTCCCCGGCTATCTGCCGGCAGACGAGCTGCCGTTGTGGTATAACGCCTGTGCCGTATTCGTCTATCCATCATCCTTCGAGGGCTTTGGGATGCCGGTGGTCGAGGCGCTGGCCTGCGCCCGGCCCGTCGTCACTTCGAACGTCTCGTCGCTGCCGGAGGCCGGCGGCGAGGCGGCGATGCTCACCGCGCCCGGCGACGTGGACGCGCTCGCGGCGGCGTTGAACCGGGCGCTGACCGACGGCGGCGAGCCGGCGAGGCGCGGCCCGGCCCACGCGGCGCGCTTCTCCTGGCCGGCCACGGCGCGCTGCACGGTGGAGTGCTATCGCAAGGCCCTGACCGACCGCTGACCGCCGACGGCGGTCGGTCGCCGATGGTCGTACATGAAGCGTTACCGTAGTCTGTTGCTGCTCCTCCTCCTGGATGTTGTGCTCATCAACGTCGCCTTCGGGCTGGCGTACTACCTGCGCTACATCGCACAGTGGATTGTGCCGGTGGGCGAGCAGTTCTTCGCGCCGTATTCCGAATACTTCCTGATGCAGGCAGCGTTCACCGGCCTCATGCTCTTCTTCCTGTACGCCGACGGCGCCTACACGTCGCAGCGCGGCGGCAGCTGGCTCAATGAGGTCTATCGCATCATCAGCGCCACCACCACCGCCGGCGTGATTTTGCTGGTGGCCGTCTTCCTGCTGCTGCCGCTGGTGTACTCCCGCCTGATGATCATCTGGGTGATCGTGCTCACGGTCAGCCTGTTGAGCGTGGCGCGCCTGATTCTGCGCTGGGTGCGCGCGCAGCTGCGGCGGCGGGGGATCGGCGTGGCGCGCGTGCTCATCGTCGGCGCGGGCGAGCTGGGGCGTGCCGTCGTCCGCACCATCGCCGCGCGCGCCGACCTCGGCTACCGCGTGGTGGGCTTCATTGACGACAACCCGTCCAAATCCGAACTGGGGCGGCTGAAGAACCTCGGCGCGCTGGAGAGGGTGGAGGAGATTCTGCGCGAAGAGCCGGTGGACGAGGTCATCATCACGCTGCCCTGGATGTACCAGCGCAAAATTGCGGCGCTGGTGCGTGCCTGCGAAGCTGCCGGCGTGCGCGTGCGCATCGCGCCCGATGTGTTTCAGCTCTCGCTTAGCCGGCTGGATGTGGATGACATCGGCGGCATCCCGCTCATCGGCATCAAAGAGGCGCGCATCTCGCGGGTGGGCCGCATCATGAAGCGCGTGCTGGACATCGTCATCGCCATCGTCGTGCTGACGGTGATGGCGCTGCCGATGGCGCTGGTGGCCTGGCTCATTCGGCTCGATTCGCCCGGCCCGGCGCTCTTCCGGCAGACGCGGGTGGGCGAGCGCGGGCGCACCTTCACCATCTACAAATTCCGCTCGATGCGTGAGGGCGCGGAGGAGGAGCTGGAGCACCTCTGGGAGTACAATGAAGCAAGCGGGCCGCTGTTCAAGATTCGGAACGACCCGCGCCAGACGCGGCTGGGCCGGCTGCTGCGCCGCACCAGCTTCGACGAGCTGCCGCAATTTTTCAACGTGCTGCGCGGCGAGATGAGCGTGGTGGGGCCGCGCCCGGCCCTGCCTCATGAAGTGGAACAGTATCTGCCCTGGCAGCGGCAGCGGCTGGAGGTGCAGCCCGGCATCACCGGCCTGTCGCAGGTCTCGGGCCGGAGCGACCTGACCTTCGATGAGAGCTGCCTGCTCGATATCTATTACATCGAGAACTGGTCGCTCGCGCTAGACCTTACCATCATGCTGCGCACCATCCCGCGCGTGATCTTCGGGAATGGGGCGTATTAGTCTCTAATCTCCAATCTCTGATCTCTCAAACGGAGATTGAAGATTAGAGATTGGAGATTGGGTCTTCATGCCACTCGACATCCTCGTGGGCGCGCAGTGGGGCGATGAAGGCAAGGGCCGCATCACCGACCTGCTGGCCGAAAACGCCCACATCGTTGCGCGCTACTCCGGCGGCGACAACGCCGGCCACACCGTCACCGTCGGGCAGCAGCGCTACAAGCTGCACCTGCTGCCCTCCGGCGTCCTCCAGCCGCACGTGGTGAGCGTGCTGGGCAACGGCATGGTCATCAACCCGGCGCGGCTGATTGCGGAGCTGGAACAGCTGGCGGCCTCCGGCGTGGACGTGTCGCCGGCGCGCATCAAGGTCTCGGCGGCTGCCCACCTCATCACACCCGCGCACATCGCCCTTGACCGCGCCGAGGAAGCGGCCCGCAGCGGCGGCAAAATCGGCACCACCGGTCGCGGCATCGGCCCGGCCTACACCGGCAAGGTGGCGCGTCACGGCCTGCGCGCCGAGCTGTTGCTCCGCCCCGAGGAACTCGGCGACCGCGTCGCGGAGCATATCCGGCAAACCAACCTATATCTCGAAAAGCTGTACGGCCAGCCCGCGCTGGATGCCGTCGCCATCGCCGCCGACTTCGCCGCGTACGCGCAGCGTTTGGCGCCCTACCTCACCGACACCTCGCTCTACCTGCATCGGCAGTTGCAGGCCGGCGCGCGCGTCATCGCCGAAGGCGCGCAGGGCACGCTGCTCGACGTGGACCACGGCACGTATCCATACGTCACCAGCTCCTCGCCCTCTGCCGGCGGCGTGTTCAACGGGCTGGGAGTCGGCCCGCGATTTGTGGGTCGCGTGCTGGGCGTGACCAAGGCGTTTCAGACGCGCGTGGGCGAAGGCCCCTTCCCCACCGAGGCCTTCGGCGCGGAGGCCGAACGGCTGCGCGGCACCGGCAGCAACCCGTGGGACGAGTTCGGCACGACGACGGGCCGCCCGCGTCGCTGCGGCTGGCTCGACCTGGTGCTGCTGCGCTACGCCATCCGCGTCAACGGCCTGACCGAGCTGGTGCTGACCAAGCTCGACGTGCTCTCCGGCCTGGAGACCATCCGGCTGTGCACGGCCTACACGGCGCACGGGACTCACTATGAGGAACTGCCGCTCGGCCCGGCAGACCTTTCGCCCTTCACCGCCGAGTACGAAATGCTGCCCGGCTGGGACGCGGACGTGACCGGCGCGCGCCGCCTGAGCGATTTGCCCGAGGCCGCGCGCAACTACATCCGCCGCATCGAGGAACTGACCGGTGTGCCGGTGACGATGGTCAGCGTCGGGCCGGAGCGCAGCCAGATTATCTTCGTTTAGAACGAAAGATAGCCGACTGCGGTCGGCGGTCTATCCGAAGGAGTGACGATGTCCACCATCCGCAACCTTGCTCGCTTGCTTGGCTTTGGCGCCGCCCTGGTCGCCGCTTACTACACGACGGCCTACGCGCGCCGCACGCCGCCGCTCTTCAAGCCGCGCGTCATCGCCCATCGCGGTGGGCCAAAATACGGGCCGGAGAACACGCTGGCCGCGTTCGCGCACGCCTTCGCCCGCGGCGTGACGATGGCCGAGTGCGACGTGCACCTGACGCGCGACGGCGAGACCATCATCATCCACGACGAGACGCTGGAGCGCACCACGAACGGCTCCGGCTGGGTGATGGACCTGACGCTGGCCGAGTTGAAACAGCTGGACGCCGGCAACGGCGAGCGCCTGCCGACGCTGGCCGAGCTGGTGGAGCTGGCCCGGCCCCACGGCGCCGAGCTGCTCATCGAGTTGAAGTCGCCGCACCTGTATCCCGGCATCGAGTTCAAGGTGCTGACCGAGCTGGAAGACCTCGGCTACCTCGACCACTGCATCCTGCAATCGTTCGACTGGGACTGCGTGCGCCGGCTGCGCCAGCTCAAGCCCTCGGCGCGGCTGGGCGCGCTCTACGACGTGGGCAACCTGGACGTGAGCTGGCCGCCCGCCGACGCCGAGTTCGTCTGCCCGCCCGCTGAGAACGTGCTGCTCAACCCCAACCTGGTGCGCACCGCCCACGGCGAGGGGCGCGGCGTCTTCGTCTGGTTCAGCCGGGGCGAAGCGCCGTGGCTCTACCGCTACCTCAAGACCTTCGGCGTGGATGGCCTGATCACCGATGACCCGGACGCGGCGCGCGAGGCCCTGAGCGCATAGCCCCTTCACCGTGCAAACCCTCACCGGCATCGTCGAGCGCATCACCTACTTCAACCCGGAAAACGGCTACTCCGTCATCCGGCTTGCCGTGCCCGGCCAATCCGACCTCGTCACCGTGGTCGGCACGCTGCCGCAAGTGACGCCCGGCGAAAGCCTGCGCCTCACCGGCCGGTGGACCGTTCACGCCGACTACGGCAGACAGTTCAAGGCCGAGACCTGCGAACAGGTGCTGCCGGCCACCGTCGAGGGCATCCGCCGTTACCTCGGCTCCGGCCTGATCAAGGGCATCGGCCCGCGCCTCGCCGAGAGAATCGTCCAGACCTTCGGCGCGGACACGCTCTACGTGATCGACTCCCAGCCGCAGCGCCTGCGCGAAGTGCCCGACATCGGCCAGAAGCGCTATGCGTGGATCACGCAGGCCTGGGAGCAGCAGAAGGCCATCAAGGAGGTGATGGTCTTCCTGCAATCGCACGGTGTGAGTGCCGGCCTGGCCGTAAAGATTTACAAGCACTACGGCGACGAGGCGCTGAACGTGGTGAAGACCGACCCCTACCGGCTGGCGCGCGACATCTGGGGCATCGGCTTCAAGACGGCGGACAAGATTGCCCGCGCCCTCGGCCTGCCCGCCGATGCGCCCACGCGCCTCGAAGCCGGCCTGGTCTACACGCTCAACGAGCTGGCCGACGACGGCCACGTCTTTGCCCCGCAGCCGGAGCTGCTCCGCACTGCCGCCGCGCTGCTGGACGTTCCTGCCGAGGCGCTGCCCGCCGCGCTCGACCGATTGGAGGCCGATGGGCGCATTAAGCGCGAAGCCCTGCAATCTGCCGGTCGCGCCGCCACCGAAGGTGCTCAGGACTCGCTTCCCGCCGTTTACCTCACGCCGTTCTATCAGGCGGAGGTCAACGCCGCGCAGCGCCTGCTCGCCCTGCTCGATGCTCCCCACACGCGCCTGCCCGAGTTCGCAACCGCGCCGGACTGGGACTGGCTCTTCCGACACGCCGTCGAAAAAGACTCGCCGGTGACGCTCTCCGACGAACAACGCGCCGCCGTGCGCACCGCGCTCACCTCCAAAGTCAGCATCCTCACCGGCGGGCCGGGCACAGGCAAGACCACCACGCTGCGCGCCCTCATCCGCCTGCTCGAAGTGAAGGGACATCCGGTAGCGCTGGCTTCGCCCACCGGGCGCGCGGCCAAACGCCTGAGCGAGGCCACAGGCCGCCCGGCGCAAACGCTGCACCGCCTGCTCGGCTTCTCGCCCACCGCCGGCTTCACCGTCAACGAGCACAAGCGCCTGAGCGCGCACTTCGTCATCGTGGACGAGGTCTCGATGCTCGACCTGGTGATGTTCAACAACCTGCTCAAGGCCATCGAGCCGGGCGCGCACCTGCTGCTGGTGGGCGACGCCGACCAGTTGCCCTCGGTTGGGGCGGGCAACGTGCTCGGCGACCTGATTGCCTGCGGGCGCGTGCCGGTGGTGCGCCTCAGCGTCATCTTCCGGCAGGCGGCGCGGAGTCACATCATCACCAACGCCCATCACATCAACCAGGGACGGATGCCGTTCTTCGCCAGAGACTCGCGCGACTTCTTCCTCTTCACGGTGGATGACCCCGAACAGGCCGCCGAGCGGGTGGTGGATGTGGTCGCCAATCGCATCCCGCGCAAATTCGGGCTGGACCCGCTGACGGACGTGCAGGTGCTCGCGCCGATGCATCGCGGCTCGGCCGGCGTGGCCATGCTCAATCAACGCTTACAGGCCGCGCTCAACCCGTCCGCGCCCAACAAGCCGGAGCGCGCGCTGGGGGGCCGCCTCTTCCGCGTCGGCGACCGGGTGATGCAATTGCGCAACAACTATCAGAAGGAGACGTTCAACGGCGACATCGGCCGCATCGTGGACATTGACCTGGAGCAGCAGCGCCTGACGGCGGAGTTCGACGGGCGGCCTGTCTTCTACGAATGGGCCGAGGCCGACGAGTTACAGCACGCCTTCGCCGTCAGCATCCACAAATCGCAAGGCTCGGAGTTCCCGGCGGTCGTCGTGCCGCTGCTCACCCAGCACTACGTGATGCTTCAGCGGAACCTGCTGTACACGGCAGTGACGCGCGCCCGGCAGCTGTGCGTGCTGGTCGGCAATCACCGCGCTATCGGGCTGGCGGTGAAGAACGCCACCGTGGCGCAGCGCTGGAGCGGGCTGGCGGAAAGGCTGCGGCGTGTATAATGACGACTGGGTTAGGCCGATGACCATCCTGCTCGATGCCGCCGTTCCTGAGCGCGGCCCCCTGCACATTCGCATTCACGTAGATACCCAAATCAACGTGCCTGCTGCCGAGGCGCGCCAGCGCGTCACGCAGTTCGTTCATCGCCAGCTCAGCAGCCAGATGCACGGCGGGCCGCCGGTGCTGGTCTTGCGCGAGCGCGCCGTCTGGCGAGTGCCTATTCATCTCACTTTTCCATCCGTGGGCGATGTGGGCCAGGTGGGCGAGCTGGAAGTGGATGTGGAGACGGGAACACTGGACGTAAACGAGACAGTTCTTCGCAAACTCGAAGAAAATGCCGAAGCGCTTGCTCGACGTTCCGCTGCGGCGACAACGCGCTGAGTCCGATTGCCTGCCCGCCTGCGCCCAGATGGTAGTGGAGTTTGCCGGACGCGCCGCCGCTTACGAGCAAATCCGAGAGCTGCTGGGCACGCGCTGGTTCGGCACTCCTGCCGTCAACCTTCTCCGACTGGAAAAACTGAACCTACGCGTCGAATTAGCCGAGCTTCCCTGGCCGCGCATCCAGGAACAACTGGAGCAGGGCCGGCCCGTTATCGCCTTTGTCAGCACCGGCGACCTTCCCTATTGGGGTCTCGACACAGATCACGCCGTTGTGGTGGTCGGTTTCGATGATGAGCGCGTCTTCGTCAACGATCCTTACTTCGACATCGCTCCGCAGACGGTGCCGCGCACGGCCTTTGAGCTGGCGCAACTGCGCTTCAACCATCTCTGCGCCGTCGTGACCGTCTCCTGAATTCAACCTTCAGCCAGACGCAAACTTCAATTTCACTCTCTACCTCTTCACGTGCGGCGACGAAGCGCCCCTCATGGATCGCCGCCAGCATCCGATCTACCCGTATCAGCCAGCTTGAAGTTTTAGCTTGCAATGCCCCACATCGGCACGCTGCGCGAGAGCCACCTGCACGCCGCGCTCAAGCAATACTACGCCCAACCCGGCGATATTTTTGAGTCGCCCGTGGCCGGCTTCGTCGCCGACATCGTTCGCGGCGACCTGGTTATCGAAATTCAGACCGCGAACTTCTCGCCGCTCAAGCGCAAGCTGCCGCAACTGCTCCAAACGCACCGGCTGCGGCTGGTACATCCGATTGCAGTGGAGAAATGGATTGTGCGCACGGATGCGGCAGGCCGCGTCCTGAGCCGGCGCAAGTCGCCCCGGCGCGGCTGCCTCGAGCACATCTTCCTCGAACTGGTCAGCCTACCCGAACTGGCCGCGCATCCGAACTTCTCGCTGGAGGTGGCGCTGGTGCGCGAAGAGGAGCGGCGCGCGCCTGCAACCCGCAACCGGCGCCGGCGCAAAGAGTGGCGCACCGTAGACCGCGTGCTGCTGGAGGTGCTGGACTTCGAAGTCTTCGAGGCCCCCGCCGACTACGCCCACCGCTTTCTGCCCGAGGCCCTACCGCAGCCGTTCACCAGCCGCGAGCTGGCGCGCGCCCTCGGCCGGCCACATTATCTTGGGCAGAAGGCGACCTACTGCCTACACCGGATGGGCCTGCTGGAGGAAGCCGGGCGGCGCGGGCGGGCAAAACTCTGGCGGCGGGCTTCGTAGCGATCCGCAACGGGCCGGTCACTCCCAGCCCGGCGTCGCAGCACCGGCGGCATCCACCCAGAACGGCGCCCACGCCAGCGCGACCAGCTGCACGTTGATATCGGCCTTGCGGGGCTTGATCGTCAGCGTCTCCAGCGGCTCGGTCTGAGCGTCGGCGCGGGCAGCCACCTCGGCGCTTTCGGCCTTGAACTGCTCTTCCAACTGAGCGAGCTGCTGCTGAATGGCCGCCACCGTCTCTTTGGCGCGGGCTACATCGCTGCCCTCCTGCATGGCGCGGCCTGCGCTCCGGGCCGCGGTCGAGGCGCGTCCCAGCACCGAGCCTTTGCGCCCCATGAACGCGCTCAGCAGCGTCGCGCCGACGGACACGGCGGTGCTCAGCTGCGCCTGTTTGGCCTGCGCCTCCTGCGCCGCCAGCGCCTGTTGCGCTTTGCGGAGGCGTTCCTGCAGCGTCGCTATTTTCGGAGCATATTTGGCGCGCAGCTTCTCCACGGCCTCGTCGCGGGCCTCGCGCGCGGCCTGAGCCACGCGGGCGCGGAAATCGCGCTCGCTCTCATCGGGGTTGCTCACCAGCTTCGTGCTCGGGCTGAGCAGCAGCTCCAGCTTCTCCGCGCCGAAGAGGTGGCTCACAAAATCCTTGCTCCAGGCCGTATAGCTGGATGCCTTCACAGCGGCAGCCGGCAGCTCGGCGAACGTCGCGCCGTCTTCGGGCTGCCGCTCCAAATCACCCACCGCCACCGTCGCGGCTTGCGCTTCATCCCAGTTCACCGGCACTGCAGCGTCGGTGATGGGTGCGAGGTAGACGACATCGCGCGTCACGTCCACCCGCGTCTTGCGGTCGGCGAAGTTGACCCTGGCCGCGCCGAGCAGCAGCGGGCGATACACCAGACGGTCGCCCCTGCGGCCACGCAGCGGGAGGAAGAACTGCGGGATGTCGGGCGGGAGGGAGGGGCGGGCGCCGGCCGTTGCGGGTTTCAGGTTGAACGGTTGCGCCGCGCCGGCGGGCGATGCGCCGACCACCGACGGTTGACTGCCGATGGCTGACCGCTTCGGGTCCATCAGCTGCTTGATCTGCTGTCGCGTGAGCGGGCCGCGCAGATAGCTCATCACCCAGCGCGTGGTGAAGATGACGGGCGCGCTTTCATGCACGTTGTTCAACAGGAAGACGCGGTTGCCGAGGCCGGCCAGAATCTCCTCCATGCGCCGCCGGTCGAAACCGGAGCCGGTACTGGCCGCCGCGCCCTCCAGGCCGTCGAGCACGCGCTGCTTGTCGCGGTCGGTTTGCAGGCGTCCGATGAACCACGAGCCGGTGTTCGCCAGCCCCTTGTAATCCAAATCCACCGGGTTCTGCGTGGCGAGCACCACGCCCAGGCCGAAGGCGCGCGCCTGTTTGAGCAGCGTGAGCAGCGGCTGTTTGCTCGGCGGGTTGGCGACGGGCGGGAAGTAGCCGAAGATTTCATCCATGTACAGGATGGCGCGCAGGGAAGTGGTGCCGCTCTGCTGACGCACCCAGCCCAGCACCTGATTGAGCAGCAGCGAGACGAAGAACATACGCTCGGCGTCGTTCAGGTGGGCGATGGAGAAGATGATGTGGCGCGGCTTGCCCTGCGCGGTGTAGAGCATGGCCTGCAGGTCGAGCGGCTCACCCTCCAGCCAGGTGCTGAAGCCCGGTGCGGCCAGCAGGTTGTTGAGCGCCATCACCAGCGCAAAGCGCTCCTTGCCCGGATAGAACGCCTCGAGGTCGAGCACGCCCACTTTGGCGATGGGCGGATTCTGGATCAGGCCGATGAGCGCGGCCAGGTCGAGGTCTTTGCCCTGTCGCCACTGGTGGTCTATGAGCGTGGCAAGCAGGATGTGCTCGCGGCTCTGCAACGGGTCGGCCTGAATGTTGAGCAGGCCGAGCAGGCTGGTGACGGTGGTGTTGATGCGTTCGCGCAGCAGCTCGCCGTCTTCGAGGAGGGCGGGGCCGGGCGCGGCGAAGGATTTGAGGATGGAGACGGGCAGGCCGGCGCCGGAGCCGGGCGTGTACACGACGAACTCCGCCGAGTCGCGCAGCTTCTGGATGCGCGCGCCATCCTGGCCCCAGTCGCTCAGGCCCTTGCGCCACAGGTCGGCCTGCTGCTGCGCGAAGGCCGGCAGGTCAAGACCCTTCCTGGCGGCGTCCTCGGGGTTGACCCAGGGCAAGAAGTCTTCGCCGCGCAGCTGCGGGAAGGTGAGCAGCAGGTTCGGCAGGTCGCCCTTGGGATCAATGAGGATGGCGGGCACGCCGTCAATGGCGGCCTCTTCGAGCAGGGCGAGGCATAGGCCGGTCTTGCCGCTGCCCGTCATGCCGACGACGACGGCATGGGTGACCAAATCTTTCGAGTCATACAGCAACAACTCGTCTTTGGCCTGCCGCGCCGCCAGGTCATACTCCTTGCCGAGGTAGAACACGCCGAGTTTTTCGTAGTCAGAGGGGGACATGGAATTTGGGGATTTGAGATTGGGGATTTGAGATTGATGATTGATGACTGATGATTGATGACTGAGAATTGAGTATTGCCTAAAACCTTCCCCCTATCCGTCTCTGGCTATGATGCCGCCACCGATTGAGCCGCCGTAAGACTCAACCAGAGCGATGAGCTTGTCCGTGAAAGCCTCGGCATCGGCGCCGGCCGGCAGGACGATGTGGAATTCAAGCTCCGTTGTTTGGGAGCGCGCGCGCCGGACCGGCGCTGTTGTATAGGCGGCGCGGCTCTCTTTGAGACGGCGCGGCTTGCGGGCAACGGTTCGGGCAGCGGGCATCGCAAGGCTCCTGTGGGTGGCAACACCGCAATTATAGGCCAGGCGCGGGGCGCTCAGGCAACGACCTGCCCGATCAACACATACGGTTCGCCGCGGACGTGTGTCAGGAACACGACGCGGCTCTCCTCGCCTGAGAGCCGGAGCCTGCGGGTCAGCTCCTCCGGCGTCAACGGCGAGCCGCGCTTCTTCACCGTCACCTGCCCGACGCCGCGCTCGCGCAGGTAGGCGCGCAGGCGCTTGAGCTGAAACGGGAAGGCAGCCTCCAGCGCGAAGGCGCGCGCGAACGGCGTGGGCGTGAGCGTATCGGATGTGAGGTAGGCAATGTCCGGGTCGAGCCGGTGGGCGTTGAGCTGCGCGGCCAGCGTGGTCACCAGCCCGGCGCGCAGGACGGCCGGGTCGGGTTCGTAGAGGAAGGCCAGAGGCGGGCTGAGAGAGGAGGGTGGTTCGAGATTGGAGGTTAGAGAGTGGGGGCCGGGCAGGAGCGTGGCGCGGCGCGCGGCCTGCGTACGCAACGGGCCGAACCACAACACGCACTCCTTCAGCTCGCCGTGGACGGAGATGAACTCAAGCTCGAAGTCGGGGAGGCCGTGAACGGCGGACTGCCGGCTGCGGTCCAGCTCGGCTAAATCCACCCCGGGCGAAATCTTCACTCCGAGCGCAGGCATGCGCGCCAGCCATTCACGGATGATGGACAGCGGCGGCGTGTAGTCGCGCACGGAAAAGGCGCGGCGGCTGCCGGCGCGGCGCGACGGGTCGAACCAGAGGGCGTCGGCGGCGGGCAACGGCTTAACGGTCACATCCGCCGGCACCGCTTCCGCCGCCCGGCCATACGCGGCCAGGTTGGCCTGCGCCAGCGCCAGCCGCAGCGGGTCCTTGTCAATCACCGTCACCGGCGCCACGCCCGCCAGCCCGATGGCATCGCCGCCCAGCCCACAGCAAACGTCGGCCACGCGCCCGAGGCCGGCGTAACGTTGCGCGCGATAGGTTGCAACGACCTCGCTCGAGGCCTGCTCCAGCGCCTCGCGCGTGAAGTACATCACTTCGGCGCGTGAGAACTTGGCCCGTGCTCTGGCGCGCAGGAGGACGGTCTCCAGCGCGGCTTTGGCGAGCGCGGCATTGTAATGCTTGCGCAGTTGCGTCAGGTTGCGGAGGAAGGTTTCTTCGGTGGGTTGCAGCGCGGCGGCGGCGGCAATAGCCGCCTGACCGGTGGAAGTGAGGAGGTTGTCAAAGGTTTCCCGATCCAAGCCGCAGGTCGCCTCACTCGGTCATGACTTTCAGGAAGCGATGCATCGCTGACGACGATCACAAACGCCCTAATGCCTTCAGGGTCTGCACGTCCATCTCGAGGTCAGCCACATCGTAATGGACAGGGATCCGCCGGCTGGCCAATACAAGCTGGAACTGAAGTTGCGGCATTCCTGCCAGGCGGCTGGCTTGACCAAGGGTGAGCTTGTTCTTTTCAAAGAGTAACACCGCCAATTCCAGCTTCAATTCGGCGGCTATCATGTTGGTTGTGTGCAGGACCTCATCCGGAATTACGACAGACGTACACACTCCTCTCAATCGGTGTGAGGCATTCTAAACGAAAGTAAAACTCGGGGCAATCATTCCTCGCCCGTGATGGCCGCTTGCGGGTCCACGGCCAGCGGCGGGCCGAGCGTAGCCGCGCGCCAGTCGTCGAAGTTCGGGTTAACGATGAGCGGCAGCGGCCAGGTCTGCGCCGCCTCTGCGCGGAACTTGCCAATCTTGTTGATGCCGCTGAGGAACCCCGCCAGCACGGCGGGCTGCATGAAGGCCACGGCCTTCACCAGCGAGGTGAACGCCAGCAGCGCCGGCCGGCCGTTGGCAGGGTCGAGCACGGTCGCGGCGCACCACTCCAGCTTCTCATCGGGCGCGAGCTTCCAGGCCGGCTTGTTGGGCGTCTGGGTGATGAGGAGGAAGATGAAGGGAAACTCCCTCACCCCCAGCCCTTCTCCCAAAGGGAGAGGGGAGCCGGCCGTAAATTGAATGCGCTCGACGGAGGAGCCGTGAGGCGGACGCTCGCCGCGAAAGAGGGTCAGCCCGGCGTGCTCTTCGACGAGGCAGTGGATGTAGCCGGCGCCGGTGAGAGCGGCGAGGGCAGCTTCCGGCGCGGCGTCGCCGGCGAGGATCAACCGTCCGCCGGGGCGCAGGCGCGGCAGCCACTGCTCCAGCGCATGCGGCGCAGCGTAACCGACGATGGCGTCGAACTGCTCGCCATCGGGCGCGGCGCGCGCCGGCGTTATCTCCGGCGGCAGCTCGGCGGCGGCGCGCTCATCCAGCGCCAGCACACGCGGCAGGCCGGCGCTGGGCGGCAGATGCTTGGCGAATAGCATCGGTCATGATTTCCTGACGGAACGGATGAGTTGGACGAACTCTTCCCACTCTTCCTTGAACAGGTGCAGCGTCACATTGCCCAGTTCGATGTTGTAGGTCGTCTCACCGTCGCTGTCCTCCGCCGTCCAGATCATGTAGTTATCGGTCTCGGCCAGGGTGACGGTTTTGATGGGGTCGTTCTGATTTTGGGCGGGCATGGTCTCCCTCTCTTCTCACGGGAAATACGATGGGAAAGAAGGGAAACGAAGGAAATGGGCGAGTTTAGCTTTCGGCCTCCAGCGCAAGCAGCACCTTCTCCAGCGCGGCCAGACTGCGCCCGGCGTGCGCGCTTGCATCCAGACCGGGCAGTCTGTAGCGGCGCCGATAATCGTTCAGCTCGAAGTCCGGCCGACGCATCAAGTCCTGCACCGCTTTGAGGATGGCCGCACGGCGGGCAGCGTCCCAGGTGCGGGCCTGCTTTACCCAAAAGACGGCATAGGAGAACTCGATGCGTGGTTCGTCCGCACCGGTCATTGCGGCTGGCCTTGGGATGGCTCTGTCTGACGCAGCTCCGGCTGCAGATGGCGCAGCTGAGGGCGGCGACCAAAGCCGATGGAACGCAGGCGGGCAAGCGGTGAGATGCGGGCAGGCCTCATGGCTAAGGGCGCGCCATCCCACGGATCGAGGTCGAACAGTTTTCGGAAAACGTAACGACCGAAGACCACCAGTGTAGCGATAAGCGGCGCCGCCAGCATCAGGCCGACCACGCCCATCAGTTGCGCCAGCATCAGCGCGCCGACGATGATGACCACCGGATGCAGATTGAATGTGACGCCCATGATGCGCGGCCAGAAAACATAGCCCTGAATCTGTTGCAGGATAAGATAGGTCGCACCGACCAATACGGCGTACCAGATGGGGTCAAGGCCGAGCCAGTTGCTGCCCTGGAAGAGCGCCACCAGTGTGCCGATGATGAGGGAGAGCGTTGCGCCGATGTAGGGGATGAAGTCGAGCACGAACGCCACGATGCCGAGCACCGGCGCATAACTCACCCCCAGCACCGAGAGCGTCACGCCGACCATAATCCCCAGCGTGCCGGAGAGCGTTACCTGGCCGCGCAGGTAATTGTTCCAGATCGGGCCGAGGCTGGCGGCCAGCCGGCGCACATCTTCTCGCCACGGCTCCGGCACGCGCCGGTCCAATCCGGTCAGCACATTGCGCAGATCAAGCAACAGGTAGTAAGACAGAATCAGCACGAAGAAGAACCAGCCTAAGCCGGTAGCGGTGCCCGCCGCAAAGCCGCTCACCCAGACGCCCAGCTGACTGAGCGCCGGCTGGATGGCAGAGGTCAGCGGCTGCAGGAGCTGGCGCACATCTACCGTCGCCGGGTCAATAATGAACGGGCCGATGGCGATGGGCCGGCTGGTCAATTCCTGAAGGAAACGGGGCAGGTCGCCGGAGATGTTGACGACGGCGGTGTACAGCCCGACCACCTGGCGCTGAATGGCAACGCCGGCCACGACACCGATGACGATGATCAGCGTGAAAACCATCAGGTACACCAGGGTGACGGCAACCGCCCAGGGTAGGCGCGTGACGCGCTCGACCCAGCCGGCCACCGGGCTGAGCAGGTAGGCGATGATGCACACGGCGATCATCGGCCCCCACAGACTCTGGAATTGCAGCAGCAGCCAGCCCAGCAGCGCCAGACACACAAGTGCCACCAGGAACTTAGTAGGCGTGTTCCAGCGAGGCGAAGTGGAAGGAGAATCGGACATGCTGCTCCAATTTTAGCGAGTTAAGCAAACACGGGCGACCCCGATCGCCCGTGCAAACATTCACCTCGTGCTCAGCGGCGCCGGCCACTGCGCCCACCGCTGCGGCTCTCGCTGCGCCCGCCGCTGCGGCTCTCGCCACGCTCGCTGCTGCGCCCGCCTCCGCTGCGCCGTTCGCTGCTGCGGCCTCCGCTCCCACCGCCGCGCAAGCCACGATCGGCGGCCTGCGCCTCCTCCAGCGTCCAGCCCTCCAGCACGGCCTGGCGGCTCAGGCGGATTTTGCCGTTCTCGTCAATGCCGGTCACCATCACGGTGATTTCGTCGTCGAGCCGGCAGACATCTTCCACCTTGTTCACGCGCCCGGTGTCGAGCTGTGAGATATGCACCATGCCATCGGTGCCCGGTGTGAGCTGCACAAACGCGCCAAACGGCTCGATGCGCACCACCTTGCCGGTGTAAATGGCGCCGAGTTTGATCGTCTCGCCCACTCCTTCGATAGCCGCACGCGCTCGCTGCACGCCGGCGCTGTCGGTGCCGGAGATGTACACCGTGCCGTCGTCCTCGATGTCAATTTGGGTATTCGTCTCGTCTTGCAGCTTACGGATGTTCTTTCCGCCGGGGCCGATGAGGGTGCCGATCTTCTCCGGGTTGATGTGCAAGGTGAGAATGCGCGGCGCATACGGCGAGAGGTCAGGGCGCGGCGCCGGGATGACGCCGGCAATCAGCTCCAAAATTTCGCCGCGCGCCGCCCGCGCCTGCTCCAGCGCCTCCGAGAGGATTTGCGTCGTCAGCCCCTTGACCTTGATGTCCATCTGCAATGCGGTGATGCCGAGCGCCGTGCCGGCCACCTTGAAGTCCATATCGCCAAGGTGATCCTCGATGCCCTGAATGTCGGTCAGGATGGCATACTTGCCGCTGTTGCCGTAAATGTCGGTGACCAGTCCCATGGCGATGCCGGCCACCGGCGCCTTGATGGGCACGCCGGCGTCCATCAGCGCCATCGTGCTGCCACAGACGGAGGCCATCGAAGTGGAGCCGTTGGAAGAGAGCACTTCGCTTACCACGCGGATGGTGTAGGGGAACTCTTCTTCACTCGGCAGAACGGGCACCAGCGCGCGCTCGGCCAGCGCGCCGTGGCCCACCTCGCGCCGGCTCTGGCCGCGCAACGGGCGCACCTCGCCGGTGCTGAAGGGTGGGAAGTTGTAATGGTGTAGATAACGCTTTTCGTCTTCGGGGGAGAGCGTATCCAGTTCCTGCTTATCGCCCGGCGTGCCGAGCGTCGCCAGACTGAGCACCTGCGTCTCGCCGCGCGTAAACAGGCCGGAGCCGTGCGCGCGCGGACTGAGGCCGACCTCTGCCGACATCGGGCGGATTTGCGTGTAGGCACGACCATCCGGGCGGATGCCCCGGTTGAGGATGGCGTCGCGCACCGCCTCCTGTTCTAAGTCGTGCAGGATGGCGAAGAGCGTGGCCGGCTTGACGGTCGTCGCTTCGACCGGCGTGATCTGACCTTCGCTGCCGGGCTGAGCCGGCGCGGGACTCTCCGCGAAGGCATTCATCACATCGTTCTGGATGGCGTCGCGCAGGGCGGCGCGCGTCATCTTGTCCATCGGCTCGGCCAGCGCCCTGAAGCGGTCGCCGACGATCTGGCGCACACGCTCAACGACTTCCGGCGGATGCGTGAACTTGGGATAGTCCGTCTTCTTGGGCTTGCCGGCCAGCCGTTGCAATTGCTCCTGCAGGTCAATCAACGGCTGAATGGCCTTGTGCCCGAACTCGAGCGCGCGCACCATCGTCTCCTCGGGCACCTCGTTCGCGCCGCACTCCACCATGACGATGGCGCTGCGCGTGCCGGCCAGGCGCAAGTCGAGGTCGCTATGCTCCATCTGCTCGAAGGAGGGGTTGACGACGAACTCGCCGTCAATCAACCCGATGCGCACCGCGCCCACCGGCCCGTCGTACGGGGCGACGCCGAAGGGGATGTCGCTAACGGTGAGCGCCGCCGAGGCCGCCACGATGGCGAGCACGTCCGGCTGGTGCACCTGGTCCACCGAGAGCGGCGTGACGATGATTTGCACGTCGTTGCGGAAGTCGGCGGGGAAGAGCGGGCGCAGTGGGCGGTCAATCAGGCGCGCCGTGAGGATGGCGCCTTCGCTGGGCCGGCCTTCGCGGCGGTAGAATGAGCCGGGGATGCGGCCGGCGGCGTAAAGCCTCTCCTCGTACTCGACGCTGAGCGGGAAGAAGTCAATGCCCTCACGCGGCTGGGCAGACATCGTGGCCGCGGCCAGCAGCATGGTATCGCCGGTGCGTAGCGTGACGGCGCCACCGGCCAGGCCGGCCAGTTTGCCGGTTTCGATGGTCAGCGTGTGTCCGGCAAATTCAATACTGACTTGGGTGACGTTTGACATGGAGATACTCCTTGATACCGGGCGCGCTCCGGGCGGAGCGGTCCCATCAGGCCCGGCGCAAGGGTCAGGAACTGGAGATTGGAGTCAACGGATAAACGGAAACGCCATGCCATCCCGGCTCTCCCGTTGCGCCGTTGATGCCAGTATCCAATGCCTGACACGGCTGCGCCGAACCGGTTTGATGAAAGGGTGTGTGACAAGTTGCAAGCGCCGGCCTGAAGCCGGGGCCGTTCCCCTGTCACCGGAAATCCTGCGGCAATTATAAAAGACGAGCAGACGGTGTGACTTCTGCTCGTCTTAGCTGTTGCTTCACTTGATGCGGCGCAGGCCCAGCTTGCTGACCAGCGCCTCATAGGCCGACGGGTTCCGTTTGCTCAGATACATCAGGTGGCGGCGACGCGCGCCGACCATTTTGAGCAATCCGCGGCGCGAGGCTTCGTCGCCTCGGTGCACCTTGAGATGCTCCGTGAGGGCGGCGATGCGGTTCGTCAGCAGAGCCACCTGCACCTCCGGCGAGCCGGTGTCGGTACTGTGACGATGAAAGTTGGCGATGATTTGTTGTTTCTTTTCCTTGTCTAGCGACATGACATCTGCACTCCTCGGCAGGTCGCCCGGCGCAAAGTAAAGGTCGGCCTTAAGCCGACCCAACCTCGCGCAGGCCAAGTCAAGAACTCCGACGCTGAGATTATAACAAGGGGGCAGAGAGTCGTCTAGCCGCGCAGCAGTGTGGCGTGTACACGCAAAACATGTCAGTCGCACCCTGAGCGGAGCGAAGCGCAGTCGAAGGATGCCCGCCGCGCAGGACATCCTGAGCGTGGCTTCGCTTCGCGAAGCCCGCCGAAGGACGAAGGGGCGGCACGTTCCCTGACAACCTTTGCGCGCACACCGCTTGGCTTGCCGCGCTTGCCCTGTACAACTTCTTCGGTTCTATGCTAAAATCCCACGCGTCTTGTGCGTCAAACAACTTCATACACTGTCGAGGTGTCCCGGTGCCTGTCTCCGACAGGCTCAAAGGCCCGGATGCCAGGGCATAATGGTGGAAGCCGGTGAAAGTCCGGCGCTGTGCCGCAACTGTGAGTGCGCCGTGGAGCGTACAAGCCAGGAAGCTTGCCTCGACCGTCAGTGCATAACCTTCTCGTGAGCAAGGAGGTGTAGCATGCCCAGAGCACCGTGAACTCGTGTGTGATAGGGCAATCGGTCAAGCCCATTAACCCCCGCCGAGAAGGCGGGGGTTTCGTTTTTTGTTTGGCCGAGATTTTGACCGCCGCGCCGTAACCCGGCGCGCCGATCACAATGAGGAGTAGTACACACCATGTCACACACGAAGAACCAACACCTGAATGTTCGTCTGCTTCTTGCAGCCTTTTTCATCGTTGCCCTAACCGCCTGCGCGCCGGCGCAGCCCACCGCCGTCCCCGCGACGCAACCGGTGGCCACCGTCGAGCCGACAAAGCCACCCACGGCTCCGCCCAGCCCGACGCCGCAACCGACGCCCGCAGCGCCAACCACCAACCTCGCCGATAGTTGCGTCGAGACCTACAACGCCGACGTTGACTACTTCCCCGAAAAAGTCACCGTCGAGGACGCCACCGGCTTTGTGGTGGAATACTTCAAGCACTACAAGGTCGTCACCGTCCTCAAGCCGTGGCGCGGCGCCGAGCAGCAGTTCAAGTACGTCATCGTGCAGTGCGGCACGCCCAAGCCGACCGACATCGGGGATGCCCTGGTTATCGAGGCGCCGGTCAAGGACGTGATCGCCATGAGCACCACGCAGCTTCCTCACCTGGAGAAGCTCGACCTGCTCGACCGCTTGCTGGGCCTGGACAGCTTCCAATATGTGAACAATCCCAAGGTGCGCACGCTGATTGACGCCGGTGCGCTGGTCGAGATCGGCAGCGGCGCCGAGGTCAACATCGAGAAGACCATCGCCGCCGAGCCTGACCTGGTGATGACCTACGGCGTCGGCGACCCGCAGTACGATGCCCATCCCAAGCTGCTGGAAGCCGGAATCCCCACCATCCTCAACGCCGAGTACATGGAAGGCACGCCGTTGGGCCGCGCCGAGTGGATTAAGTTCACGGCGCTGTTCTTCAACAGGGAGGCCGAGGCCCAGTTGGAGTACGCGGCGATGAAAAAGCGCTATCAGGAGGTGGCCGAGAAGGCCAAGGCCGCTACGACCAAGCCCACCGTGATCTCCGGCATGGCCAGCAAGGACAAGTGGCGCGTGCCCGGCGGCGGCAGCTACGCCGCGCGGCTGATCATAGACGCCGGCGGCGCCTACCTCTACGCCGACGACACCAGCGCCGGCAGCCTCTCGCTGACCTTTGAAGAGGTCTACGACAAGGCGGTCAAGGCCGACGTCTGGTTGCTGACCAGCTTCCAGCGCTATGACAGCATCAAGGCCATCCTGGAGGCCGAGCCGCGCTATGCCGAAATGGCCGCTGTGAAGAACGGCAACGTCTGGAACTACGACAAGCGCGTGAATGAAAACGGCGGCAACGACTACTGGGAGACCGGCGTCGGCAACCCGCACCTCCTGCTGGCCGACTTGGTCAAGATTCTGCATCCGGCGCTGTTACCGGACCACGAGCTGGTGTTCTGGCGGCAGATTCCGGCCGCGCCGTAATCAATGAAGGTGAGCGCTCCTTCAGGGGTCGGTCAGGCGGCCAAACCGCTGGCCGACCCCTTTCCACCGCTGGGCATTCGCCGCAGCGTGCTGGTCGGGCTGGCCGCCTTTGCCCTGCTCGCCTTTCTGCTCTCGCTGGCCATCGGCTCGGTGCCCATCCCGCTCGCCGAAGTCGTGCATGTCCTGCTGGGCGGGCAGGCGAGCGAGGCTACCTGGCAGACCATCATCCTGCTCTTCCGGCTACCTAAGGCCATCACAGCCCTGCTGGCCGGCGCGGCGCTGAGCGTGGCCGGCCTGCAGATGCAGACCATCTTCCGCAATCCGCTGGCCGATCCCTTCGTGCTCGGCATCAGCAGCGGCGCCAGCCTGGGCGTGGCGCTGGTGGTGTTGGGCGGCACAAGTGCTAACGTCACCGTCTTCGGTCGCACGGCTTACCTCGGCGACTTCGGACTGGTGACGGCGGCCTCCCTCGGCGCAGCGGCGGTCTTCGCCGTGGTGCTGGCCATCGCCCGCCGCGTCCAGAGCGTGGTGACCCTGCTCGTGCTGGGCCTAATGATCAGTTACCTCACCAGCGCAGTCGTGAGCCTGCTCATCTACTTCAGCATCCCCGAGCAAATCAGCGCCTACATCAACTGGACCTTCGGCAGCTTCGGCGGGGTGACCTGGCAGCAGATGCGGGCCTTGGCGCCGGCGCTGCTGCTGGGGCTGACGCTGGCCCTGCTGACGGCCAAGCCGCTGAACGCGCTGCTGCTGGGCGAGAACTACGCGGCCAGCATGGGGGTCAATGTGCGCGCGGCGCGCTGGCTGGTGACCGCTAGCGCCTCACTGCTGGCCGGCGCCGTGACCGCGTTCTGCGGCCCCATCGGCTTCATCGGCATCGCCGTGCCGCACCTGTGCCGCGCCCTGTTCGGCACCAGCGACCACCGCATGTTGTTGCCGGCGGCGCTGCTGCTGGGCGGCGGGCTGGCGCTCATCTTCGACCTCATCTCGCAGATGCCCGGCGCGCGCGCCGCCTTGCCGCTTAACGTCGTCACCTCCGCCGTGGGCGCGCCGGTGATTCTGTGGATTGTCATGCGCCGCCAGAGCTTCGGACAGGTGTGAGGTGTGCCATGACCACACACCACGCTGCCCAGCTTCCCTACACCCAGGCCGCACTCGCAGCGCCGGCCGCCGCCGACGGCATCGCCATCCGCACCCTTGACCTGACCACCGGCTACAAGAACGGTCGCAGCCACCACGTGGTGAACCGCGGCCTGAATCTGACCCTGCAATGCGGCAAGCTCACCGCCCTGCTCGGCCCCAACGGCGCCGGCAAGAGCACCCTGATGCGCACGCTATGCGGCTTGCAGCCTCCGCTGGGCGGCAGCGTGTGGATAGACGGCGAGCCGCTGCACGTCCTTTCTCCCGATCGCAAGGCGCGCAAGCTGGCCGTGGTCCTCACCGACCGCGTGCAAATCGGTTACATGACGGCTTACCGGCTGGCCGCGCTGGGCCGCTATCCCTACACCCGCTGGGATGGTCGCCTCACAGCCGAAGATGAGGCCATCGTGCAGGACGCCATGCGCGCAGCCCGCTGCGAAGCGTTGGCCGCACGAATGGTGGCCCAGCTCAGCGACGGCGAGCGCCAGCGGGTGATGATTGCCCGCGCCCTGGCCCAGCAGACGCCCATCATCCTGCTCGACGAGCCGACTGCCTTTCTCGACCTGCCGCGGCGCATCGAAATCATGCACCTGCTGCATGACCTGGCTCATCAGACCGGCCGCGCCCTGCTGCTCAGCACCCATGACCTGGAACTGGCCCTGCGCTTCGCCGATGAGCTGTGGCTGATGGGCGGCGACGGCGCCTTCGTCACCGGCGCGCCGGACGAGGTCTATCGCCGCGGCGACCTGTTGAACGTCTTCGCCGACGAGGGCGCTGAAGTCAGGCGCTATCTACAAGAGATGCATCAACGATGGAAAACGACGATCTGATCCTGCCCACCATGACGCCCTATGCCCGGCACGTGCTCTTCTGCACCGGCCGCTACTGCGACCCGGATGGCAAGGCCGAGGCGCTCTACCGCGCGCTGCCCCGCCTGTTGGGCGAGCTGGGGCGCTACGACAACCCCCGACGCGTCAAGCGCGGCACCTGTCCCTGCCTGGGCGTTTGCTATGGAGGCCCGCTTGCCGTGGTGTATCCCGAAGGCATCTGGTACTGCATCCCGGACGAGGCGGCGCTCAAGCGCATCGTCGAGGAGCATCTGCGCGGAGGCCGCCCGGTGGAGGCGCTGATTTTTCATCGCCTCGCAACCCCCAACTCTGCGACTTCAGCCCCTCAGGGCAAGAACCAAAATGACCACTCTTGAAGAAACAAAACCCCGAACCACCGACCGCTTCGGCATCGAGCTGGCCAACACGCCTTTGCGCAGCGACCCCGAGCGCGAGGCCAAGCGCAAGGCCGTGCGGCAGAGCCACCAACCCAAAGGCCTGGTCATCGTCAACACCGGCAAGGGCAAGGGCAAGACCACCGCCGCGCTGGGCATCCTGCTGCGGGCCTGGGGCCGCAACCTGCGCGTCGGCGGTATCCAGTTCTTCAAGCATGAGAACGCGTCCTACGGCGAGCTGAAGGCACTGGAGAAGATGGGCATCGTCCTGAAGCCCATGGGCGACGGCTTTACCTGGACGAGCAAAGACCTGGACGAGACTCAGGCCAAAGCGCTGCACGGCTGGGAGGAGGCCAAGCGCCTGATCGCCGGCGGCGACTACGATGTGTTTCTGCTGGATGAGTTCACCTACGTGATGCACTTTGGCTGGCTCGATGCGAACGAAGTCGTGGCCTGGCTGCGCGTGCACAAGCCGCCCATGACCCACGTCATCATCACCGGCCGCGACGCGCCCGAAGCGCTGATTGAGTTCGCCGACCTGGTGACCGAGATGCGCGAGGTCAAGCATCCCTACCGCGACCAGGGCATCCGCGCCCAGCCCGGCATCGAGTTCTGAGATGAGCGCACCCCAGCCTCACGCGCGCGTCCTGCGCAGCGACGGCAAATACATCAACCTCATCCTGAAGACCGGGCACCTGTTCGTATGCAAGGGCTGCTGTTGCGGCCACGTCGAGCGGGGACATGCCCCTGTGCCGGAGGCACTGTTCCACAACGAGTGGGAGCGTCGCAAACTGCGCCATCGCCTGCACCTCACCATCGGCGGCTGCCTCGGCCCGTGTCCGCTCTCCAACGTGGTGATGTTGAACTTCGCCGGGACGAACCTGTGGTTCCAGTCGTTCAACACCGAGTGGCAGGTGCTGGCGCTTTACGACTACATCGAGGCCATGCTGGCAGCCAACCGGCTGTTGCCCGCGCCGGAGGCGCTGCGCCCCTTCCTCTTCAACTTCTATGCCTGGCAGGCACAGCAGGCCGCGCAGGCAGTAGGCGACGTTGCCGCGCCCGCAGCGCCGGCGACGCCCGAGGCCTTCGTCGCGCCCATCGTGGTGCTCTCCCACGCCGACACCGACCTGTTGGCCGTGCGCCGGGCGCGCAGCCTGTTGCCGGTGGATTTCCCTGCGATGCGCGCCCTGCCGCTGGAGCCGTTGCGTCAGCCGGAGGCGTTGGCGCAGTTCGAGCGCAGCGAGTTGCGTGACGCGCAACTCATCGTGGCGCGCGTCGAAGGCGGGGTGGAGAACGCGCCGCAACTGCGCCGCCTAGCCGAGTTCTGCCGCCAGGCCGACCGCGTGCTGCTGTGCGTCTCGGCCATCCAGCCCGACCCGCAGCTCGACGCCCTCTCCACCGAGCCGGCCATCGCCCGCGAGGTCTTCACCTACTTCCAGGAGGGCGGCGTGGAGAATGTGGCGCAGCTCCTGCTCTTCCTCAGCGACCACTACTTTGCCACCGGCTACGGCTTCGCGCCCCCGCGCCCACAGCCCCGGCTGGGCGTCTATCACCCGACGCTGGGCGGCCTGTGCGAGTTCGCTACGTGGCAGGCGCGCGCCCACGGCGACCGTCCTACCATCGGCGTGATGTTCTATCGCTCCCACTGGCTGAGCGGCAACACCGCCTTCGTGGACGCGCTGATCGCCGAGATCGAGGCGCAAGGGGCCAACGCGCTGCCCTTCTTCGTCAGCAGCCGCAACGACCTGGCCGCCCTCGTCCGCGACTTCGGCCTCGGCGGGGCGCAGCCGATGGATGCGCTCATCAGCACCGTCAGCTTCGCCATGTCGCCGGAGGCGGCGGCACAGGCGCGCTTCCCGGTCTTGCAGGCCATCACCAGCGGCATGACGCGCGAGCAGTGGCTGGCCGCCCAGCGCGGTCTGGGGCCGCTCGATACGGCCATGAACGTCGTGCTGCCGGAGTTCGATGGCCGGGTGATCACCGTGCCCATCAGCTTCAAGCACGAGCAGGAGTATCGGCCCGACCCGGAGCGCATCGCCCGGCTGGTGCGGCTGGCTCTGGGCTATGCTCGCCTGCGGCGCAAGCCCAACGCCGAGAAGCGGGTGGTCTTCGTGCTCACCAACAGCAGCGCCAAGGCCGGCAAGATCGGCAACGCCGTCGGCCTGGACGGGCCGGCCTCGCTACTGCGCATCTTCGCCGCCATGCGCGAGCGGGGCTACACCATCGAAGGCGTGCCGGAGGACGGGGATGCGCTGATGCACGCCGTCATCGCCCGCGGCAGCTACGACACCGACTTCCTCCTTGACTTTCAGCGCCGAAACGCCCGTCGCGTGCCCGTCGAGCGCTATGCCCAATGGCACGCCGAGCTGACGCCCTTCCAGCGCCGCTATCTGGACGAACGCTGGGGCGGGCTGCCGGGGCCGTCCTACGTACACGACGGCGCGTTGCTCTTCAGCACGCTGGAGCTAGGCAACGTGCTGGTAGCCCTCCAGCCCCCGCGCGGCTACGCCGACAACCCCGAGGCCATCTACCACTCGCCCGACCTGCCGCCGAGCTATCAGTATCACGCCTTTTATCGCTGGCTGACCACCCCGCGCGAGAACGGCGGCTGGGGTGCCGATGCCATCATTCACATGGGCACGCACGGCACGCTGGAGTGGCTGCCGGGCAAGGGCGTCGGCCCCTCGCCCGATTGCTTCGCCGACACCCTCATCGGCGACGTGCCCTTCTTCTATCCCTACATCGTAAGCAACCCTGGAGAAGGCGCACAGGCCAAGCGCCGCACCCACGCCGTCATCCTCGACCACCTGATGCCGCCGCAGACCACCGCCGAGCTGTACGGTGATTTGGCCGAGCTGGCCCAGTTGGTGACCGAATACTACGCCTGCGAGGCCACCAGCCCGGACAAGCTGCCCAGGCTGCAATCACAAATCTGGTCGCTGGTCTGCCGCGCACGGTTGGACAAAGAGATCGGCAGTATCCTCCAGCGCCAGAACGCAAAACACAGCCACAACTGGGACCCGACTCTGACCCCCGAAGGCATCCCCGTGCGCATCGTGGAGTTCAGCGGCAAAGAGTTCGCCCACATGATGGAGGACGTGGACGGCTACCTGTGCGAGCTGCAAAGTCTGCAAATCCACCGCGGCCTCCACACCCTCGGTCAGGTTCCGCAGGGCGAGACGTTGATTGACACTTTGCACGCGCTGCTGCGTCTGCCGAATATGGACGTGCCCTCCCTGCGCGCGGCGGTGGCGACGGCCCTCGGCGCGGCGTTGGAGCATGATTGGCGTCGCGGCAAGACGCAGGCCGAGCGGCAGGTGGACACGATGGTGCGCGACCTGCTGCGCGCGTTGGCCGAGGCCCGGTTCGATGCCGGCCGGGTGGAGGCCCTCGTGCGGGCGCATCTGCCCGGCGCACCGAACGCCGTCGAGGTCATCACGGCGCTGCGCTATGCTTGTACCCACGTTGCACCGGCCTTAGCCCGCACCGGCGACGAAATCGCCAACCTGCTGGATGCGCTGGAAGGGCGGCCTGTGCCCTCCGGCCCGGCGGGCGCGCCGACGCGCGGCATGGCCCACGTCCTGCCCACAGGGCGTAACTTCTTCACCGTGGACCCGCGCGCACTCCCCAGCCCTACTTCGTGGGAGGTGGGCAAGCAACTGGCCGAGACGCTGGTGGAGCGCTACCGCGCCGAGCAGGGCGACTACCCCGAACGCATCGGCCTGAGCATCTGGGGCACGACGGCCATTCGCACGCAGGGGGACGACATCGCGCAGGCGTTGGCGCTGTTGGGCGTGCGGCCCGTGTGGCAACGCGAGAACCGCCGCGTGGTCGGCTTGGAAGTCATCCCGCTGGCCGAGCTGGGCCGGCCGCGCGTGGACGTGCTGATGCGCATCACCGGCTTCCTGCGCGACGCTCTGCCGCATGTGATTGCGTTGCTGGACGAAGCCGCGCAGATGGTCATCGGGCTGGACGAGCCGCTGGAGCAGAACGCGCCGCGGCGGCTCTACTTCCGGCGCCTGGGCGCGCTCATCGGCGCAGGCGTTTCGGCGGCAGAGGCCGACCGCCGGGCGCGCTACCGCGTGTTCGGCAGCAAGCCGGGGGCCTACGGCGCCGGCATCCTGCCCCTCATCGAGGCTGGCAACTGGCAGGACGCGCGCGACTTCGCCCTGGCCTATGTGAACTGGGGCGGCTATGCCTACACCCGCAGCGAGGACGGCGCCGACGCGCGCGAGGACTTCCGCGCCGCGCTGGCGCTGGTGCAGGTGGCGGCCAAGAATCAGGACAACCGCGAGCACGACCTCTTCACCTACGACGACTACCTGCAATATCACGGCGGCATGATCGCCGCCATCCGCGCCCTCAGCGGCAAGCCGCCGCTGGCCTACTTCGGCGATTCCAGTGACCCCGTCCGCGTGCGCACCCGCAGCCTCAAGGAGGAGGCCGCGCGCGTCTTTCGCAGTCGCGTGGTCAACCCCAAGTGGCTCAGCGCCATGATGCAGCACGGCTACAAGGGCGGCATGGAGATGGCGGCCACGGTGGACTACCTGTTCGGCTACGATGCCACCGCCGACGTGATTGAGGACTGGATGTATGAGACGCTGGCCGAGCGCTATGCCCTCGACCGGGAGGCGCAGGCCTTCTTCCGGCGCAGCAACCCGTGGGCGCTGCGGGAGGTCATTCAGCGCCTGCTGGAGGCCATCGAGCGTGGCCTGTGGCAGGCCGACGAGGCGATGCGCCGGCGCCTGCTCGACGCATTGGCCGAGCTGAGCGGCGATTTGGAGGACTTTATGGATCGCGCCTGGGCGCGCGCCCGGGCAGACGAGAACAGCATGCCCGCATAGTCGGGTGAGTTTATCAACTCATTCCACGAGAGGAGGCTTCCATGCAAACTACCAGGAAATACCCATTGCTCCTCCGTGCCCTGTTGTTGGGTGCGGCCCTGATACTGCTGCCCGCCGGCCTGGCCTGGGCGCGCCCGTCCCGGATGCACATCATGGAGGGCTTCCTGCCCCTGGAGTGGTGCCTCATCTGGTTCGCGGCGTCGCTGCCGTTCTGGGTGATAGGCTTCATCCAGTTGCGGCGTATCGTGGCCGAGAAGCCGGAGGCGCGTCTGTTGCTGGGCCTTTCGGGGGCCTACGCCTTTGTGCTCAGCGCGCTCAAAATTCCCAGCGTCACCGGCTCCAGCAGCCACCCGACCGGCACCGGGCTGGGCGCCATCCTGTTCGGGCCGTTCGTCATGTCCATCATCGGCAGCATCGTCCTGCTTTTCCAGGCTCTGCTGCTGGCGCACGGCGGCCTGACGACTCTGGGCGCCAACACGTTCAGCATGGCCATCGTCGGCCCGTTGGTCGCCTGGGGGCTATGGAAGGGCTTGCGAGACCGCGTCCCTCTGGGCATCGTCGTCTTCCTGGCCGCCGCCCTCGCCGACCTGATGACATACGTGGTAACCTCGCTGCAACTGGCGCTGGCCTTCCCCGACCCGGCCGGCGGCTTCATCGCCTCGTTCATCAAGTTCGGCACGATCTTCGCCGTCACCCAAGTGCCGCTTGCTGTCAGTGAAGGCCTGCTCACCGTTCTCATCATGAATGCCCTGCGCAGCGCCGCCCCCGCAGACCTGAAGGCGCTTGGCGTCGAAGGAGCCTAAGATGAACAACCGCACCTGGCTGACTGTCGTGCTCATCATAGCCGTCATCGTACTGGCTATCGTCCCCTTTGGATTGCACCCGAAATCGGAGTTCGGTGGCGCGGACGTCGAGGCCGAGACTGCCATCACCGAAATCAACCCGGAATACACACCGTGGTTCGAGCCTATCTGGTCGCCGCCCGGCGGCGAGACGGAGAGCCTGCTGTTCGCGCTTCAGGCTGCGCTGGGCGCGGGCGTCATCGGCTACTACTTCGGGCTGAAACGCGGCGAGCAGCGCGCGAAGTCGAAATCATCGCCGTGAGCAGATGCGCCTGATTGATACCTATGCGTACGCCAACCGGCTCCGGCGCTTTGATCCCGCGCTCAAGGTCGGCCTGACGCTCTGGGTCATCCTGCTCTGCCTGACCCTCAACCGGCCTCTGGTCAGCGCTGCGACGCTGGCCTGGATGCTGGCGCTCGGCATGGTCTGGGCGGGCCTCCCGGCGCGGGTGGTGCTCAAGCTATTGTTCGTCGAAGGCATGTTCCTGCTGCTGGGCGTGCTTGGCATCATCGTGACAGCAGGCCTGGAACCGCCCGTCGGCCCTACTCTCCAGATTGGCCCGCTGTGGCTGGCGGTCTCGCCGGAGGCGGTAGGGACGGCGCTGGCGCTGGTAGGTCGCTCGCTCGGCTGCGCGGCAGCCCTGAACCTGCTGGCGCTGACGACGCCGCTGGTGGACTTGATCACTCTCGGACGCCGGCTGCATGTGCCCGAACTGCTGCTGGATTTGATGACGCTGACCTACCGCTTCATCTTCACCCTGTTGGAATGTCTGGAGCGGATGCGACTGGCGCAGGAGGCGCGGCTGGGCTACGCCACTCCGCACCGGGCACTGAGCAGCGCAGCCTGGATTGCGGCCAATTTGCTGACCGAGACCCTGCGCCGTAGCCGACAGCTTCAACTGGCTCTGGAGTGCCGCGGCTGGGAAGGTCGGCTGCGCGTGCTACCGGGCGAGTATGTTTGCCCGCGCCACACAGGCGTGATTGCACTGCTGGTCACCGGGACTCTGATCGCGGCCTGGAGCTGGCGCTGATGTGCCGGGTGGCGCTGGACCGACTGCACTATCGCTACCCCGGCGCAGCCGACGACGCCCTGCGCGATGTGTCGTTCGAATTCCCGGCCGGGCAGCGCATCGCGCTCCTAGGACGCAACGGCTCGGGCAAGTCCACGCTGGTTCTGCACTGCAACGGCCTGCTGCGCCCACGGCGCGGGACGGTGCGGCTGGACGGTCAACCCGTCGCCTACGACCGCCGCTCACTCCTGCGCCTGCGCCGGCACGTCGGCGTGGTCTTCCAAAACCCGGATGAACAGCTCTTCAGCGCCAGCGTGGCCGAGGACATCAGCCTTGGGCCACTCAATCTGGGACTGAGCCAGGCCGAAGTCCGCGACCGCGTGCAGATAGCAGCAGCGCTGTGCGACATCGAGCCGTTGCTGGAGCGCCCGACGCACGCCCTCAGTGGAGGCGAAAAGACGCGCGTGGCGCTGGCCGGCATCCTGGCCATGGACCCCGACATCCTGATTGCGGACGAGGTCACCAACAGCCTTGACCCTTGGATGCGCCAGCAGGTGCTGGTCATCTTCGAGCGTCTGGTTGCGCAGGCCAAGACGGTCATGCTGGCCACGCACGACCTGGAGCTGGCCCGGCGCTGGGCCGACCGCGTGCTCGTCATGGAGGCCGGTCGCCTCGTGGCCAATGGCAGGCCGGCGCAGGTATTTGCCGACCCGTTGGTGCGCAGCTTACTGGCTCTGGACGACCGCAACGCCGGCTCCACCCACCCCAAAGAAAGCTGAGGTCTCAATGACGTTGCCGTTGGCCGGGTTGTTTTCCTCAGAACGCATCGCCATCTCGCCGGAAGTGCAGCTATTGCGTATTGACCTCCCGGCTCTATTGCGCCGGCACCTGGCCGGAGATTGGGGCTTTGTATCCGGCCAACAGCGCCGCGCCAATGAGGCCGGCATCCTCACGCAGGGCCGCCTCATTTCTATCTTTCAGACAACAGCCGGCGAAGTCTGGTTCATCACCGAGCCGGGCCACACGTTTACCTGCTGCCTGACTCCGGCTGAGTATGCCCGCTACTACGGCCCGGAGTGAGATAGCGTCTGAACAACACTCCATGATGCAGCCGTCCCGCCTCTCGCGCCGCCTCCCGCGCCTGCTCGTCGCCGCGCCGGCCAGTGGCAGCGGCAAAACCACCTTCACCGCCGGTCTGATTGCGGCCCTGACGGCCAGAGGGTTGCGCGTGGCGGCCTTCAAGGCCGGCCCGGATTACATTGACCCGACCTACCACACGCTGGCCTCCGGGCGGCCCTGCCACAATCTGGATACCTGGCTGGCGCCCGCCGAGCGGCTCGCGGCCGGCTTCGTCCGTCGCGCAAATGACGCCGACATCGCCATTGTCGAGGGCGTGATGGGCCTCTTCGATGGTTACTCGGGGCTGGACGACACCGGCAGCACCGCCCACCTCGCCCGCCTTCTCGATGCACCTGTGCTCCTGATGCTGGATGTCGGCGCGATGGCGCGCAGCGCCGCCGCCGTGGTGCGCGGTTTCCGCGACTTCGACCCGCGCGTGCGGCTGGGAGGTGTGGTGCTCAATCGCGTCGGCAGCCCGCGCCACGCCCAGATGGTGAAAGACGCCATCGAAAGCGAAACCGGCCTGCCCGTCGTTGGCTATCTCCCGCGAGACGATGAATTGCACCTGCCGGAACGCCATCTCGGCCTGATCCCTACACTCGAACCGGGGCGCTGGTCGGCGTGGCTCAATGCAGTTCGCACAAAACTCGAGACGACTGTGAACGTCGAGCGTATTCTCGAACTGGCCGGCAGCGCCCCGCCCCTGCCCGATTTCACCGACGACCCCTTTACCGCCTTTGCGCCGGGAGCGCGCGCCGTCATCGCCGTCGCCCGCGATGCGGCCTTCAACTTCCTGTACGAAGACAACCTCGACCTGCTGCGCGCCGCCGGTGCCGAGATCGTCTTCTTCAGCCCGCTGCATGACGCCGCGCTGCCGGCCGGCGCGCAGGCCGTTTACCTGTGCGGCGGCTTCCCTGAACTGTACGCCGAGCAACTCTCCGTAAACACCTCACTGCACGCCGAACTGCGCGCTGCCCATGCGCGTGGCCTCCCCATCTACGCCGAGTGCGGCGGCCTGATGTACCTGACCGAGGCGATTTGCGACCTACAGGGGCGGCTGTGGCCGATGGCGGGGCTGCTGCCCGGCCTGAGCGCGATGACCCCGCGCCTGACGTTGGGCTATCGCCGGCTGCGGGCTGCGGGCGACAACTGGCTGTGGCGCGCGGGCGAACCCATGCGCGGGCACGAGTTTCATCATTCGGTCTGGCAGGGCCGGCCCCGCGACCTTCCGTTCCTGTACGAACTTCTGCCGGACTCTTCTCACGGCGAGCCGCAGCCGGAGGGCGTTCAGATGGGCAGCCTCCTCGCCTCGTACGTCCACCTACACTTTCTTTCCTACCCAACCCTGGCTATGCGCTTTGTGCAGGCGGCAGGTAACCCGTAGCGCCGACGGTTGCCCATATTGAGTGAAACCCAACCGAAGGTCGTTGGTAGGGCAATCACTACTAAACTTCCCTCTTCTCAAGAAAGATAAAATCCATTATATTGGACAAAAGTCCATTATTTTGAATGAAGAACGAATCGGACCCCCTCTCTCCTGCTGTGGAACGCGCCCTGACCATTCTGGAAGTGGTGCGCGAACAGCCGCGCGGTGTGACTTTGGCCGATTTGCTGGCGCGCCTAGAGGTCTCTCGCAGTTCCCTGTTTGTGCTGCTCAACACGCTCAAGGCTTTAGGCTACCTCGAACAGACCGAAAGGCGTGGACGTTACCGCGCCGGGCCGCGCCTGCTGGCCTGGCAAAGCGGCGCCTCCCCCCTGCCCGCCGCAGAACTGCTGCCGGCCTTCTTCCAGGAGGCCGAAGCCCTTCACCCGGAGGAGACGCTGGCGCTCTTTGCCGCAACGCCCGGTGGCGAGGCCTGGCTGCTCGGCCAGGTAGAGGGCTGGCGCGAGGTACGCAGCGTGTTCGAGGTCGGACAACGCCTGCCGCCCTCCAGCGCTCCGGGCCGGCTCTTCCAGTCCCCCCTCCTCGCGGAGATTCCGGCACAGGGCTATGCCGTGACCCGGCGTGGCGATGCCGTGGACGTGGCCTTTCCCATCTGTCGTGATGGCGTCTCCCCTGTCGCGGCGCTGGTGTGGAGCCTGCCCGCCTTTCGCTGGAACGAGGTCGAAGCGCCCAAAAGCCTCTCGCCGGTGCGCGAGATGGCTGCACGCCTGTCCTATCGCCTCGGGGCGTTGCACTACTCGCCCTGGCAGACGGGAAGTGCCGAGACCCGGGAGACCCTGCCACTGGACAAGGCACAAATGACGGCGTTGCTGCAAGCGCCCTGGGCGGCGCGGCTGGCCTGTGTCCGTCCTGATGGTGCGCCGCACGTCGTCCCCGTCTGGCATGAGTGGGACGGCGAGGCCTTCCACGTGCTGGCATGGAAAGGTTCGCGCTGGGGTGAGTATCTGCGTCTCAACCCTCAGGTCTCGTTGACGGTGGATGAGCCGTTCCTGCCGCTGCGCCGCGTCTCGGCCAAAGGGATAGCTCAACCGGAATTTGATTCCGACGATCCACGCCTGAAGCATTTGCTGAAGCGGCTGAGCCGTCGCTACCTGGGTCGGAATCTGGCCACCTCGCTAGCCCTCCCGGTGGAGCGTTCATTCCTGATTGTTCCTTCCTCCCTGAAAGGCTGGCAGGGGCTGGCGTGATGAGCGACCGGCATTCGGCCTCCATGCAGACGAACATGCCGGACCCGGACTACGAACCCGCGCTTCAATCTTTCCACGCCGGCGTCGTGGCCGTCCTGATGCTGGTCGGCACTTTGGTCGCATGGGAACTATTCGTCCGAATCACCCGGACCCCTGTGTATCTCCTCCCTGCGCCCAGCCGGATTGCTCAAACGTTTCTCTCTCAACCCCTATACTTTCTCGAAGCCCTGACCGTGACGCTGGGCGAAGCCTTAGCCGGTCTGATGCTCGGTGTGCTGGTGGGCGTGGGTGTGGCGGCGCTGACCGGCTTGAAGCCCTCGCTCGAACGCGGCGTGATGACGCTCGCCATCCTGGTCAAATCCACACCGCTGGCGACCATCGCCCCCCTGCTGACGATCTGGTTTGGGTTTGGCGTTCTGCCCAAAATCATCATCACCGCCCTGCTGACCTTCTTCCCAACCCTGGTGAATGTTCTGGTCGGCCTGCAAAGCGCCGAGCGGGAAATGCTGGACTTGATGCGTTCCTATCGCGCCACGAACTGGCAAATCCTCATCCATCTGCGCGCCTGGCTGGCGTTGCCCTTTCTGTTTGCCGCCCTGCGCATGGCTGCGCCGCTGGCGCTGGTGGGCGCAGTCATTGCCGAGTGGACGGGCGCCTCTGGCGGCCTGGGGCGGGTGATGTGGCTGGCCTATAGCAACCTCAACCTGCCGCCGATGTTCGCTGCTATCTTCGTCCTTTCTCTTTGCGGCATGGCGGCCTATGGACTCATCGTCTGGCTGGAGAAAAAAGTCATTCGTTGGAAATAGGACAACGCTGAAAAGAAGCGTCCGGTCTCAAACCTAATCTGTTCGTCAAGGAGCATCCTCAATATCTATGTCTAAGAAGAGTTTCACGATTCACAAGACCGCTCTCATCTTGCTTGCTCTTCTCCTACTGGGAGTGAGCGCCTGCACGGGCGCTGCCGCCCCCACCTCAACGGCAACATCGCCCATCATCGAACCCGCTGTCAGCACCCCACCCGAAACGTTCACGGTGACCCCCACACAGGCGTCGCTTGTTCCCATGACTTTCATGGCCGGTTACAAGCCACAAGCGAATCTCCCCTTTGTGGGCGCGTATGTTGCCAAAGAAAAAGGATTCTTTGCGCAGAACGGACTGGAGGTAACCATTGAACACTCGCCGGGGCGTGGTGAACACGTCCAGTTGCTGGTGGCGGGGAAAGTGCAGGTAACTACGATGGATGCCGCAACCGTCCTGCAACGCCGCGCCGACCCGGGCTTGCCGGTGGTGGCGATCGCGCTCATCGGGCAGAGAGGACAGCAGGCGTTTGCTGCCCTGAAGAGTTCCGGGATCGAGACGCCCAAAGATTGGGAAGGGAAGACGGTCGGCTACAAAGGCACGCCGCCGCCCGACCTGTACGCCCTGCTCTCCGCCGCCGACGCGGACGTGAACAAGGTCAATCTGGTCAACGTAGGCTTCGACCCGCGTGTCCTGGCGGAGGGGCAGGTGGATGTCTATCCATTGTTCAAGTCCAATGAGCCATATTTGCTCCGCAAATGGGGCTACGAAATTACCCTCTGGGAGGCTGCTGATTACGGTGTGCCAACCCTCGGCCTGACTTATGTGACCACCGAAGACTACCTCCGCGCCCACGCTTCTGAACTAACCCGCTTCCTGGCAGCAGCACTTCAGGGCATCGCCTACGCTCAGGCACACCTTGACGAGGCGGTGCAAGTCGTGATGCAATATGCCGGCCCTGAAACCGACCCAGACCACATGCGCTATATGTTGGAAACCGAGTTACGCGATGCCCAAAGCGAACACGGCTTCGGCTGGCAATCACCGGAGCAGTGGCAGGCGCTGGCCGATATGCTGGCGAAATACCAGGCCTTGCCCGCCGGCATAGAAGTCGGCGCAGCGTTTTCTATAGAAATCTGGGAAGCGGCGCAGAAGTGAGCGCCTGCCGGCAAACATTCTCAGCACGTAACTGCTCAGCCGTTTTGGGGCGAGTATCTCGTGCCAAGGTGTAAAGACGCGACGACGTCACTTTGGCATCCCGGAGCGAAACACTCGCTCCAATACCCCTAAATGGTGCTCCTGCCTAATCGATCCGTAGATGGCACAGCTTTTCGCAGAGAAACTCTGCGGCCAACTGTAACATCTGTGGACTCTTCTCAATAGCTGAAAGCTGTTGCCTGAGCGGTTAGTTAGAAACTATCCTGACCGCGAAGATTCTGAGTCTACCAATCACATGAAGGAGCGCGACGAAGTCGGCGCGCCCCTTCGTGCTCCCTCGTGGCCTTCGTAGATCTCTCATTGCGGCTGGAGGTCGCGCCATGACATTAGTCCCTCTTCTTCCCGGCGTCAGGCTGAATCGTCACCCCACTGCCCTGCACGTTTCCAGCATTGCGCCGCTGGCCGTCGTCAGCTCGGCTGTGGTGGGCGGCGAGCTGGCGCAGACTCGCCACATCATCAACATGGGCGTGCACAGCGACTATCAGTGCGGCAATCACATCGCCGAGCTGCATGCCACCGCCGCCGTGCTTGGCGTGACCGAGCCGTTCGTCGGCCTGCTGACCGCCGCCCGGCTTGACCGCGCGCAGGTGATTGTGGAACAGACCGAAGAGGCCGCCGTCGCCGTGGTGCTCACGCTGGGCATCAGCCATCCGACGGCTGCGGGCGTCACACCTGCCGCAGCGCCCCTGAAGGCGCGCCGGCCGGGCACCATCAACACAATTATCATCGCCGATGGCTGCCTGCCGGCCTCAGCCCGCGTTAACGCCGTCATCACCGCCACCGAAGCCAAGACGCTGGCGCTGATCGAAGCCGGCCTGCGCGCCCCGCACGGCGGGCCGGCCAGCGGTACCGGCACGGACGCCATCGTCATCGCCAGCACCGAGCGCGGCAACCGGTTCGAGTATGCCGGCCCGATTGCAACGCTGGGGGCGCTCATCGGCCGCGCCGTGAGGCGGGCGGTGATGCAGGCGATGGCCGAACGGCAACAAACCTGACGTGGCGCTGCTGCTGGCCTGGCTGCTCGACGTGGGACTGGGCGAGCCGCCGCCATACTTTCACCCGGTGGTGTGGATGGGCAGTTACCTGAGGACTGCCCGGCGCCTCAGCCCGCCGACTTTCACCGCCGGCGCCGCGGCCTGGCTTCTGGGTGCGACCGTTGTCCTCGCCATCGCTTTCGCACTTCAAGCCGTGCTTGTCTGGGTTTCCGTCCACGCAGGCGCAGGGGTGACGGCATTGCTCACGGCGCTGGCGCTCAAGCCTCTGTTCGCCTGGCGCGCGCTCCGGCAGGCCGCCGAGACCGTGATCGAAGCGCCCGACCTGAGCGGCGCGCGCAGGATGCTGAGCTGGCATCTGGTCAGCCGCGACACGACCGACCTGACGGCCGGCGAAGTTCATGCGGCGACCATTGAGTCGGTCGCCGAGAACCTCTCCGACTCGCTGGTCGCGCCGTTGTTGTACTATGTGTTGGGCGGCCTGCCGCTGGCCGCGCTCTACCGCTTCGCCAACACCGCCGATGCCATGTGGGGCTACCGCACGCCGGAGCTGGAGAAGTTCGGCAAGTGGGCGGCGCGCACCGACGATGTGCTCAACCTGATACCATCACGGCTGACGGCATTGTTGCTTTGCCTGGTCAGCCCGCTCGCCGGTCTGGATGCCCGCCGCGCCTGGCGCGTGTGGCGGCGCGACCGCAAGCTGACGGCCTCCCCCAACGCCGGCCAGCCGATGAGCGCGATGAGCGGCGCACTGGGCGTGAACCTGAGCAAACGTGGGTACTATGTCCTCGGAGCAGAATTTCGCGAGCCGGATGTCCGCGATGTGCGCCGTGCCCTGCGCCTGTGCACGCTCGTTGCCTGGCTGGTGGCGCTGACTCTGTCCGGCCTCTCCATCCTGCTTCAATTCGTCATCGGAGCCTGAGCAGATGCCACCTCCCCTGTTACCCCGCGCCGTCCACGGCGGCCCACAATCCGCCGATGAAGCCATCCTGGATTTCTCGGTCAACGCCAACCCGCTCGGCCCCAACCCCGAACTGGTGCGCATCTGGCGCGAGGCTGATGTGAGCGGCTATCCCGACCCTCACTATCGCCGGGCGCGGAAGGCGCTGGCTGCTTTTCATGGCTGCTCACCGGAAGGCGTGGTCCCCGGCATAGGCGCGAGCGAGTTGCTCCATCGCATCGTGCGCGCCTTCGTCAGTCCTGGAGACTTGGTCGTATCGCTCGGCGCGCCCTTCGGCGAGTTCGCGCGAGCGGCGGCCCTGCACGGAGCACGCCTCGAAGTCGCGGCGCGAGACCTGATGGCAGCGCCGACAGACGCGCGGCTTGTCTATCTCTCCAATCCCCACAACCCCACCGGCCATTGCCTGGATTTACGCACGTTGCCGCCCAAGCCGCTCTTCATTGTGGACGAAGCCTACCGGCCTTTTGTGGAGCACCGCGACGAGCCACCCCTGCACCCCAATCTGATTCGCTTGCAATCGCCGGGCAAGGCGCACGGCGTGCTGGGGATGCGCCTGGCCTACGCGCTGGCCGACCCGGACATCGCCGCGCACCTGACCAACCTCGAGCCGGCGTGGGCCTTTCCATCCGCGCATGCCGCCGCTTTGGCCGCGCTGCCCGAACAAACGCGCTTCCTCGAAGACACTTTGCCCACCGTCCGGCAATGGGCGAATGAACTGGCGTCGGCGCTCGGCGCAGCCTCGACGGGGCTGCACTTCTTCACCCTTAACGTGCCGGATGCCGGGCGCGTGGCCGCCGACCTGTTGCGCCACGGCCTGCGCGTTCGAGACTGCACCTCCTTCGGCCACCCGAACCTGATTCGCGTCGCCACGCGCCGGCCGGAAGACAATCAAATCCTGATAGAGGTCTGGAAGGAGCTGTATGGCTAGGCGCCCGATCATGGTCATGGGCTGCACCAGCGACGCCGGCAAGTCGTTCCTGGTCGCCGGCCTGTGCCGGCTCTTCGCCAACCGCGGCCTGCGGGTCGCGCCCTTCAAAGCTCAAAACATGAGCAACAACGCCGCCGTCACCCCGGACGGTCTGGAGATAGGACGCGCCCAGTATCTGCAAGCCGTAGCCGCCCGCCTCACGCCTCAGGCGCGCCTCAACCCGGTGCTGCTCAAACCCACCGCCGATACCCACAGCCAGGTGATCGTCATGGGCCGCTACCACCCGGAGATCACGGCGTTGCCCTGGCCGGAGCGCAAGGCCCGCCTTTGGCCCGTGGTGCGCGACGCTCTGCACAGCCTGCTGGCCGAATTCGAGCAGGTAGTCATCGAAGGCGCAGGCAGCCCGGCCGAAGTCAACCTGCGCGACGGCGACATCGTCAACATGGCCGTGGCGCGGGAGGCCGGCGCGGACGTTTATCTTGTGGCCGACATTGACCGGGGCGGCGCCTTTGCCCACCTGCTGGGGACTTGGATGTGCCTGGAGCCTGCCGAGCGGGCGCTGATCAAAGGCTTCGTGCTCAACAAATTCCGCGGCGATCCCGCTCTGCTCGGCAACGGGATGGAGTGGTTGCAGGCGCGTACCGGCGTCCCCACCGTCGCCATCGTCCCGCTCATCGCCCATCGCCTGCCCGAAGAGGACACGCTGCATCACCGCGACCGACCGCAGCCCGGACAGATCAACATCGCGTTGCTGGCCTACCCCTACGCCAGCAACCTCGACGAATTCGACCCGCTCATCGCCGAACCCGGCGTGCGCGTGACGCCGGTGCGCGACTTTCAGCCGTTGGAGGACTTCCATGCCCTCATCTTGCCCGGCAGCAAGAACACGGCCGCCAGTCTGCGCTACCTGCGTGAGACGGGCCTGGCCGCCGAGGTCGTCCGAGCCGCGCGGCGTGGCACGCCAATACTGGGCGTGTGCGGCGGGATGCAGCTGCTTGGGCGGCGCATCGCCGATCCGCATCAGCTTGAAAGTGGCGATACGGAAGGGCTGGGCTTGCTCGATGTCTCCACGACGCTCATGCCGGTGAAGACGACGCGCCAGCGCGAAGTGAGATGGCTGGAAGGCGGCCGGGTATGCGGCTATGAGATTCATCATGGCCAGACGTGCGCCGGGCCGGGCGCTGAGCCGTACCTGGACGATGGCCTGGGATGGCGACAGGGCAACGTGTGGGGAGTCTATCTGCATGGGCTGTTTGAGAACACCGCCTACCGGCAGGTTTTCCTGGCACGCCTGGGCTGGCAGGGTCAGGCACAGGATTGGGCAGCCGTCGTTGACGCGGAACTCGACCGCGTGGCGCAACTGCTGCTGGACTCGGGCTGGGCGTCGCAGCTGGAGGGTCTCGACCATCCTGCCGCCTCGCCGGCACCGGCAACTCTAAAAAGCTACACCGGTGCTTCCTGAACCGCGCAGTGCCCGCACCAATTGAGCCTGATCGGCCTCGGGCAGAGCGCGCAGCGCGCCGCGAACAATCATGTGCGTGTTGTGGTCGGAGCGATGGGCGAACTCCAGCAGGAAGCGGGCCGTCTCCGAGGCGTTGCGCTGCGCCAGGTCGCGGAGCGCGGTGATAATTGCTGCCCGCACATTCGGGTCGGATTCGCCCATGAGCGGCCGCAGCAGCTCGAGGGCAGACAGCACATCATCCCACTTGCGCTCGCGCGCCAGGGCGCTGAGGACGGTGATTCCCAGGCAACGCACCCACTTCTGCGGCTGGCGCGACCAGCCGCGCGCGCGCTGCAGGAATTGGGTCTGTGCACCGGCCAGAAGTGGGCCGAAGACATAGTTGACGACTGCCCCCACCGTCTCGAGGCTGTCCAGTTCGGTGACCCAGCGATCCGCCAGCGCCAGCGCCTCTTCCGGCAAGCGGCTCGTCGCCAGCCCCAACACCTGAGCTGCCAGCACGCGTTCCGGGCGCGTACCGCCGCTCCAAAGCACTTTGGCCAGCTCCACAGCGTTCTCAGGCGAGGCCAGTGCCGGCTTGCGTAACGCAACTAGTAGCGCACGCGTCACCGGGGCCGGCGTTTGCCGGTCTCCGTCCGGTCTCATCTGCGCCAGGCGCGGGCTGAGCCGGTGGGTGCGGTCGGTGTAATCCTCCAGCAGGCGGCGGATGGCGGCAGCGCAGGCAGCGGGGTTCGCCAGCCGGGCGGCCACTTCGTTCGTGCGTGCCCGCAGAACTAACGGGTCAATGAGCATGGTCTGTGCATCAGGAAATCAGGCGTACGTTACTGTGCTCAGGTTTTGCTCGTAAGCGTTTCGTTGTAGCACAGACGAACGGTAGTTTGTCAAGTCCATGATAGGCGGTGTTTCCACTCGACGACATTCTCAATTTTGCCTGTTTGCACATTTTCAAGCGTGGTAACCGCACTCGGGGGCGGCAGGATATGCGGGGATGCCAAGACAACTCGGAACCGCATCCGCCGAGCAAAACGACGATGACGATACCGAAAAGACGAACTGCCTGTCGGAAGGTGGGTATTTCATGGCCCCGGATAACCTTGCGGACAATTGACATAGCCGCAAGGGGTAGGCGTAGGTGTACACGTTCGAGTCGGTGTGCACGTTGGCGTGCGTGTCAGGGTACTGGTTGGCAAAGGCGGATGATCCTTGATCACTAACGGTAGAAACACTTTGGGTAAACGCGCCGCGATAAACGCTTTGGGATCCGTGTAACCCCAGTAATCTGGATAATGTTTAGTCGGGTCATCATCCCAAGTGTAGCCAACGCCGTAGTCCTGATTGCAATGGCGATAGTCCGGCGGATAAGCCGTTCCCCGCTGACCAGCGCTACCCACTGGATAAAGATTCGTGATGGCACCAAAGATTCGAACTTCTCAATGAAGGTGGGTATTCGCCTCGGCGTTCTGGTTTAAGACGACGGCAATCTTGTCGCCTGCAGCTACTCGATCACCAACGCTTACTTCGATGTTAGCCAGATGTCCATACTGAGAAAACCGGAATTGGTTGTCGGGCAGACGATGCTTGATAATGACAACTTCACCAGGATATCCTGACACCTTGATTAAAACTACCTCGCCATTTGCCAGTGCGGTCACGTCTTTACCCGCGCCAGCGTTCAAGTCCGGTTTGTGGAACCAATCACTTCCGGCATGATAGAGTTGATTGCGAGGCACCCGCGTATCTTGGATGTTCACAAAGCATGAGCTTCCACTCAGATGCTGATTCTGCACGCCATAACGATTGTTGCTGTATGAACCCCACGTCGGGTGTGGCAGAGGATAGAGAAAGTAATCAGCAGATCTCAAAGTAGGCGTTGGTCCATCTTGGGTGACGACTGATTGAACGCTGCCCAGCCAGGATGCTCCCCAAGCCAGAGAAACCACAAGAAACACAGTGGAGTAACGCGCCAGTGTCGGTTTAAGCATCTCAGCCTCCCTTACCGTGGCGCACTGAACTGAAGCGTGCTGGTCAGCAACCTGAATACCTGCTCCTGCTCCGGGCCGGCCGTCATTTCACCACCGACAAACAGATAGATAAAGCCGGCGTGCTTTGCACCGTAAAAGACCTGTCCGTTGCCGGCCGCAGCGAATGCTTGCGCCTCCTTCGCGCCTGCACGCAATAAGTTATCCAGGATTTCATCCGGGCCGGAAACGCTTTCGCGAGGGGAAAGTCCGCCATACTCTCTGGAGATTCGCGCCAAAAACTCCAGCAGCGACAGGTCATCGGGATTGGGGTAAACGCTGATCTCAATCACGGCGATATTGGCCCAAACCGCCGGCAATGTCGGCCCGGTGCGAATGCTGATCACCACGCGGGTCCACTCCCCGCCGCGCTCTTCGATCACCTGAGGCGGCGTTTCCGGGTATTTGAGCGAAAGCCCCAGCCGGGAGTTCTCGTAAGGCAACCAGTCCACCGTTGACTCGAGCGAGTAGGTGATGGGCTTCGGCGTAACCAGCAGATAGGGCGGAGTTTCTGCGGCGGTGGGTACAATCGTGGCCGGAGGCACCGCCGTTCCCGGCCCCGGATAACCACTGTCGGTCGGGATAGGTGTTGCGCCGGTTTCGACCGTCGCCGGAGGTGGTTCAGTCACACCGGCACGAGCGCCGCCATCCAGTTCCAAAGGCGAGCACCCTATCAGCCAGGCTGCTATCAGCGGCAGGGCAACGGCGTTTCTCCAGCCTGAGCAAGCGAAGACCGTCTTGATCATGTCTCACTTCCATTTCCAGCTTATTTTTCCTCAAACTCTCGGTTATCTTCTAAACCGCCTGCTCAACGTTCCAAGTGTTTTCTCAGTTCCCACAATGCCCCTCGAAACCCTCTTCAACCTCGCCAACCTCGTTGTGCTGCCCTTTTGGGCGCTGATGGTCTTCGCCCCGCCCTGGCGCGGGACGCGGCGCATAATGGTGTTGCTCTGGGCGGTCGGCGCGCTTATCGAGCCGTCGGTGGCGCGGCGCGTCTTCGCCGAGTTCGCCCGCCTCGCGCCGGCGGCCCGGCCTGCTCAGCTGGATGAGCCGCTCTCCGAGCGCGAGCTGGAAGTGCTGCGCCTGGTGGCCGAGGGGCTGAGCAACAAGGAGATCGGCCACAAGCTCAGCCTGGCCGAGGGTACGGTGAAGAACTACGTCACCGGCGTGCTCGGCAAGATCGGCGCGCGCGACCGCACCCAGGCGGCGCTGCGGGCGCGAGAGTTGGGGTTGATATGATCTATGACTGAAGATTGATGACTGATGACTACTCTTAATATCAGTCTTTAGTCTTCGGTTATCCCTTGCTGCTCGCAACCACAAACGCCTCGAACAGGCGCTTCATCTCCGGCATGGCCTGCAGGTTCTCCGGATGCCACTGCACGCCCAGCGCAAAGGGATGGTCGGGTTTCTCTATGCCTTCAATCACGCCGTCGGGCGCGCGGGCAACGACGCGCAACTGCGGGGCGACGGCCTTGATGGCCTGATGATGGCGGCTGTTCACCTGCACCACCTGCGCGCCGAGGACGCGAGCGAGCTGTGAACCCGCCTCCACGCGCACCGGATGCGCCAGATGTTCGCGCGGGAAGGCCTCGACCGGATGCGCGTGCCGCAGCAGGGGGCCGCCGTACTCGCTCGGCAGGTCCTGATACAGCGAGCCGCCCAGCGCCACATTCATCACCTGCATCCCGCGGCAGACACCGAGCAGCGGCTTGCCGTCCGCCAGCGCCAGTCGCGCCACGGCCAGCTCCACACGGTCGCGTTCCCCATCCACCACGCCCAGGTTTGGGCTGCGCGCTTCATTGAAGTAGGCAGGGTCAATATCACAGCCGCCGGGCAGCAGCACGCCGTCCAGCCGCGCATACAGCGCGCGCAGGTCGTCGCCCGTCACCGAGAGGGGGATGAGCACGGGCAGGCCACCCGCGCCGAGGACGGCCTCGATGTAGGTGTGCAGCACGCCCTGCACATCGTGATCAGGCTGCGCGAAGTGGCCGGAGGAGAAGTGCCCGGTGGTCAGGCCGATGAGGGGTTTCATTCGTATTGCGTAATTCGTATTGCGTATTTCGTATTGCGTATCACGGCAGCGCACGAAATACGCAATACGTGATACGCAATACATGATACGAACTACATCCAACAAAAAAGGCGCAGACTGTGAGAGTCCGCGCCTTGAGGCGACGACGATGGCGAACGCGCGTCAGGCTTCGGCGCGCTTTTCCTTGAGGCGGGCCGCCTTGCCGCGCAGGTTGCGCAGGTAGTAGAGCTGGGCGCGGCGCACTTTGGCCGAGCGGAATACTTCGACTTTTTCGATGCGCGGCGAGCGTAGCAGGAAGGTGCGCTCCACGCCGATGCCGTGCGAGGCGATGCGGCGCACGGTGAAGTTGGCCTGGTTGCCGCCCTTGCGCAGCCGGATGACGGTGCCTTTGAATTCCTGCACGCGCTCCTTATTGCCTTCCACGATGCGCACATGCACGCTGACGCTATCACCCGGCTTGAGCGCCGGGATGTTAGGATTCGGTGGGGCCTCGACGGCCTTGATCAGATTCGTGGCCATACGTCACTCTCGCTTCTCTTGCAGCGGGCAAAATGAACCGCCCACAGCGCGCGGGGCGGTCGCGGGCCGAGATTATACCAAAGCCATCGGGGGCCAACAAGAGCGGCCTCAATCTCCCAATCTCCAATCTTCAGTCTTCAATCTCCCTCCCCCTCACCACCCCAACCTCCGCGCCGCCGCGAACAGCGTCGCCAGGCTCTTGGCATCGCGCACCTCGCCGCGCTCGACGGCGGCCAGCGCCTCCGCCACCGGCAACCTGATCACCTCGATCATCTCGTCGGCGTCTTGAGGCAGTGGGGCGGGCGTCAGGCCGGTAGCAAGGTATGCATACATCTTTTCGGTGGAATAGCCGGGTGCGAGCCAGAACGTCGTCAGCGGCTCCAGCCGAGCAGCGCGCATGCCGATTTCTTCCTGCAATTCGCGCTGTGCGCCCAGCGCCGGGTCTTCATCGCCATGCAACGTTCCGGCGGGCAATTCAAGCAGCGTCTCACCGATGCTGTGCCGGTACTGGCGGATGAACCAGAGTCGGCCGTCGTCATCCAGCGGCAGCATGGTCACCGCGCCGACGTGCTCAACGACCTCGATCCGAGTAGTGCGGCCCGGCGCATATTCCACTTCATCCAGCCGCACGCCGAAGGCGCGGCCCCGGAAGACGATTTCGGACTTCAGCACTCTGGGCGTCATGAGACCTCGGGAACACAAAGGGCGCAGAGATGTCTGCGCCCTCGTGGGTGGCTTTGTTTGTGCCCGGCAGACGAGTGAGCTCACTACGGAAAGAAAGTTTCACCACCGAGATCGAAGAGCGCGCAGAGAGACAATCAAGAAAGAAACTCTGTGCTCTCCACATTCTCTGCGGTGCGTTTTTTCAGCGCGCTTACGAGCGCTTATGGGAACTTGAGCACCTGTCCGGGGAAGATGCGGTACGGCGGCCGCAGGTTGTTCACTTGAGCCATCTGCTCGGTGGTGAAGCCGCAGCGGAAGCCGATGCGGAACAGGTTGTCACCGGCCTTGACGGTGTACGTGCCCGTGCAAGCGTGCGCCGTAGGCGTCGTCGGTGCGCCGGGCGAGACGGCAGCAGGCGCGCCGGGCAGGTTGAGCTTCTGGCCGGGCGTCAGGCGGTTGGGGTTGATGCCGGGGTTGGCGGCGATGATGGCCTGCGGTTGCAAACGGCACTCGCGCGCAATCTTGTAGATCCAGTCGCCCTGCTTGACGGTGTACGGGCTGGCACAGGCGGCGGGCGCCGCGGTGGGCGGAGCCAACGTGGCGACCGCAATTGGCGTGGCGGTGGCGGCGACCGGCTCCGGCGTCGGGACAGGGGTAGCGACCGAAATCGGCGTAGCAGTGGCGGCAGCGGCGGGCGCCTCCGGTAACGCGCCGGCCTGTTGCGCAGCCTGCGTGCTCCACAGTTCTGTCATCACGGCCACCATGGTCGCGTCCGGCCCGGGCGTCTCGCCCTGAACGCCCCCAACAACAGCCGGGGTGTCGGTGGGAAGCGGCGTGGTCGCCGAGCGCTGACAGGCGGCCAGCAGGGCCACAATCAGTCCGACCCCGACCAGGACAAAACGATTTTTCATGGCCATTCCTCCTAAGCCGATGATTCCCGGCCGTCCATAAGCAGACCGAGACTTAAGCAATTTGAGAACTTCGAGTTGATGCCCAAGGCAAATTGTCGGTGGTATTGTGGCGCAAATGGCTTTTTTACGCAAACACACCTGCGGCACGTGTGCACGCAGAGGTTGTCAGGGAAGGTGCCGCCCCTTCGACTGCCGCTTCGCTTCGCTCAGCGTCCGCTCAGGGTGCGGCTGACATGTCTTGCGTGCACGCCACGGCGCTCAGGGTCGCCGGTTCTATCCGGCGCGTAGCAGGTGGGTGAGGACGGTGGCCCCGCTGCCGCCGATGTTCTGCGCCAGACCGAGGCGCGCGCCGGGCACCTGCGTCTCGCCGGCCTCACCGCGCAGCTGCTGCGTCACCTCCACAATCTGGTACACCCCCGTCGCGCCGACGGGGTGGCCGCGCGCCTTCAGCCCGCCGCGCGTCGCCATCGGTGTGCGCCCGCGCGGCCCAATCTCGCCTTCGAGCGCCAGGCGCGGCCCCTGACCGCGCTCGGCCAGGCCGCAGGCCTCCAGCGAGAGCGCGGCCATGATAGAGAAGGCGTCGTGCAGCTCGAAGAGGTCAACCTCCGCCGGGGTGACGCCGGCCTGTGCGTAGGCCTGCCGCGCGGAACGATAGGCGGCCTCCAGCCACAGCGGGTCGCGCCGGTCGTGAACGGCCAGCGTGTCGGTGGCGCAGGCGGAAGCGACCACGCGCACCACAGGCCGCCCGTTTCTACCCTTCAGCCGGTCGCCGGGGACGAGCACCACTGCCGCCGCGCCGTCACCGATGGGCGAGGCGTCCAGCAGGTTGATGGGGTCGGCCACCATGCGCGCACGCCGGTAGTCATGCTCGGTGATGCGCTCGTGCAGGCGGGCGTAGGGGTTGTGAAGGGCGTTAGCATGCGCGTTGATGGCGAACGGTGCAAAGTGCTCCTTGCACCAGCCATGCTCGTACATGTAGCGGCGCATGAGCAGCGCGTTGAGAGCGACGAACGAGACGCCCTGCGCGGCCTCGTAATCGGCGTCGGCGGCGGAGGCCAATCCCATCGTCACCGCCGGCCCGGTCTGGTCGGTCATCTTCTCGACGCCGACGGCGATGGCGCATTCCATCGCGCCGGAGGCCACGGCCAGCAGCGCCGAGCGGAAGGCGGCGGCGCCCGAGCCGCAGGCTGCCTCGATCTTCACTGCTTCCACGCCGCGCAGGCCCACCCAATCGGCCACCAGCGCGCCGAGGTTCTCCTGCCGGTTGAGCGGCCCGGAGAGCATGTTGCCGACGAACAGGCCGTCGGCGGTCTCGCGCCCGGCGTCCTGCAGCGCTGCGAAGACTGCCTCGCCCGCAATTACGCGGATGGACTTATCCCAGTGTTCACCGATGGGCGTCTGGCCAACGCCCAGTATCGCAACTTCACGCATAGCGCCTCCCGGCCCAGTCTGCCGACTTTCGGCTTGAAATCCGTCTCAGACTCGGCGGGTTTCCTGTCACACGCTCTCACAAAGTGGCTTTACGTACACCTGAGAATTCTACAAAGCCGAGGCATAATTGACTACCGGGAGGCGGACGATGAACGCCGCAGCTCGCCCGTTCAACAAACAGGAAGCCACTTTCTATTTTCTGTTTGCCGCGCTGCTGTTGCTGGCACTGGCCGTCGCCGGACTGCTCGTTTGGGCGCTGACGCCGCCCAGCCGCTCTGTGTACGTGGGGGTTGTGAGTGATTACCCGCCTCGCGACTCGCCCTATCGCGTCGAGGCCGGCGGTCAAACACTCTGGCTCGTGAACCTGGGCCATCAGTTCATCGCCCTGGAGCCGCGCAATATCACGGCACGCACCGCCTGCATGGTCGTCTGGGTTGAAGCCAACCGGCGCTTCGAGGATCCATGCAGCGCCGATTATTTTGCGCTCGACGGCGCGCACCTGCCCGCCGGCGTTGGCTCGGAAGTCGTCGGCTTGCGGCGTTACGCCGTGGCCGTGCGCTCCGGCGAGCTGTGGGTGAACTTGAGCGCAGTGACGCCGCCGCCCACGCCGCTGCCGGCGATTTACCTGGGCCGCACAACGGACTTCCCACCGCAGGATGCACCCTATTTCGTAGCCGCAGGCGAGCGCTGGCTGTACCTCGTCAATACGGGCGAGGAGTTCATTGTTCTGAACCCGCGTTTCACCATTGGCAATTGGGATTGTTTTGTCGCCTGGATTCCAAGCAATAAGCGTTTTGAGGACCCCTGTTCCGGCGCAAAACACACGCTGACCGGAAAGTGGATCGAACAGGGGCTGCAATACTTCCAGTTTCGTGATCTGCCCCCTAAAGACCTGACCCGCTATCCCCTCACCATCCGCTTCGATGAATTGTGGGTTGACCTCCGCGCCGCGACGCCTGATCCATAAAGACATCGGAGTTGCGAAACAATGGGGCCACAGACATCACCAAAGCGCCAACCGAACTCCTCACCGTTTTCCACCTATCTCCTGCCCCTCAAGTTTGGTAGACTTCAGCCCCGATGACAACCGCCAAGCCTTCCGCAACCGCTCAAAAGCCCGGGCCGGGATGGGGCTGGCTCATCGCCGGCCTGGGCGTCGTAGCCCTGCTCGTGCTCGTCGGCGTGCAGTTGTTCAGCGTGCAGGCGGGCGGATTACTGGCCGGCCAGCCCGCGCCGGATTTCGAAGTGACCGGTTTCCCCAACACGCCGTTGGCGGGCAAGCAGTTCCGGCTGAGGGAGGCGCGCGGGCAAGTGGTGCTGCTCAACTTCTGGGCCTCGTGGTGCGCGCCCTGTCGCGTGGAAGCGCCCGACCTGGAAGCGGTCTGGCAGCGCTACAAAGACCGAGGCGTCGTGGTGGTCGGCCTGGCCTGGTCCGACACCGAGCGTGAGTCGCTCAAGTTCATCAACGAGTTCAAGCAGACCTACCTCAACGGCCCCGACTTAGGCACGCGCGCCGGGCAGGCCTACCGCATCCGCGCCGTGCCGGAGACGTATCTAATTGACCAGAACGGCGTGCTGGTCTGGTTCAAGAAGGGGCCGACCAACCTGGCGGAGATGCAGCAACAAATCGAGCCGCTGCTGACGCGCTAGATCGCGTCCGGCGTCTGCTTCGCGCCCGCACCGACGTCCTATTGCCGGGACACGCGCTGCCGACGAGACTGGGGGACGGCGTCCGCCCCCGACGATGACCGGATCGAATGACCGGAAGAGTGGCAATGAGTTCTCGAACGATGACCCTCCCCAAAATCAGCCCCGCGCTGCGGCAAGCATTACTCAACCTGCTACGCATCGGCGTCTCGGTGACGCTGCTCGCGGTTGTCCTCTCACAAATCAACCTGGCGCGGCTGGCGCAGACCCTTGGTGAAGCAGACCTACGCCTGTACGCCGCTGCCCTGGGCCTCGGGCTGACCGGCGTGGCGCTGCGGGCGTGGCGCTGGAAGGTGCTGCTCGACGCGGTCGGCGCGCGCGTGCCCTATGGCCGACTGCTCTATCTCTACTTCGTCGGCGCGTTCTTCAACGCCTTCCTGCCTACAGGCTTTGGCGGCGACGTGGTGCGCGTGCTGGAGTTCGGCCCCGGTGCGGACAAGGCCACCGCCGCCGGCACAACCGTTGTGGACCGGCTGGCCGGCTTCATCATGCTCTTCGCGCTGGCGCTGGTCGCGCTGCCCTTTGCGCTCAGCCTTGTGCCCGGCCGGCTGCTCATCCTCATCGGCGCGCTGGCGCTGGCGGTGCTGCTCGGCAGCCTGCTCCTCTTCGAAGGCAACCTGCTGCGGCGCGTGACCGGCGTGCTGACCTCGCGCCTGCCGGGCCGGTTGCAGTTTTTGTCTCTCAGCGGCAACGGCTGGCTGGCGCGGATGTACGCCGTGGTCACCGCCTGCGGGCGCGGCGCGGTGCTGCGGGCGCTCGGCGTATCGCTCGTCTTCAACTCCGTGCTGCTGTTCGCGGCGTGGCTGCTGGCCGGCGCGTTTCGCCTGGGCGTGACGCTGCCCACGCTGCTGGTGTTCGTGCCGGTGGCCACGGCCTCGCTGCTGTTGCCCATCTCCGTCAGCGGGCTGGGCGTGCGCGAGGGCATCTACGTGCTGCTCTTCGCGCAGGTGGGCGTGCGGCAGGAGCAGGCGCTGGCCTTCTCGTTCGCCTACTACTCGATTGACCTGGTGGCCGGGCTGCTGGGCGGGCTGATTTATCTTGCCGCCGGCCTGCTCCGGCTGCGGCGGCGCGAGTGACTCTGCTGACCCTTAACGCTGCTTAACGTTCTCTTTCATGCTCGCCGCCCTCGCTGCCCCACCCATCCGCCAACGCCTGGCCAATTTTGCCCGCATCGTCATCTCCGTCGGTCTGCTGGCCGTGCTGGTCACCGGCGCCGACGTGCAGGCGCTCTGGCGCACACTACAAGCGGCCAACGTCTGGCTGTATCTGGCCTGCATCCCCATCTCGACGCTGGGCATGTTCTTGCGCGCGCTGCGCTGGCATGTGACGCTGCGGGCAAGCGGGACGCGCGTCTCGTTCCGGCGCGCGTTCTACCTGTGCTACGTCGGCGCGTTCTTCAACACCTTCCTGCCGAGCGGGCTGGGCGGCGACGTGGTCCGCGTGCTGGAGATCGGGCCGGGCGCGACTTCGCAGCAGGCCACCGGCACGATTCTGGTGGAGCGGATGGCGGGCTTCGCCGTGCTGTTCGGGCTGGCTGCCGTGGCGCTGCCGTTCTCCGCGGCCTTCCTCCCGCCGCTCACGGTCTGGCTCATCGGCGCGCTGACGGCGGGCGTGCTCGGCGCGACAGCCCTGCTGCTCGAAGGCAAACTGCTGCGCCGGGTCATGGCCCGTCTGCCGCGCGCCATCTCACTGGCGGGCGATACCTGGCTCGGCCAGACGTACAACGTAATCACACAGGTCGGCTGGCGCGTGCTGGGTATCGCTGCGCTGATTTCGCTGATCTTCAACGGCTCGATTGTGTTCAGCAATTGGCTGGTGACGCGCGCCTTCGGTTTGGATGTGCCGTTGTGGGGAGTGGCCGTCGTCCTGCCCATCATCGCTGCCACGTTGCTGGTGCCCATCTCCATCAGCGGCTTCGGTGTGCGCGAAGGCGTGGTGGTGGCGCTGCTACTTCAAATGGGCGTCAACGCGGAGCAGGGCTTGTTGCTCTCGCTGGCCTGGTACGGGCTGGATGTGATTGATGGCCTGTTCGGCGGCGTCATCTACTTCGTCACCGGCCTGCTCGGCCTGCGGCCTCAAACGGCGGAGGGAGCGGGGAAGTAGGCGGAGAGGACGCTTGGATGCCGGGCAACATCTGAGGTAGAACGCTAGGTGGCGGCATAAACACAGACGCCGCCAACGAACGTTGCCGCCACGCGCAGGTCATTGGTCAGCAGCACCAGGTCGGCGCGATAGCCGGGCGCGAGCCGGCCCCGGTCGGTCAGGCCGAGCAGGCACGCCGGCGTCTCGCTGACGGTGCGTAGGGCGTCGGCCACGCTGCAGCCTGTGAAGGCGATCAGGTTGCGCACGGCCCGGTCGAGGCTGAGGATGCTGCCGGCCAGCCGCCCGTCGCTCAAACGCGCCGAGGTGTCATCCACCGTCGCCAGCGCCTCGCCCAGATGGTAGCGGCCCGGCGGCATGCCGAGCGCGGCCATCCCATCGGTGACGAGGGTGAGGCCCGTCGCTCCCTTGCAGCGCCAGGCCACGTCCACCACGGACGGATGCACGTGCACGCCGTCGGCGATGAGGCCGGCCACGAGGCGCGTTTCGGTCAGCAGCGCACCGAGCAGGCCGGGCGACCGATGATCGAGCGGGCGCATGGCGTTGAAGAGATGCGTGGCGTAGCGCAGGCCGGCGTCGAGGCCCGCGCGCATCTCCTCGTAGCCGGCCAGCGAGTGGCCGACGCTCACCGTCACGCCGCGCTCGCACAGCGCCCGGATCACGGCGAGCGCGCCGGGCAGCTCAGGGGCCAGCGTCACCAGCTGCACGCCGTTCTCCGGCGACCAGTCCGCGATGCTTTCCACATCCGGCTGGCGCAAGTAAGCGGGGTTGTGCGCGCCGCGTTTTTCGGGATTGAGGAACGGGCCTTCGAGGTGCAGGCCGAGCGGCAGCGCCCCGCTGAAGCCCGGCGGCGGGCCGGCGTGCAGCGCGGCCTGCGCGCGCCTGTAAGCGTCGTTCGGCGCCGTGATGATGGTCGGCAGGAAAGCGGTGACGCCGTATTGCGGCAGCCGCGCAGCCGCGGCCCAGATGGCGGCCGGCTCGGTGGTGAAGTCGTGGCCGAACGCGCCGTTGAGCTGCAGGTCAATGAAACCCGGCGCGAGCAGCAGGCCATCCGCCTCAACGATCTCAGCCTGATCGGGGCAGGGAACTTCCGTCAGCGCGCCGAGCGCAACCACTCGTTCACCCTCGATCAGGACCGCGCTATCCGGGATCGGGTGTGACGGGGTTAGCGCCGTTGCACCCCGGAGACAGAGCATGATGAACTTGAACCGGGCCGCTCAGTCACGTCGCCGCCGCTCGCGCCGCCGCCACTCGCGGTCGTCGGGGACGAAGACGCTGAGCACCACGCTGACGATGGAGACGATGAGCGCGCCGAAGAAGGCAGGCCAGAAGCCGTCCACCGTGAAGCCCACGCCGAACCACTGGCCGACCTGCCCGGCCAGCCAGAACATCAGCGTGTTGATGAGCAGCGTGCCCAGGCCGAGCGTGAGGATAATCAGCGGACAGGTGAGGAAGGTGATGATGGGCCGCACCAGCGCGTTGACCAGCCCAAAGATGAAGGCCAGCGCGATGATTGAGCCGACGTCGCGCGGGCCGGCGATGCCGGGCACGCCGTTGAACACGCCGGGGATACCGTTAATGACGATCCACAGCGCAACGGCGTTGATGGTGAGGCGAAGGAGTAACTTGAGCATGGTGAAGTCTCCGTAATCCATAGTAGCGCGGTGCATAATCGAAGCAACACACTATACGCAACACGCAATACGCACTATGCACCACGTTCCACCGCAGTTGCGCCCGTCCGGCAAACGTCAATCGGCGGCCGCCGGCGTAACCGGAGCCGGCGCTGCATCGTGATCGGGCAACAGCCTCTCGGCGTCGCGGATGACGGGCACGAAGTAGCTGGCGGCACCGCCCAGGGCCGCCGCCAGGCCGCAGACCAGCAGCAGCACCGCTGCACCCGCGCCCGGCCCCTCGCCCACCCAGCCGCCGAACACGGGCGTCAGCCAGCCGCCAGTCCGCATCCCCGGCTCCAGCACAAAGTCCGCCAGCGCGCCGCCGATGAGGGGCGAGATGGGATTGGTGAACCAGGCGATCAGCCGGCGCGCGGCGAACACCCGGCCCTGCACGTCCGGCGGCACCTTGGCCTGGTAAATGGCTTGGTTGGAGCCGTTGATGATGGCAATGGGCAATCCGCCCAGGAACATGAAGATCGCCCACCAGGCCACGTCCCGGCCCAGCCCGAGCAGGAACATGCCTACCAGGCCGCTCCACATCCAGCCCAGCAGCACACCGTGGACACGGCGCTTGAAGCCGCCCCAGACGCTCATCAGCACGCCGCTCACCACGCCGCCGAGCGCGCCGGCGGAGAGCGCGTAGCTGAGCGCGGCCTCGCTGTTGCCGGTGCGCGCGAGAATCATCGGAGCGAGCACGGTGAAGGCGATGCCGGCAAACAGGTTGCCGAAGAAGAACGTCAACTGTAGGCCCACCAGGCTGGGCCGGGCGAAGATATAGCGGAAGCCGAACACAGCATCCTGGAGCAGACCGCCGCCGGCGGCCTTCTGCCCTTCGGCGGACTGCGTTGGCGTTGGGATGTGGACGACCAGCAACGCGCCGATGGCGACGAGGAACGTCAGCACGTCCAGCCAAAGGATGCCGGCCAGGCCGATGAGCGGCAGCAGCGCGCCGGCCAGCAGTGGCGCGACGATGCCCGGCCCCGCCTCCACCAGCGACATCATGCCGTTGGCCCGTCCGTACTGCTCTTTGGGCAGCATGGTGCTGATGGCGGCGGAATAGGCCGGCCATTGAAAGCAATTGCCCAGGCCGGCAATCGCGGCGGTGATGTACAGATGCCAGACCTCCAGCCTCCCCAGGGATTGCATCACCAGGATGAAGACGGTGCCCAGCCCCGCGCTCAAATCGCTGACCATCATCATCAGCTTGCGGTCGTAGCGGTCCACCATCGCCCCGGCGATGGGTGAGAGCAGCAGGAAGGGCGTGATGAAGAAGACCTGCACCAGGCCGAGCGCGGTGTAACTGCCGGTCTTCTCGAAGACCCAGACCGTCACCGCGAACTGGGTCATGCTGGTGGCGAGCACAGAGATAATCTGCCCAAGCCAGACGATGGTGAAGCCAAAGAAGCCGCTGGGGAGACGAGAAATTTTCGCCATGAGTCCTCAATCATCCATCATTTCACTCGACAAAAATCTCCACATGCTCGCCGTCTTCCTCGTCGGTCACGTCAATAATCTTGCCCGTCTGGCCGGATTTGAGCGCTTCCGCCAGCGCCTCGATCTGTTCGGCCTCCAGGCCGGGCGCAAAGCGCGCACCCATCTTCATGCCGACGCGGACCAGGCTCATCGGGATGTTGATGTTGACCTTGGCTCTGCCGGTCTTGAGGTCGGTGACGCGGACGCGGAACCAGCGCGCCTCGCCCGCCGCTGCGCCCAGCGAGATGTTCGGCGTCTTGCGGCTTTCGGCCAGCGCGGCCAGCAGCTTTGCGCCCTCCTCAGCGCTGATCTTTCCCTCTTCGATGAGCTTGAGCACCTTCATGCGCTCTTCAACGGTTGCCATATGATTTCTGATTTTGGATTTCTGATTTTGGATTTCGGATTGGGGATTGGCAGAGCAATCGAATCGAAAATCATCAGTCATTAGTCATCAGTCATCAATACTCCGACAGCGTGCCGCGCCTTCGCGCGCTGTCCTCCTCGAGCCGGTACAGCCAGTAGCCAATGATGGGCATGAGAGTCCCGAAGGCGACGACGATGGCAATCTCCACTTCCAGCGGCGCAAGTTCGGGGTAGCCGGCGGGCAGGCCCAGCAGCAGCGAACGGAACGCGTCCACGCCGTAGGAGAGCGGGATAAGGCGGGCGACCCATTGCAGCGCCTCGGGCAGGGCGCTGAACGGGAAGAACGGCGCGCACAGCACCATGAACACGAACTGAAGCAGGTTGGCCAGCGTCTGCGCCGTCTCTTTGATGCGCAGCGTGAGTGCGGCGAAGGCAAAGCCCGCGCCAAATAACCCGGAGAGCGCGAAGAGCAGCACCAGCGCGCCGGGTAACAGGTTCTCAGCCGGCAGCCGACCGATGAGGGTGCTCATCAGCCAGGCGGAGGTGACGCACAGCAGGCCCGTCCACACCAGCGACACCGCGATGCGCGAGAGCAGGTTGGCGAACTTGGAGGCCGGGCTGAGGTAGAGCTGTTCGAGCGTGCCCTGCTTCTGGTCGCGGCGCACGTTGTAGCCGATAGTCCACAGCGTGTCCGAGAGGAACATGAACAGGATGAAGCCGTAGACGACGATGCCGGCGGTGGTCGAATTGCCCTCCGCGCCGGCGTCGCGCGGCGCGAACATCAGCCCGGCCAGCGTAAGGACGGTGACGATCAGAAAGATTTGTCCGAAGGAAGCGACGAACTCAACCGGATAGCGCAGCATAATCATCAGCTCTTTCTGCGCCATGGCGAGGAGCGTGCTGAGAAAGGCGGCGGGGCCGCGTAGCAACCTCGGAGAGTCGGGCATGGTTATTTCATTTCTGATTTTAGATTTTGGATTGCGGATTTTGGATTGGCAATTCGAAATCAGAAATCCACAATCGCAAATCAAAACTGGCCGACGCCTTCGTTGCGCTGGATGCTGCGCTCGGTGCGCTGGAACACCCAAAAGCCGAACAGCGGCGCGACGAGCATGAACGCCCAGAGCACGGCCATGTCCGCGTACCACTCGCCGAAGAAGTAGCCCACGCCCAGCAGCGCCGAACGCACGCCGTTGGTCATCCAGGTGGGCGGGAACAGCCAGGCGATGACGCGGACGAAGGGCGGCAGCACCGTCACCGGGAAGAAAATCCCCATCAGGAAGCTCACCACCCACTGCATCAGATTGACGACGGCGTTGGACTCCTTGACCTTGAGCACCACCGCCCCGAAGAGCAAGGCCATGCCGTACAACGGGAGCAGCCCGACAGCGATGAAGCCGAGCGCCAGCAGCACATTGCCCTGAAACGGGTTGACTTGAAAAATCAGGCAGCCGATGACGTAGGCCAGCAGCGAGGACGACAGCCCGCGGATGATGCTGTAGAGCGCCACCCCGCTCGCCAGCGTAAGGGTGGAGGTGGGCGTGAGGTAAACGGCCTCGAGCGTGCCGGTCTCCTGCTCGAAGCGCAGCCAATAGGCGATGTGCCAGAACGCGTTGGAGACCAGCGAGAACACGTTGCTGCCGATGAGCAGGTAGGCCACGTAGTTGGCCGTGCCCGTATTGGCGGCAAAGTTGGCAGCGGCATCCTCGCCGCCGGTGGCGCGGCCCAGCAGCATGGGCATGGCGGCGAAGATGATGGGGATGACAATCTCCAGCGCCAGCTGGCCGGGGTAGCGGCTGATGTTAATTAGCCGCAGCTGCGTCTCGGCCAGCGCCGCCGAAAGCGACTGCGCCAAAGTAGGCTGGCCGGGCTGAGAAGATTGAGTGGTAATCGTCATGTTCTCACAGTGTGTTGTGCACTGCGCGTTACGTAGGGCATGTTTTGTATTTCACGCTCTGCTTCGAGAAATGGAGCACACAATACGCAATACGTGATACGCAATACGCAATTACGTAATACGCCCTCACTCCACCCGCGTATCCTCCGCCAGCGTGCGGCCGGTGCGGGCGATGAACACATCCTCCAGCGTCACCTCCTGCGGCGCAATGCTCTGGATGATGGCGTTGTGGCGGGTGAGGGTCTCGAGCAGGCGCGGCAGCAGCGTGGCGTGGCCGTCCTGCGAGACGACGGTGAGCGTGGTCTTACCGTTACTATGGGCGGCGACGCGTGAGACTCCCGGCAACTGCTCCACCGCCTGGGAGGCCTTGGCGGAAATTACGCCTTCCACCCTGATCACCGCCTCGCGTTTAAGCGAAGCCTTCAGCTCCGGCACTGTGCCCAGCGCCAGCACTTCGCCGCGGTCAATGATGGCGACGCGGTCGCAGAGCGTCTCGGCCTCGGTCATGATGTGGGTGGTGTAGATGACGGTCTTGCCCTGCGCGTTGAGTTCGCGGACGACAGCGCGCAGCTCGCGGGCCGAGGGCACGTCGAGGGTGTTGGTCGGCTCGTCGAGGATGAGCAGCGGCGCATCGTTGATCAGTGCTTTGGCGAAGGCCACCTTCATGCGCTGGCCGGAGGAGTAGCTTTCCACCGCGCGGTCGGCGATGTCGCCCAGGCCGAGCTTTTCGATCAGCGCATCGGCGCGGCGCCTGCGGTCTGCCGGGCTGAGGTGGTAGAGCGCGCCGAAGAAGACCAGGTTCTCGCGTGCGGTCAGCTTCCAGTACAGCCCACGCTCGCCCATCAACATGCAGCCCGTCGTCGCACGGATAGCGTTATCCTGCTTCGTCAGCTCGAAGCCGTTCACCCATGCCCTCCCTGCCGTGGGCAGCAACAGCGTGGTCAGGCATTTGATGAGCGTGGTCTTGCCGGCGCCGTTCGGGCCGAGCAGGCCGAAGATTTCACCAGGGCGAATCTCCAGCGAGATGCTTTTGAGCGCCGGCACCTGCTTTTCTTCGGACTTGAAGAGACCTTTCCGCTGGCGGGTGATGTAGGTCTTGCTCAGGTCTTGAATGATGACTTGGCCAAACATGAGTTTTGTCGGTTGGTCAGATAGTCTGCGAGACGAGCGGTCAAATGGCCAGATTGTTCCGTTCCGCGACTCACCAACCACTCGACCACCTGACTAGGTGACCATTTGACTACAAGACCAATTTCATCCAACGCAATGTGCGCTTCACGGTAAAGCTGAAATCGCGCAGCAGGTCATTGACGTAGGTATCGTCGAGCGGGTGCTCGAGGCGGATGTTCCACGGGCGCGGGCCGAGCCGGCGCAGGCCGCGGATGAGCAGGGCGCGCTCCACCCGCCCGCGGAACGCCGGGTGCGCCAGCACCGTCAACCGGTCGCCCTCCATTAGACCGGTCGCGATGATCAGCGCGCCCACAATCTGCTCCTGCGGCGTGACGGCCAGCCAGTGCTCTTCCATCTCACCGTTGAAGAAGGCTTCCAGGCGGCGCAGCAACGACGGGCGGAACTCGGCCATGCTCAGCGGCCGGTTCCAGAGCAGGCCCTCCGGGCGCGCCAGCTGCGCCAGGTTCAGTTCCTCCATCCACTCGCGCCCGTCGCGCAGGCGGATTTCGAAGCGCGAGGGCTCGTATGCCGGAATGACGGCGCGGCCGGAACGTTGCCAGATGCGGTGCGTGGCCGTATGCTCGAATCCCAGCCGTTGATACAACCGAATGGCGCCGGCGTTCTCGTCATCCACCTGCAGGATGGCTTGCCGCCCGCCGCGGGCACGGATGTAATCCAGCGTGGCCTGCATCAGCTGCTGCGCGATGCCCTGCCGCCGGAAATCGGGATGCACCGCGACGTTGGCGATGACCCACACGCCGGAAGAGGTCTCGGAAGGCTGTGTGCTGACGTTGCCGATCACCCGCCCATCGTCCACCCAGACAAAGCCCTGCGTCAGCAGCCTGTGCTGCGGGTCGAGCCAGGCGAGCACGTGCGCCAGTGGCCCCAGCCGGCTGAGGAAGCGCAGCTCGCGAATGGCATATTGCCAGCCCTCTTCCACCTCCGGCGAGAAGCATAGACTGATTAAGTCGGCCACACCGGCCAGGTGGCGCGTAATATCAAGCGGTTGCAGGCCGTCACTGCCGGACGGGTTGGCTACAAGCCGGGCAGTCATCGGTCATCAGTCTTCAGTCACCGATCATCCTTCATGGCCGATGACTAATGGCTAAGCCTGCCCTCCAGCGCGGCCAATAATTTCTCAGCTTCGGCGACCGAGATTTTGCGCTGCTCCAGCATACGCAGGACGGCCAGGCGTTCGTCTTCGCTCACCGGCTCAATGCCGGGCGCACGAGGCGGCGCGGGGGACGTCGGCGGGCGCGATGGCGCGGTGAAAGTGAAGCCCCAGCTCTTGCGGCGCCCGGCGCGTTCGCTGATTTGCTCGGCTTTGCGGCTGAGCGTCTCCGCTTTTCGCCGGGCAGCTTCGTCGCGGCGGCGAGCGGCCTCGGCAGCGCGGCGCACCCTGGCAGCGATGCGTTCGGCGTCCACGCCGCCCAGTCCGCTCAGGTTGAGTTTGAGATTGCCGAACTGCATGTTCAGCTCGCGCTCCACTTCGGCCAGGCGCGCGCCGACCCTGGCCTCGATCTCTGCCGCGATCCGTTCGCCGAAGTCGTCGCCGCTATCGGCCACGCCGGAAGAGGTTACGGTCACGTCGCTGAGGGTGATGTCGCTGCCCGCGCGCAGGGAAACTTTGGCCTCGCCTGTGCCCAGCGTGATGACCTGCTGACCGTCCCGGCCTTCGATGCGCGCGCCGGGAACATCCACCGAAAGGTCGCCGGTGCACTGCGCGGTGATGACGGCAGAGACGCCGGGCGGGACGCGACAAATGATGTCGCCGCCGGCTGAGAAGTCGTAGGTGTGCGGCGGCGCAAACTCCAGGTGGAGCACCACATCGCCGCCGGCAACGCCGGAGGCCTCCGCCGCAACGTCGCGCAGGTACATGTCGCCGCCGGCGGAGCCGGCCAGACTGCCCTCCACATCGCGCGCGGAAACGTCGCCGCCGACCTCGCCAAAGAACAGTGAGCCGCGCACATACTTAGCACTCAAGTCACCGCCGACCCGGTCAACCTTCACTCCGGCCACCCGGCGCAGAACCAGGTCGCCGCCCACCTCCTTGAGCACCAGGTCAGCTTCCAGCTCCTTGAGTCGGGCGTCGCCGCCGATGCGTTCGCAGCTCAGGCGCGCGCGGCGGGGGACGCGGACGGTGCAGTGGCCGTCGCAGCGCAACCGCGCCTGGCTGCCGTCGGTGCTGGTCGTCAGCTCGACTTTGTCATCGCCCTCGGCCACAATCTCGTTGCGGTCGCCACCGCTCAGGCGCAAATCACCGCCGATTTCAAGCGTGAGTTCCGGGTCAGAAGTGGTCTCGGCATTGGCTCGTGTAAGATTCATGGCACCTCCGGTTCAATCTACAAAAACCTCCACTCGCTGGCCACCATCCAGGTCTTCCACTTCGATGATCTGGCCGCTCGCCTCCGACTGAAGCAGAGCGACGATTTCCTCCCAGTCGAGGTCGAGGCCGGCGAGCTTCGTTTGGTAGCGCGCACCGAGCCTGAGCACAGCGTTGACCCAGCTCAGCGGCAGGTTAATGCTGACTCTCGGCCTGCCGGTATCCAGGTTCGTGACACGCACGTGGAGCCAGCGCCCGGCGTCGTTCCGCCCGCCGGCGCCGGCTCCCGCGCCTGCGTCTGCGGCCATCCGCCTGGCCGCCTCCTCCGCCGATAACGTCCCCGCCGCAACCCCATTCAGGATGGAAGAGTGATCGGTGAACATGAGAGCTCTCCTTCAATCCAAAATCCCAAATCAGAAATCTAAAATCAAACGCCGCCCTGCAGGGCCTTCACCGCGTCCTGCGAACTGATGCGCCCGGCGGCCAGGTCGTCGAGGATGCGGCGGCGTTCTTCGTCGCTCAGGCCGAGGGCCTCCTCCTGCCCAACTTCATAGCCCATGGCGCGTATTAACTCGGTGAGCCTGGCCCGCAAAGTAGGGTAAGATAGGTTGAGTTCCTTTTCCATGCGGTTGAGTTTGCCTTCGCAGCGGATGAAGGTCTCGGCGAAGGCGAGTTGTTCGGGGCTGAGGCGGTCAAAGGCGCCAATGGTGAAGCGGCCTTCGATGGTGGTATCGCAGGCACGGCAGTGCAGCCGGGTCACAGCCAGCGCTTCACCGCAAATGGGGCAGGTTCCGAGGATAGGGTGCATAATCAAGTGGGCGGTTTAGGATATCTGAGCCGATCGGCATGATAGTTGAGACAAGAGACCTGAAACATTGATTATCTTATTTAGGTTTTGGTTTTTGTCAAGAGATAATTTTGAGTTTATTGAAGCTTGATGAAAGGATTCTAAAATCTCGCTTCAACAGCCGGATTTTAGTAGCCAGAGGCAGTGGAGGGCCTTATGGAACTTGTGTTTGCAGCCATCGCCGCCGGCGGCCTGGTCGGCGCTTCTAACCAGTATGCCTGCCTGCTCGTCCTGGGCCTGGCGGCCCGCTTTGGCCTCATCCAATTGAGCGGGCCGATGAGTTTCATGGCGGAGTGGTGGTTCATCCTCTTCGTCGGCGCGTTGTGGCTGGTGAGCATTGCGCCGGCGCTGGCCCAGCAATTTGCACCGGGGCTGATGCACGTGGCCAACGCTGTTGTCCACTTCGTCAGCGGCTTCGTCGTCCCGCTCTCGGCGGCGCTGGTGTCGCTGGCCTCGGTCGGCGTCATCGTCAACCTCAGCCCAGAGCTGAAAGCGGCGATTGATACGCTGCGCATCTTCAACGGCGAGACGGGCGCACTGGAGGGGACTGGTGTGGCGATTGCGGCCGGTAGCGCGATCGCGGCTACAGCCCTGACCGGCATGAAGGCCCTCGCCAAGCCGATGCTGAGCACGACCAGCGGCACGGCGGGCACGACCTCCGCCCCGGCCTTCGTCATCGCCGAGAACTTCGCCGCCGTTATGCTGATGGGGCTGGCCTACGTGCTGACGCGCATTGACCCCTGGCTGCTGGTGGGCCTGTTCGGCGCAGTGCTGGTGCTGACTCTGGGCCTGTTGGTCTTCGGACTCTATCAGTTGTACCGGCTGAAGAAGGGCCTGGGCCGCGTGTTCTACCTACTTCAGGTGCACCCGCGCGCCGGGCTGGCGGTGTGTGTGGAGTTTTTCGTCTGGGGGCTGGGCTGGCTGGTGTGGAGGAACGTCGGGCGCGGCGCGGTTTCGCTGCTGGCCTGGCTGGTGTGGCTGGCCGTCTTCATCTCCGCCCAGCCGCTGGTGACCGGATTCTTCGCCTGGTTCCCGCCGCTTATCCCCCTCGCTTTACTGACCGTGAACTTCGTGATGGTGATGCTCTTCATCGGCCTGGGGCTGGCCTCGGCGCGGGCGCTGCTGCAGGTCGTGGAGAAGGAGCCGCTGCCCGGCCCAACCGGTGTGGCGACGGCGTGATGAAAG
>JAVQXV010000447.1:0-1105 GCA_033577755.1 Anaerolineales bacterium
CGATAATCCAGCCGCCAGCCGCGCAGCTGCGCGCGATACGAGAGGTCGAGGTCCTCGGCCAGCGTGTCGCCCTGCCAGCCGCCGGCATCTTCAATGCAGGCCCGCCGCCAGATTCCGGCGCTTCCATTAAAGTTCAACAACCAGCCGGCGCGGCTGCGCGCCACCTGCTCGACGCAAAAGTAGCCATCCAGCGCCAGCGCCTGCGCCAATGTAAGCGCGTTCCGCTGAGGGTTGAGATGCTCCCAGCGTGCCTGCACCAGGCCGAGGCGCGGGTCGGCAAAGAAGTCCGGGAGCAGGCGACGCAGGAAGTCGCGCGGTGGGGCGAAGTCGGCGTCGAAGATGGCCACGAACTCCGGGGCAGGGCCGACAGCCGCCAGGCCCTCGGCCAGCGCGCCGGCCTTGTAGCCGTCGCGGGTGGAGCGGTGCAGGTAAGTCATCGCCACGCCGCGCGCCCGGTGGTAGGCCACCCGCGCCCGTGCCCGTTGTGCCGTCTCGTCGGTGGAGTCATCCAGAATCTGGATGCGCAGCCGGTCACGCGGGTAATCGAGCGCGGCAACGGAGTCGATCACCCGCTCGACGACGTAGCGCTCGTTGTAGAGCGGGACCTGAACGAGCACTTCCGGCCAGCGCTCCGGCGGGTTGGCCGGCGGGCGCGGCTTGTGATGGAGCACCGCGGCCAGCAAAGCAATCAGCAGGTTGAGGCCGAAGACGGCCAGCAATAGCAACGTCAGAGCGTACAGTCCGAGGATAATGTCTTCGATCAGCCACATGCCAATATCGTATCACCTCCGCCGCGCCACATTCGGCTGCTTCTTATCCAATCCAAATCAGGCTCTTCGGGTTTGGGTTAGGAGGCTCACGTAAAATTGTAAAGGCACGAAGAGAAACCGCTGAACGATTTAGAGCGGTTTCCAGCTGGAATTACGGCAAGGCATGCGAAATTCGACCTGTTTTCAGTCTACGGAACCGTAAATCAATCAGGAATTCGCTCTAGTGAGTCCACTGCAAGCGGCCAATCTTTGCGCTCTTTGCGCCTCAGCGGTGAAACCGTCTATGTTACCCCAGACCCTGCGGATAAATCCAAACGGCTAAGTGGTTAGTGTGC
>JAVQXV010000448.1:0-1104 GCA_033577755.1 Anaerolineales bacterium
AGTTTTTCACCTATCATGCAGCATTATCGCCTTTTTGGAAAGTTTGAATCAGTTCACTGAAAATAGCTCGAATTTTGTACGCCTTGCCGTAAATCAAACTGGAAATCGCTCTAGGTGATGCTCTGCTGGCTGTGGCCGGGCAGCGCCGTCGGCGTGCGGCTCGGCGTGGGCGGGATGGTCGGCGTGTTGCTGGCCGTTGGCGTCGGCATTGCGGTACTGCGGCTGCCATCCGAGGTGTTAGCGCAGGGGCAGGTGATCTCCCGCTAGTTCGGGGCCATGATTGCCGAGCAGAAGGGAAATAGGAAGGGCCGGGGCTGCTGTAAACAAAAGCCTCGCGCTGTGGGGGTGTCGTCTCCAGGCAAAGAAAAGCCGTCAGTTTTTCGTGTATGGCTCAACGAGCTTCAGCCCGGGAATAGCAGCGTAATGCTTTTGATTGAAGGTATACAACGGCAAATCCAGAGATACTGCGAGCTGGCCAATGAGCGCGTCGATAATGCCCAGATTGTGACTGAGATGATAGCTTGCAAACACCGAAACGGCTTCATCACAGACTTCCGGTGAAGGCCAGACAACGCTGTAATACGCAAGTTCTTTCTGCAAGCGCTGTTGTTCAGCGCGAGTTTTGCAGCCCTGGAGCAATTCCATGACCACAAAACCGGGCAGCAGAAGTTCGTCGTCGCCAAGCTGGTCAAGCCAGGTGACGGCTGGCGCGTGCTCGCGCAAAAGGTCAACCATCACGTCGGTGTCCACCAGCACCATGCGCTAGCTCCGGCGCTGGGCCTCGGCGCGCAGTTGGCGAGCATAGGCCGCGCTGTCCTGAATATCCCTGCGGTTTTTCCACAGCCCAATCAGCCTGGAGCGGCGGAGTTGGCGGGCCGTCAGCGCACGGCGAGCCGCTTTTCTGGCCGGCCTGGCCAGCAGAATCATTTCAATCTGCTCGCCCTTCTTATAGGGTAATCCGGTAATAGCAATCTCGCCATCTTTTTGAACAATGGTATTCAGGCGAATGGCGTCCATGCGTTGTTCTCCTTGAGTTCACATTATACTCTCGGCTCAGATTCAGGCTGTATCAGGGGCACGTACGGGTTCGGCCCGCTCGGGTTG
>JAVQXV010000449.1:0-1102 GCA_033577755.1 Anaerolineales bacterium
TTTCCTGACCGGATTCATCATCGGCGGTGTGGTCGGTGCGGCAGTGGCCTTGATCTTGGCTCCGCAGTCCGGCGAGGAGACGCGCGCACAGCTGCGCCAGCGCAGCATTGAACTGCGCGACCAGGCGTATGAGGCGGCGGAGGACGCGCGCCGCCGGGCCGAGGAGGCAGCCATGCAGGCACGCGCCCGCGCCGAGCAAGCCACTGCCGAAGCGCGCGCCCGCGCCGAGAAGCTGGCTGCCGAGGCACGTGCCCACCTGGACGAGCTGGCCGAGCGCGGTAAGGCTGTCGTCGCCGAGCAGCGCGAAAAGATCGCTTCGCGCCTCGGCAAGAAGGAAGGCGGCAGCACTGGCAGTATCGAAGTGCCGCCTGAGCCGGCGCAGGGCTGAGGCTGCCTCTGCTAGGGGGCTAGCAAGAAGATGCAGGACAGGCATTCGGTCGGTTGCATCCAGCAGCCGTATTCCAACTCGCATTTCACCTGCGGCGAGGCGAAGCCGGCGGGTGTATGTATTTGTTCGGCGGCTTCCGCTACACTCTTAGCAACCGACAGAGTGGACATCGTCGCGTTACATTTCCAACAGGAGGATGGCAAGTATGGAAGAGATTATAAAGTCATTACAAGAGGCCAGCATACCCGTGTGCACGCAAAGGTTGTCAGGGAACGTGCCGCCCTTTCGTCCTTCGGCGGGCTTCGCTCGGCGAAGCCACGCTCAGGATGGCCTGCGCGGCGGGCATCCTGAGCGGACGCTGAGCGAAGCCGAAGCGGCAATCGCCGGACGCCCGCCGCTCCCCTGAGCGCGCTCAGCGGAGCGAAGCCGAAGGGTCAGGGTGCGGCGGACAGGTTTTGCGTGCACACGGCGCTTTTCAACCTTCGCTCCGCCTTCATTTCGCCGGCTAAAATCCCCTTTTTTTCAGGGCACTCACGATTTCTTTAGTCTCCAATCTCCAACCTAAAGGAGCCTCCATGCCCACCGTCTCGTCAGACATCATTGCGGCCATCGTCGGCGGTTATTACAGCACGCCGTTCGATGTGCTTGGCCTGCACCCGGCGCCCGATGGCAACGGGCTGGTGGTGCGCACTTTCCAGCCGGAAGCAAAAGCAG
>JAVQXV010000118.1:0-9694 GCA_033577755.1 Anaerolineales bacterium
CTACTTCCTACTTCCTACTTTCTACTCTCTACTTCCTCCATTCGGGATCAGCTCTTCCAACTTGCGGAGCACATATGTTGGCCGGATGTCGGAACGGGCGAGCATGGCTTCGGTCGTTGCGCCGGTGAGGGCCAATGCGGCGTCCATGCCGGCGTCCAGTCCCATTTTTACATCGGTCTCCAATCGGTCGCCCGTCATCAGACACTCGCTGGGCGGCAACTTTACCAGATTAAGCACGGCGTCAATCGTGTAGCGCGAGGGCTTGCCGACGATAGCCTCGCACTTGACGCCGGTGCAGGCCTCGATGGCGGCAATGATGGCCGCCGCGTCCGGCTCGCCGCCCCCTGGCACAGGGCAGAAGCGGTCGCCGTTGGTGGCGAAAAAGCGCGCGCCGGCGCGGATGGCGTCGAAGGCGATTTGCAGCTTACGATAGACGAAGGTGCGGTCGAAGCTGGCGATGACGGCGTCGGTGCGCGCGGCATCCTCCACCAGTTCAAAGCCGGCAGCGCGCAGGTCGTCCAATAGCGGCGGCTCGCCCACCACGAACAGCCGCGCGCCCGGCAGATGCGTGCGCAGAAAGTCCACCATCACCAGCGAAGAGTTGAGGATGTCCTCCGGCGGCGTGGGCAGGCCGAGGCGGGTCAGCTTCTGTGCATACGCCGCGCGTGTGTGCGTGGGGTTGTTGCTGAGGAAGATGGTGCGCTTGCCCAGCTCACGCAGGCGGGTGATGGTCTCGCGGGCGGTGGGCAGCAGCGCCTCGCCCAGATACACCGTTCCGTCGAGGTCGAAGATATAGGCGCTGTAGAGGCGGGAGGGAGTCATGGGTAGTCGAGTGGCAGAGTGAGGGAGTGAAGGGGTGGCGGAGCAGTTCGACTCAGCTTCACCCTATCACCTTGTCACCCCGCCATTTTCCCACCTTTCCACTCACTCACCCGCACAGCTTCACTTCAGTGTGCACGCAAAGGTTGTCAGGGAACGCGCCGCCCCTTCGGCTCCACTCAGGGTGCGGCTGACATGTTTTGCATGCACACTCACTTCAGCCCTTCACCCCGCTGCTCGTGACGCTCTCGATGTAGAAGCGCTGGGCGAGGAGGAAGACGATAAGCGGCGGCAGGACGGAGATGGCGGCCCCGGCCAGAATCAGATTAGGCGCTTCGGTGGCGCGGCCCCGCAAAATGCTGAGGGAGAGCGTGAGCACGTGGTTAGCCTCGTTGCCGGTGTTGATGATGACCAGCGGCCAGACGAAGCTGTTCCAGGCGTACAGGAAGGTGAAGGTCGCCTGCGTGGCGAGGGCCGGGACGCTGGCCGGGATGAAGATGCGGCGCAGAATCTCCAGCCGCGACGCGCCGTCAATCAGCGCCGCTTCCTCCAGCTCCTTGGGGATGGTGATGAAGAACTGGCGCATCAGGAAGGTGCCGTAGGCGGTGAAAATCCAGGGCAGGATAAGCGCGGCCAAGCGGTCCACCCAACCGATCATCACCATCAGCCGGTAAAGCGGGATGATGAGCACCACGAAAGGAATCATGATGGTGCCGAGGTAGACGAGGAAGAGATTGTCCCGGCCGGGGAAACGCAGGCGGGCGAAGGCATAGCCGCCCAGCACCGAAGTGATCAGCTGCCCGGCCACCACCGCCAGCGTCACCAGGATGGTGTTGGTCAGGCTGCGGTCCAACCCGCCGAGCGCAATCACGCGCTGGTAGTTCTCCGGGTGCCAGGTCAGGTTGGTGACGGGGCGCGCGGCGCGCACATCGAAGATGATGGGCGCAGCCTCGGGGTTGGCCGGATCAATGAAACGGCCCAGCGCCTTCTGCTCCAGTTGGATGACTTCGAGCTCTCGCCCGTTCTCCTGAATCACCCAGAGCTTCTCCGTCTTCCCGTTCACCGTCACGGTCTTCTGGTTGAGCGCACCGCCGGCAGGCGAGACATCGCGCAGCGAGCGCTCATAGGTCTGCGCCAGGTTGCCCGGCTCGGCGTACACGCCCACGCGCGCATCGCGTCCGGCCAGCGCCAGGCGCCGGGTCTGCCCATCTATCGGCACGTCGTACAGGGGCAGCGGGTCGTTGAAGCCGGGGACGGCGACGGTCTGCGCATCTTGCGGCAACAAACGCGGCGGATAGCTGAAGGTGTCGGCGGCGTCCTTCAGCGACGTGGTCACCATCACAATAAAGGGAAAGAGCATGATCACGCCGAAGGCCGTCAGCACGGCGTAGATGAGGACATTTTGCAGGAGTCGTTTCAATCGGTAGCCCATGGCGGCCTATCCTTCGTACAGGCTGGATTGGCGGTTGCGCTGGAACTGAACGAGAGTGAAGACAAAGATGACGGCGAACAGCACCCAGGCCACCGCCGAGGCGAAGCCAAAGTCGAACTGGTTGAAGCCCTCCTGATAGAGGTAGAGCACCAGCGTCAGCGTCGAATCAGACGGTGAGCCGGGCGGGTTCGTCAGGATATACACCTGCTCGAAGACCTGCAGCGCGGCGATGATGGTGGTGCTGACGACGAAGAAGGTGGTCGGCGCGAGCAGCGGCAGGGTGATGCTGAAGAACTTGGAAAGCGTGCCGGCGCCGTCCACGGTGGCCGCTTCATATAGCTCGCCCGGCACGTTCTGCAGGCCGGCCAGGAAGAGCACGCTGTTGAAGCCCATCGTCTGCCAGACGAACATGAACACCACGGCCAGCAGTGCGGTGTTGGTGTTGTTCAGCCATTGGATACGCGGATCGGCCATGGGGAAGCCGAGCGCCATGCAGAACTCCACCGCCAGAGTAATGAAGTAATTGATCCAGCCGGTGGTGCTGTCGTACATCCAGCGCCAAACCAGCGCGATGCCGACGACGGCGGCGATGCTGGGGATGAAGTAAATGGCGCGGAAGAAGGCCATGCCCGGCAGTTTGCTGTTGAGCACCGTCGCCAGGACAAGGGCCGGGACGACGCTGAGCGGCACGGCCAGCAGCACGAACGTCAGCGTGTTGCGCAGCGCCACCCAGAAGCGCGGGGCCTGCGCCGCGATCAGGAAGTGCCGATCGCCGAGCGAAAAGCGGAACGACTCGGTGTAGCGGGATACATCCACCACTTCGCGCGCCGGTTGATCCGGCCCGTTCAGCGGCCGGACGGTGACGTTGAAGATGCGGGCGTAGTTGTCCAGGCCGACAAAGATATCGCGCTCCGCGCCGCGCGTGGTGGTGGTGCTGATGTAAAGCGAGAGCAACAACGGCCCGGCGAAGAAGATGAGAAAACCCAATAAGTTCGGGGAGAGGAAGACGTAGCCGTTGAGCAGCTCCTCCTGCATATGGCCGGCGTTTAGCTCCTCCGCCATGGCGGGGCTCCACGCTAGCCGCAGCATCACCACACTGACGGCCACAAGCAGCAGCACACCCACCGTCAGCGGCTGCGCGGCCAGCTGCCCGGCCAGCCAGACCAGGCCGGAGAGTGTATCAATAAAGAACAGGAACACGAGCAGACCGGCCAGCATCACCCAGCGGCCCAGCTCGCGCGGGGCGCGTTCGCGCGCCGTGCCCTCGAAGCGGTCGGCGGAGGCGCGGATGAGGTAACCGAGGAAGACGATGCCCAGCCCCGGCAGGCCGCGCCCAAAGGTGCCTGCCAGCGCGTCAATGCCGAGATACACGCCGAGCCAGTGTAGCGAGATGAGCACGGCGAGCACGGCGAAGAGGTAGTTCACCAGCACGGCAGCGACCCGGCCTGCCGCGCGGCGCTGCGCCAGTTGCAACGCAGCGTAGAAGCTCGCCAGTGCACCGGCTCCTAACAACGTCACCGCGCCGTAGTGCAACACCTGGCCCTGCGCCGCAAGCGCCTCATCGCCAAAGGCCGCAAACGCACTAACGGCCAGTATCAGGCCCAGTACGATGTGCCAGAGGATGAGCCAGCGCAGCCCGCTGCGACCTTGCGTTGCCAACCGGGCAATCGTCGAGAGAGTGGCCATCGGCGTGTCTCCCTAATGAACGGGGCGGGCTAACGCCCGCCCCGCTCGCGATCACAAACTTACGGCTTGAAGCCCGGGGCGGCCTCATCGCAAATCTTGGCGATGAAGTCATCCACCGTGCGCTTGCCGGTGACGACGGCAGTTACACCCGCGCCGTACACCTGATCAACCAGCGGCCAGTTGCCGTTCCATAGCGGGCCTTCGGCGGTTGGTTTGGCGGCGTCGGCGATGCCGTTGAGGAACGCCTGCGCGTTATCCGGCGGCGTGAAGGTCAGGAAGGCATCCAACGCTTCCTTGCTCACGCGGCTGGGGATGTTGGTGCCGCGCTCGGCAATCTTGAGCTGAATGTCGGCCTCGGTCAAGGCCTGCACCAGCTTCCACGCTTCCTCCGGATACTTCGTCTTGGCGTTCACCACGTACGCGCCCCAGAAGAGCCAGTTGCCGGGCGTGCCCGCCGGGCCATTGGGCAATTCAACGGCGTCGTACTTGAAGGTGACGGTGCGGACGCCGGGGGTGGCCCAGCGGCCGTTCTGGAACATGGCGACGTTGCCGGCGCGGAAGGCGGCCTCGGCGTCGTCGCCGTATGGCACGGCCCAGCCTGGTTCGCTGTAGATCTTGCGCATGAACTCCAGGCCGGTCTTGGCCTCGGGCGTGTTCATCGCGCAGCCGGAGAGGTCGGCGGTGAAGAAGCTGCCGCCGGCGGCGTTGACCCATACGCCGTACGGGCCCCACCAGTTGGAAGCGCCGTAGCCGTACTTACCGCCACCGAGCTGTGCTACCTTGGCGGTCACTTCGGCGAAGGTATCCCAGTTCCATCTGCCCGCCTTGGCCAGCTCGCGCGGATCCTGGGCGCCGGCCTCGTTCAGCAGGTCGAGGTTCAGATACAGTACAAACGTCGAGACGTCGCGGGGCAGGCCCCAAAGCGCGCCGCTGTCCTTGCCCGACTTGCCGTTCTCCGGGTTGAAGGTCAGGTGGAACATCGGGCCGGGATAGAAGGCGGACGGGTCGAAGTCCTTCGCCACGCCGGCCAGGTTGAGGATGTAGCCGCCCTTGGCGAAGCGGGCGATGTCGGTGCCGGGGATCCAGAACACGTCCGGCGCGGTGCCGCCCTGAACTTCGGTGATGAGCTGGTCCTGGTAACCGGCGGTCTCGGTGCCGCCCGGCTCATAGACCAGCTTGAAGCCCAGCTTGGCGGCGACTTCGTCGCTGATGCCGGCATAAACGTCGGCCTCTTCTTTGTTATCCGGGCGGGTGCGCCAGCGGAGCGTGATCTCCGTGGTCGGAGGGGTCGTGGGCGCCACGGTCGGCTGCGGGGCCGTGGTGGGCTGCTGCGGCGTCGTGGGCTGCGGCGCCTGGGTCGGAGCCGGCGTAGCTGCCGGGGCGCAGGCCGCCAGCAACAGGCTTGCGACCATCAGGCTGCTCAAGACTTTCCAAAGCAGTGTGCGTTTCATTGAAGGGCTACTCCTTGTTGACAGTGAACGAACGACACAATTCGAAACGGCAAAGGACAGCAACGGTTACGAGCGGTATCACCTCCTTTCAAGCGGAAGTCACGCGCGCCGTGGATTGACGTACGACCAGCTCGGCGTGCAGGTTGAGGTGTTCGGGTGCGCATTCCGGCTGTTCCACCGCCTGGATCAACTGGCGCACCGCAACTTCACCGATCTGCCACATGTTTTGGCGCATGGTCGTCAGCGGCGGGTCGGAATACGCGGCGAAGGGGATATCGTCGAAGCCGATGACGGAGACATCCTCGGGCGTGCGCCGCCCGGCCTCGCGCAAGGCACGGAGCGCGCCGATCGCCATCCGGTCATTGTGGGCAAAGAGGGCAGTAAAGGGCCGGCCCGCCGCCAGCAGCGTATTCATGGCTGCGTAGCCTGAAGCCGCCGACCAGTCGCCACCGGCCACCAGGTCAGGCTCAGCACCGGCCTCGCGCAGCGCGGAGAGGCAGCCGGCCAGGCGCGCCTGGGCGCTCTCCTCCGCCAGCGGGCCGTGGATGACGGCGATGCGCCGGTGGCCGAGTTCGAGCAGGTGGCGGCTGGCAATGTGGGCGGCTTCGCCCTCGTCGAGCGAGACCGAGCCGATGCGCGGGTCGCGCGAGCGTGCACCGATGAAGGAGGCCGGCGCCGACTCGGCCAAATGCTTGTAGCGGTCATCCACATAGGGGTTGATGACCATGACGCCGTCCACGCGGCGTTGCAGCACGAGCTGGTCAATCAGGGCGGCAAAAGTTTCTACGTCCGGCGCGGACGAGGACAGGAGGAAGTAACCGTGCAGGCGCGCCTCCGCCTCCGCGCCCTCGATGATGCGGGCGAAGGTATAGTCGGAGAGGTTGGGCGCGATGCAGGCCAGGGTATGGGCGCGCCCGCGCGACATGGAGCGGGCGATGATGTTGGGCCGGAAGCCGATCTCGGCAATCACGCGCTCGACCTGGGCGCGGGTGGAGGCGGCAACCCGCGGGTCGCCGTTGATGACCCGGGAGACGGTCTGCCGGGAGACGCCGGCCTGCGCGGCCACATCGCGAATAGTAGGTCGAGCCGAAGGTCGAGAAGACATAATTTGAAGAACCGGTTATGTGACCGGTCACAAGACACCCTTAGTTTAGGGCATATCGCGAAGAAAGTCAACGGGGAAATTAGCGACAGGCGGATGATGGGTCTCTTGCCCTGCCTGCCGCAGTCTTTTCCTATGGTGCTATGGGGCTAGATACTTTTCGAGCAGCCAGGCCGGCTCTTCAACGTACTGTTGTCGTCCGTCGGCGTCGGTGTAGTACCACAGGCCGGGGTCTTCGGCGAATACCCGATAGCCTAGGCGTTCATAGAGACGGCGGGCAGCAGGGTTGTTCTTGGCAGCGGCGATGACGGCCACACGATAGCGGCGCCGCTTTAGCTCGGCCTCGCCCGCCAGGATGAGTTGCCGCCCTATCCCGCGCCGCCGCCAATGCGGCTTCACGCGCAGGGCGTACAGATAGCCGCGCTGTTCGCCATCCACCAGCATGCTGTTGCTGCCTACGAGCTGAACGAAGATTTGGCCGATGACCTCACCCGCAGCTACCGCCACGAGCATGAGCCGCTTTCCCTGCTGCGCGTCCTGAAACGTCTGCTGAAAAACGCGCCGATAGTGGCGATACTGGCCGTCCCACTCCAGCGCCGGCAGGTCGGCCTCCTGGATCGGGCGGATGGTCACCGTAGTCGAGTGGTCGAAGGGTCGGGTGGTCACGTAGTCGAGTAGTCGGGTAGTCAAGTAGTCGAGTAGTCAGGTGGTTGCAGCGTTGTCGCGGATGAGCGAGTCGAGCAATGCTTCTTCGCCGGCATCGTCGGTGACGCTGCCATCCAGTCGGGCGGCGCGCAAGGCCCAGAGCCAGCGCTTGAAGTCCGGGCCGGGAGTCAGGCCGCGCGCAATCAGGTCGTCGCCGCTCAGTTTCGGGCGGACGAAGCGCCAGCGGGACAGGTAGTGATGGAGATCGTTGCGCAGTTCGGGACGGGCCACGTAGGCAGCGATAACGCCCAACTCACTCAGCGGTTCGAGCGCCGCTACGGCCTCGCTCGGACGCGACCAGGTGCGACGCAGCGCTGCGGCCTCGCGCACGGCCTCCGCTTGAGCGCGGTTGAGGTTGAGCCGCGCCAGCGCCGAGGCCAGTGCTTCTTCGCCGGCATCGCGCAACAGCACGGCCCAGAACAGCGCCTCCGATTCCGGCGCATCGGCAAGCTGCCATTCGCGCCAGGGCAACCGGTCAAGGCCGGTCACCGCCTGCGCGGCACGGTCGTCCCAGATCAGAGCCGGATGAGCGCGCTTCAGGATTCCAAGCTCGGCCAGCCGCGCCAGCATGGCCGCCGCCTTCGGCTCACGAAAGATGAGTTCGAACTCGCGGCGCAGCCGGTCACCGGAGAGCGCATCGAGCGGGGCATCGGGCATGAGGTCGAGCGTTTCGGGCGCGATGCGGAAGCCCAGGCGTTGCTCGTAGCGCACGGCACGGAAGAGGCGCGTCGGGTCGTCGCGGAAGCTGAGGGGGTGCAGCACGCGCACCACGCGCGCCGAGAGGTCGGCCCGACCGCCGTGAGGGTCGAGGTACTCACCCGCGTGCGGCCCGTCCAGTCGCAGGGCGATGGCGTTGATGGTGAAGTCGCGCCGGGAGAGGTCCGCTTCGATGGAGGCCGGGACGTGGACGACGGGAAGGACGGCGGGCGCGGGGTACGTTTCGGTGCGGGCCGAGGCGAAGTCTATCTCGAAGCCATCGGGCGTGCGCCAGGCCGCCGTGCCGAACGGCGCGTGCACGGTGACCTCGCCGCCGAACGCGCGCGCCGCCGCGCGGGCCAGCGCCGGCGCATCTCCCTCGACGACCAGATCAAAGTCGTCCGGCATCAGGCCGAGCAGGCTATCACGCACAAAACCGCCGACGACGTACAGCGGCGTGCGCCCACTTTCGGCCAGCCGGCGGATTTGCGCCAAACGCTCCAGCAGCGCGGCGGGCAGCCAGCGGCGCAGTTGCGACTCCAGGTCGGGCATGGCCATGGGCGGAATTATGGCAGACTGAGGCGGTTGTGCAAGGCACTCGCCTCACGGCTTCGCCATCCCCTCCAGCGCCGCCTCCGCCGGGTAGCCCTTCACTGCGAACCAGCCCTGCTCGTCCTGGCAGATGTCCTGCGGGCGCCGGTCGTAATCGAGGTTGAACACGAACATCGCCCCAAGCCACGGCCAGTTGGCGCGCGCGTACTGGAACGCGCCGACGAGCTGAGCGGCCTGGTCGGCGTCGCTGCGCTGCCAGCCGGCGAACATCCACGCCCACGGCGCGCCGCCGCAGCCGCCGGCGACAAAGTCCCGCAGCCAGCCCACCTCCGTCGCCCAGATGCGCTTCTTCACGCCGAACTCTTCGCGCAGGATGCGGTAGATTTCTTCCACTCCCCGGAAGCATGAACGGTTGGCGCAGGCCGGGCTAGCCGGGTCGGTGGCGTAGCCGGTGCGGAAGCCGTAGTTGTGGTAGCCAAGCACGTCGAAGCACGCGCCCGCGTCGCCGTTGTTCGTGGTCGCGATGCGGCTCAGCATCCGGCGCAGGAAAACGGTGTCGGTGAGGGCCTGCGTGGGGTCGGGCAGGCCGGCGGTGGGCGCGAGGCCGCCGGAGACGACGATGAACGCGGGGTCGGTATTCTTGACGGCGGTGTAGGCCGCGCACAACTGGTCGGCGTACAGCTCCGGGTTCACCGGCCCGCCGAACGCGCCCGTCATCGAAAGGTTCGGTTCGTTGCCGATCTCGAAGGCCTCGACGCAACGCCCGTGCGCGGCAGTGGCTTTGAGCGCCTGCGCCCAGGTGAAGGTGTCGTCGGCGACCTGCTGAGGCGTGGCGTTGGCGTCGGCTTTGTTGAGCCGCAGCAGCACGTTCTCGCGCAGGCGATAGTTGGGGCCGCACAATTGCCAGGCGGGAGGGTTCTCGGAGACGCGCAACCAGTTGAAGGAGGTCGGGTCGGCGGGCGCGCGCCACGACCAGTAGGCGCGCCAGTCGTACACACCCCAGCCGTAGCCGAACGGAATCTCCGGGCCGATGAACTCCGGCGGCGCGTAGTCCCTGAAGATGGCGGGAAGGAAGACGCGGTGCGGCGGTTGCGGCTGGCCGAGGGCGCGGGCTGCGAGAACGGCCACAACAACGAGGGCGCAGAGCTGGAGCAACAGGCGGATGGCCAGACGCACGGGGGTTGATTATAGCGGGTTAACCATTTGCCAAAGCCTCGTTAAGGCATCGAATGACGCGAATGAAGGCGAATC
>JAVQXV010000450.1:0-1095 GCA_033577755.1 Anaerolineales bacterium
GCGGCACGGCGTAGCCGGAGGTATGGCCGCGCAGGCCCTCGATGATCTCGATGCCTTTGGCGACGGTGGTGCGGAAGTGGCCGGCACCCTCCACCAGGTCGCACTGGTAGAGGTAGTACGGTCGCACGCGCATGCGCACCAGGTCGTGCACCAGCTTGCGCTGGATGTGCACCGAGTCGTTGACGCCGGCCAGCAGCACGCTCTGGTTGCCGAGCGGGATGCCGGCGCGCGTCAGCCGGTCGCAGGCCTCGGCCAGCTCCTGCGTAATCTCGTTCGGGTGATTGACGTGGATGTTCATCCAGATGGGGTGATACCGCTGGAGCATGTCGCACAGCTCCGCCGTGATGCGCATGGGCAGAAAGACGGGGACGCGCGAGCCGATGCGGATGATCTCGATGTGCTCGATCTCGCGCAGCCGGCGGATGATCTCTTCGAGCAGTTTGGGGGCCAGCACCAGCGGGTCGCCACCGGAGAGCAGCACGTCGCGCACCTGGGGCGTGCGCTGCAGATACTCGATCTGCGCTTCAAATTCCTTGCGCGAGAAGGTCTGCGACGGGTCGCCGACGATGCGCGAGCGGGTGCAGTAGCGGCAGTAGGAGGCGCACTGCGTGGTCACCAGCATCAACACCCGGTCAGGATAGCGGTGCACCAGGCCGGGCACCGGCGAGTGGCGGTCCTCGGCCAGCGAGTCCTCCATCATCGAAGTAAAGGGCACCAGCTCGCGGTCGGTCGGGATGACCTGCCGACGGATGGGGTCGTGCGGGTCGTTCGGGTCAATGAGCGAGGCGAAGTACGGGGTGATATCCACGCGGAACAGGTTGCGGGCTTCAAGCGCCTTGCGTTCGCTCTCGCTCAGGTCGAGGACGTTGGCCAGCTCAGCAACGGTGTTAAGGCGGTTGGACATCTGCCAGCGCCAGTCATACCACTTCTCGTCGGGCACATCGGCATAGCACTTCGCCCGCGGAGCCGGGCGGAATTCATTGGCTTTCATAGGAATCCTTCCTTGCTGCAAGTCACTACCGGTTTGGCCAATCAGGGAGGCGGAGATGGGGAAAGGAAAGCAGGCGGGTCGTGATCCGGCAGAAAGAAGCCGGC
>JAVQXV010000451.1:0-1093 GCA_033577755.1 Anaerolineales bacterium
GTCCCTAATAAGGGAATATCCCCAAGAATAGGTACCTTAGAAGCAACAACTCGGTCACTATCCTGAATAACGCCTGTAATCACTAGAGGTTGTCCGTCTCTCAGACGTACCCGACCCGTGTCCACCTCACGCCGTGATAACAGAGTGATTGTATTAACTACATTCCCTACATCCCTGCCTCCAGGTGTTGCAAAGGAAAAAGTACCAGTCGGTACACTTACCGATGGTCTAGCAGAGAGGGTGACAAAACCGTTGTCATCAATCCGTTCTACATTCACAGCTAGCACTAAGCCGGCCGGTGCTGTTCTGGGCGAAATTGTAGGTGGTTGCCCCTCTCTATCTCCTTGTCGAACATCAATCCCTACTACTACATCACTAGTAAGGTTTACTGTTGCAACCTCACCCTCCTGAATTAACAATGTTGGATCGGAGAGTATCTTTGCATTGCTCTGAAGAATTTGGGCTCGCAACTCCGCAATAAATTGAGGGTTAAATGGGGTAAAGGTCGGTAGCCCTCCTGGGCCCTGCCGACCAAAGTTGATAATTGCTGACCCATCGTTGAAGCGGAAGAATGTATCGTTAATCCCAAAGGACATACTGAATCCTTGGTTCTGAGTGTTATTGAGATTAACGTCAATTATTTTCACATTTAGTAACACCTGACGTTTGCGGACGTCTAACTGGGCAACATAACCTGAAGCAATCTCCACTAAACGAGCAGGTCCTGTTAGAGTAATTGCATTGGTTCGGCCATCTACTACCACCCGCAGACCTCGCAGAATTGGGCTTGAGAATACCTCTCGTTCTTGTGGTTCTATTTTCTCTACCGTAGCGGTTTCTCGTGTGAATGTCCGAACTAAGGTAGGACTAGCCAAGGCTTGACCTCCTTGTTGCTGGCCTTGTCCACCTTGCTGTTGTTGGCCCTGACCAAGTTGAATTGTCTCTGCTGTTAACCTTTGCTCAGTCACAAATCGATAAACATCCGCTCCATAGGCTGCCAAGTATCCCGCAATATTGAGGGCAGAAGATTGATTAACACGCAGCGTCCGGCTGATGACGTTATCTGCTTCCGGCGGCAAATTCCGGCCCACAA
>JAVQXV010000119.1:0-9621 GCA_033577755.1 Anaerolineales bacterium
GAGTACGGCCTGGCTAAGGGCGGCGTGGACATGGACTTCAAAGCCCAGATTCAGGTGCTGCCGCAGGCCACGGTAGACCGCGTGCTTGCACTGCGCAAGGACATCATTGACGGCAAGCTGAAGATCGAGCGCTTCACGCCGTAGCCTGACTTCAACGGATGCAACGGATGGCAAGCGGATGTAGCGGATGGCAGACGGATGTAGCGGGATAGCAAACGGATGTAGTGGATGGCAGACGGATGAGCGCAGCCGACCTCCACCCTCATTCTCACCCACAAGCCCGCTATGAGAATGCATACGTTGCTCCGACATCTGTCCCATCCGTTCCATCCGTTGACCACTCCGTGCACTGACCCTTTCATCCATTGCCCATCCGTTCCATCCGCTACCCATCTGTTGCCCATCCGCTGCCCATCCGTTACATCCACTACTCATCCGTTGACTCCTTCATCCGCCACCTCCGCTCCATCCGTTGCCCCCGTTGACCTCATCGAGATGCGCGGCATCACTAAGGTCTTCCCGCCGGATGTGGTGGCGCTGGATGACGTCTCGGTGAGCTTCCGGCAGGGCGAGATTCACGCCATCGTCGGCGAGAACGGCGCGGGCAAGAGCACGCTGATGAAAGTGCTCTACGGGCAAGAGCGCGCCACGCGCGGCGCGATTTTTCTCGACGGACGGCCCGTCCACTTCCGTGAGCCGGGCGAGGCCATCGCGCGCGGGCTGGGCATGGTGCATCAGGAAATCCTGCTCATCCCCGAATACACGGTTTGGGAGAACGTGGTGCTCGGCGTCGAGCCGGTCACGCGCTTCGGGCGGCTGGATGCGGCGACGGCCCGCGCGCGGGTGCAGGCCAAAATCACCGAGTTCGGCCTGGCGCTCGACCCGGACGCGCGCGTCGGCGACCTCTCGGTGGCCGCGCGGCAGAAGGTCGAAATCCTCAAACTGCTCTACCGCGCGGTATCCGTGCTCATCCTGGACGAACCGACGGCGGTGCTGACGCCGCAGGAGATCCCCCAGCTCTTCGACGAGCTGCGCCGCCTGCGCGCCGGCGGCAAGACCATCCTGTTCATCTCCCACCACCTCGACGAAGTGCTGGCGCTGAGCGACCGCATCACCGTCCTGCGCAAAGGGCGCAAGGTGGCCACCGTCGGCGCAGACAGTCTGAGCAAGACGCACCTGGCGCAGCTGATGATTGGACGCGAGGTCGCCTTCACCCGCCGGCGCAGCCCGAGCGCGCCCGGCCCGGTCATCGCCTCGTTGCACAACCTGGCCTACGTGGATGAGGATGGCCGCGAGCGACTCAAAGCCTTTTCGCTGGAAGTGCACGCCGGTGAAATCGTGGGTGTGGCCGGCGTGGAGGGCAACGGCCAGCTGGAACTGGTCAACGTGCTGACGGGCCTGTGGCCGGCGAGCAGCGGGCGCTTCCTCGTGAACGGCCACGACCTGACGCGCGCCGACATCCTCGAGCGGCGGCGGCACATGGCCTACGTCCCGCAAGACCGGCGCACACAGGGCGCCAGCATCAGCGCGCCGATCCTCGAAAACGCCATCATGACTCATCACCGGCTGACGCCCGCGCTCACCCAATGGGGCGGCCTGCTCATCAACTACAACCGCGCGCGCGCCTGGACGCACGCGTTGCGCGACCGTTTCGCCGTGACGATGGCTTCGGCGGAGGCGCCGTTCCGTTCGCTCTCCGGCGGCAATCAGCAGAAGGTCATCCTCGGGCGCGAGCTGCTGCTCGACCGCCCCTTCCTGCTGCTCGACCAGCCCACGCGCGGCCTCGACGTCGGCTCGATGGAATACGTGCACGCGCAAATCCTCGCCGCGCGCGACGAGGGCCGCGCCATCCTGCTCCTCTCGGCGGACCTCGAAGAGTTGTTCAGCCTGGCAGACCGCCTCGCCGTGATGCATCGCGGCGCGCTCGTGGCCGTAAAGCCCACCGAGCAGACAACGGTGGACGAAGTGGGGTACTGGATGTTGCAGGGCCGGACGGAGCCATGTTGAACCGACTCTTCACCGGCCTGGCCGGCGTCATCATCGCGCTGCTCCTCGGCGCAGGCCTGATGCTGGTCGAGGGATACGACCCGCTGGCGACATACGGCGCACTGTTCGAGTTCTCGCTCGGCGATGCCGAGTCTCTGGCGGCCACCCTCAAGAACTCGATGCCGCTCATCCTCACCGGCCTCTCGGCGGCGGTGGCCTTCGCTTCCGGGCCGGTGAACCTCGGCCAGCCCGGGCAGTTGGGGATGGGGGCGCTGTTCGCCACGCTGGGCGGCATCTATCTCGATGCGCCCGCGCCGGTGCTCATCCCACTGCTCATCGCGCTGGCGCTGTTGGGAGGCGCTCTGTGGTCGGGCCTGGCGGCGTTGCTGCGGCGCGTCTTCAACATGAGCGAGTTCATCAGCACGCTGATGCTCAACTTCATCGCCGACCTGCTGATCGTGTACCTGATCTCGGAGCCGCTGATGGACCCGGCGGCCTATTCGCCGATGACGCGCCGCATCGCCGCTGCCGGCGAATTGCCGTTGATCACCGTGCCGGGCGTGGGCGCGTTCAGCTCCGGGCTGATTGTGCTGGCGCTGGCCTTCGCAATCATCTGGTTCGTGTTCAGCCGTTGGACGCAGGGGTATGAATGGCGGCTCACCGGGCAGAACGCGCTGTTTGCGCGGCTGGGCGGCGTAAAGATCGAGGATAACTACGTGACGGTGATGCTGGTGACGGGCGCGCTGGCCGGGCTGGCCGGCGGCCTGCTGGTGATGGCCGGGCCGGGCCGCTTCGTGCGCGGCCTGGGCGCGAACTATGCCTGGGACGGCATCATGATCGCCGTCGTCGCCAACAGTGGGCTGGTGGCCACGCTGCTCTATGGCCTGTTCTTCGGTGCGCTCCAGACCGGCGCGCTGGGCATGGAGTTGATCACCGCCGTGCCCAGCGAGTTCATCCTGGTAGTGCAGGCGCTCATCGTCCTGATCGTGGTCGCCGGCCGGGGCCGCCTGAGCGCGTGGCTGGAGACGCTGGCCGCGCAGCGAAAACTCGCAAGACCTCACGCCGACCCTGCGGGCACACCGACGCCCTGAAATCAACTATGAGTCCACTGCAAAGAGGATGTTTCACCGCTGAGTCGCAGAGCGCGCGGAGAAGTAAATTTAGAGAAGAACTCTGCGGTCTCCATGTTCTCCGCGGTGCGTTTTTTCAGTGCACTCAACCATGCGCCTGCTGATTGGTCTGCTCAACGGTACGCTCTCCGGTGCGACGCCGATCCTGCTGGCCGCGCTCGGCGGCGCGTTCACCTACTACGCCGGAACGTTCAACATCGCGATGGAGGGGATGATGCTGGTCGCCGCCTTCTGCGCCGTGCTCGGCTCGTACTTCTCCAGCAGCTGGCTCGTCGGCGTCCTGTGCGGCGTGGCGGGCAGCACCCTGCTGGCGCTGATCTTCATCCTTTTCGCCATCGTTCTCCAGACCGACGAGTTCGTCACCGGCATCGCCCTCAACCTGTTCGCCGTCGGCGCGACCACCTACCTGCTGCGGCAAATCTTCAACGTAAAAGGGAGCCTGGCCGACGCGCGCATCCAGGCCATCCCTGCCGTAGACATTCCGCTCCTCGCAAACCTCCCGCTCATCGGCGAGGTGCTCAGCGGGCAGAACTTGATGGTGTATGTGGCGGCACTGGCGGTGCTGCTCTGCGGCTATCTGATTTTTCGCACACCGTTCGGGCTGCGCCTGCGCGCCGCCGGCTACAACGCCCCTGCCCTCGACGCCAGCGGCGTGCCGGCCTGGCGGGTGCGCGTCATCGCTCTGCTCCTCTGCGGCGTGTTGTGCGGGCTGGCGGGCGCGTACCTGTCACTCGGCTACGTTCGCCTGTTTGCGGAGAACATGTCCGCCGGGCGCGGTTGGATTTCGCTGGCCGCCATCATCCTGGTGGGCGGCCATCCCGGCGGCATCGCGCTCGTCTCGTTGCTCTTCGGTTTTTCCGGCGGCCTCGACCTGTTCCTTCAGACCTACGATATCCCCGCACAGTTCACCGGCATGGCGCCGTACCTGGCCACACTGCTGGCGCTGTACGTGTATGCGCGACGCCGGCGAACACGAACACTGCTGAGCCGTAGCTAGACACGAATGCGGCCGTCTGGAACGTCAGTCCGCCGTCAGCCGGTTTCCATACCCAAAGCGCCGCTAAACTGATATAAATCAGGCTCATGCCCGACCCTCTGCTTTACGTCCCGCTGCTGCTGTGCCTGGCCGGAAGCCTGGCCGCGCTGTTGCTTCGACCGTTCACCGTCAGCGAGCGGTTGTCGCTGCCCGCTGCCGGCTGGTTGCTGGCGATTGCGCCTTTGGCCGCCTTCATCACGCTGCTGCTGCGTGTGCCGCTGCTCGATGAAGCCAAGGCGCTCACCTTGAGCCTGCCCTGGCTGCCCAGCCTTGACCTGAGCGCCGGCCTGTATCTTGATCACTTCAGCGCGCTGTTCGGCCTGCTCATCACCGGCATCGGGACGTTGGTCGTCGTTTATGCCGGTTATTACTTCCGCAGCGACGGCTCGGCCTGGCGCTTCCTGTGCTACCTGCTGCTCTTCATGGCGGCGATGCTCGGTCTGGTACTGGCCGGTGACGTGATCACGCTTTTCGTTTTCTGGGAGGGCACCAGCCTGACTTCGTATCTGTTGATCGGCTACAAATACAAGGATGAGGCGGCGCGGCGCGGCGCGTTCAAGGCACTGTTCATCACCGGCGGCGGCGGTATCGCCCTGCTCGGCGGACTGCTGTTCGTCGCTTTCGTCGCCGGCGGCGCAGATTTCCAGACCATCCTGAAAAGCGGCGACGTATTACGCGCCAGCCCGCTCTACCCGGTGATGCTCGGCCTGGTGGCCTTTGGTGCGTTCACCAAGAGCGCGCAGTTCCCGGCGCACATCTGGCTCCCCGACGCGATGAGCGCGCCCACGCCGGCCAGCGCCTTCCTGCACTCGGCTACGATGGTGAAAGCGGGCATCTACCTGATGGCTCGCCTCAACCCGGCCCTCGGCGGCACGGAGGCGTGGTTCTGGCTGCTCGGCGCGTTCGGGGCGGCGACGATGCTGGTCGGCGCGTACCTTGGCCTGAAGCAGAACGACCTGAAGGCGCTGCTGGCCTACTCCACCGTCAGCCAGCTCGGCGTGCTGATGCTGCTCGTCGGCCAGGATACCGATGTCGCCTTCAAAGCGTTGGTGATAGGGGTGTTGGCACATGCGCTCTATAAGGGCGCACTCTTTCTCGTGACCGGCATTGTGGACCACGAAACCGGCACGCGCGACCTGCGTCGACTGGGCGGCCTCCGCAGTGCCATGCAAATCTCCTTCGCCATCGCCGCCGTTGCCGGCCTCTCGATGGCCGGCCTGCCGCCGCTGTTCGGGTTCCTTGCCAAAGAGACATTACTGGCAGCTATCACTCACCCCTCCATCATGTCGGCTCCGGTCTGGATTTTTCCGACCGCCACCGTGATTGCAGGCGCGCTGATTCTGGCGCAGGCGCTCATGCTGGTCTACGACACATTTCTCGGCGCGCCGCGCGACCCGCGCCTCCACGCACACGAGGCGCCCTGGGGCATGTGGCTTGCGCCTGCTATCCCGACCGCGGCGTCGCTGGTTATCAGCCTTCTGCCCGAACCCACCTTCATGGAGTCCTTCCTGGCCGGCGCGGCAGGCAACGTCTTTGGTGGCAAGGTCAAAGTCTCGCTGGCATTGTTCACCGGACTCAACCTGCCGCTGTTGTTGAGCGTGATCGCAGTGACCCTAGGCGGAGTCATCTTCTGGCAGCGCGCCCGCGTTCGCGGCTGGCAGCAGTACGTCGGCGAATCGCTCTCGTTCAATCAGGTGTACAGGCTGACGTTATGGCTGTTAGATTGGGGCGCATTCTGGGTGACGCGCACGCAGAGCGGTTTCCTGCGCCGCTACCTGTGGGTGATGTTGCTGAGTCTGGGCGGCCTGCTTCTGCTCTTCGGGCGGCTGGCGCTGCCGGCGGCACAGGCCTTTCAGCTGGAGCTGGGTGAGCTGCCGATCCTGCGCGCTTTCACGCTGATTCTGGCGACCGGCATGGCCGCAGTCAGCATCTTTATCCGCCGCGACCTGTTCGCCATCCTGGCGCTTGGCGCTTCCGGTTTGGGCATCGCCGTGCTGATGGTGCTGGAGCCGACGCCGGACGTGGCGCTGGTGCAGGTGGTGGTGGACATCCTGACGACCGTGATTCTGGTGCTGGCGCTGACGCGCCTGCCGCGCGCCATGCGCCTGCGGGCTACCGAGTCCAACTTCAAGCAGACCGGCCCCGGGCTGCTGCGCGACGCCGCGCTGGCCACCGGCGCCGCCCTGCTCATGACGCTCATCGTCTTCAATGCGCTCAGCACCCGGCCGCGCGAGTCCGTCGTCACCCCCTTCTACGAGTCCAGCGCCAAGCCGCTCACCGGCGCGAACGACATGGTCGGCGCGATCGTGGTGGACTTCCGCGGCTTCGATACCCTGATCGAGATCACCGTCTTCAGCATGGCGGGACTGGCGATGTACACGCTGCTGCGCTTCGCCTGCAAGAAGCACCGGGATACGGAGAACATCAGGGAACTGGAGAAGGTCAGAATCAAGCCAACGCTCAAGCCGCGCGATCTGCCCGATTACATCCTCGACATCCACGGCCTGCGAACTTCGCCGTTTCTCCAGATGCTGGCCTATTTCCTGCTGCCGCTGACGCTGATGGTCGCGGCCACGCACATGATGTACGGCCACGACCAGCCCGGCGACGGCTTCACCGCCGGCGTCATCATCAGCCTGGGCGTCGGCTTCTGGTACGTCATCTTCGGCTATCACGAGACCAAACGCCGCCTGCCCTGGCTCAAGTCCACCCCCTTGATCGCCTGCGGCCTCCTGCTGGCCGTGACCGGCGCTACCGCACCGGCTTTGATGGGCGGCAGCTTCTTTGCACCGGTGAACTTCGGTGCGCTGCTCGGTCTGCCGTTGCCCAAGGGTTTTTCTCTCAGCACCTCCTTCCTATTCGAAGTCGCCATCTGCCTCGCCGTGCTCGGCAGCGCTTCCCTGATGCTGGATACGCTGGGCCATCCCGGCGAGGTAGAGCCCGGAGAACAGAGAACCGACCACACCGGACGACTCGCGGGCGAGGCCACTGAGGAAAGGCTCGCCGCTCAATCCACAAAATCCAAAATCGCTAACTGACATGGACGCACTCACCGCACTCTGCATCGGCGCGATGTTCGGCATCGGCATCTTTCAGTTGCTGCGCCGCAACGTCATCCGCTCCGCCATCGGATTCGTGATCGTAAGCAACGCCATCAACCTCTTCCTGCTCTCGGCGGGCGCCTACGACGGCCTGGTTCCGGCCTACGCCAACCTGATCGGCGTGCGCAGCGACGCCCTGCCGCAAGCGCTGATCCTGACGGCCATCGTCATCAGCATGGGCGGCTTTGCCTTCGTGCTCGCCATGCTGAACATCGTGGCCGCGCGCTACAAGGCAGCAGACCTGGACGAAATCAGCGAACTCAAATACTAGACCCCTTTGGAGATAACGTTTGGCCGACGGCATTGCCGTCGCCCAGACCTGGGAAACCTGCAACCCGTCACTTCAATGCTTGCCGCCCATCTTGTCCTACTGCCCATCGTCGTACCACTGGCGGGCGCGGCGCTGGCCCTGGTCTTCTGGCGCCGGCCACGTGCGCAGGCCGGCTTTGCCTTCGGCGCACTGCTCGCTGCGCTGGCATCAAGTGCCTACCTGCTCTACCACGTCTGGACGATAGGCCGGCCGGTCGTCTTCCAAGTCGGCGGGTGGGCGGCGCCGTTTGGCATCAGTCTGGTCGGCGACTTACTTTCGGCAACGATGGCGCTCATGTGCCAGCTGGTCATCGCTGCCTGTGCACTGTACGCCCTCGGCAGCCGCGAGGCAGCTACCACGTACCCGACCTTTTACACGCTGCTGCTGACCCTGACCACCGGCCTGACCGGTGCCATGCTCACCGGTGACCTGTTCAATCTGTTCGTCTTTGCCGAGCTGCTGGTGATTTCCGCCACCGCGCTGACCGCCATCTCTGACGACCGGCTCGGCGTGGAAGCGGCCTTCAAGTATTTCTACGTCAGCACGCTGGCCGGCATCTGTCTCCTCATCGCCTGTGGCAGCCTGTATATTAGCTACGGTACGCTCAATCTGGCCGACCTGGCCGGGCGCATCGCCGCCGCTCCCGACCGGCCGCTGGTGGGCATCGCGCTGGCCATGCTCGCCGGCTTTTTCATGATCAAGAGCGCGGTGGTGCCCTTTCACTTCTGGCAGCCGGACTTTCACGCGACGGCGCCTACGGCCATCTCGGCGTTGCTTTCGTCGGTGGTTGTCAAGCTGGGCGTCTACGGTTTCATCCGCCTGACGACGCTGCTCTACGCCGGGCAGAGCGATGGTCTGCGCGCCGTGCTGGTCGCGCTGGGCGTGGTCGGGCTGTTTTTCGGTGGACTATCCGCAGCCGGCACCCATAACGCCAAACGGATGCTGGCCTACTCCACGCTCGGGCAAATCGGCTACATCCTTATCGCCATCGGCTGGGGCACGCCACCGGCGCTGGCCGCGGCGGTAGTGTTCGCGTTCAATCATGCCTTGCTCAAGGCAGCGATGCTGATGTTGGCCGGTTACCTCGCCAGCCGTGCGCCGGTCAAGACGGCCTCGTTCGAAGTGCTGACCGGGTTGGGCAAGTACCTGCCGGTCGCCGGCGCGCTGTTCCTGCTCGGCGGGTTGGGGCTGGTCGGCATTCCGCCGCTCAACGGCTTCCTCAGCAAGCTGCTGGTGTTCCGCAGCGGCGTGGAGGTTGGTGACTACCTTGTGCTGGCATTGGCCGGCGTTGGCAGCCTGATCTCGCTGGTGTATATAGCACGTGCCTTCGAGCGCATCTGGTGGCAACCGCCGGCTGATGGCGTCAAGGTCAAACCGGGAGACCAGCTCTTCGCCCCCGCCCTGCTGATTGCGCTTAGCGTGGTGCTGGGCGTGTGGGGCGAGCCGCTGCTGGCGCTGGCAAACGCGACGGCGGTCTGGCTCGGCGACCCGACCAATTACATCCAGGCGCTGCAACTGGTCAGAGGATAAGACATATGTTGCGCTTTGTTCTGGTGACCCTGGCGCTCTCGCTCGTTTACCTGGGCCTGACAAGCAACTTCGAGTCGGCCAACATCATCATCGGCCTGTTGTTGGGAGCAGGCGTGGCGGCGCTGGAATATCCCCGGCGCGGCAAGATCACGGCCCGGCAGCTGCCCGGCGCGGCCTGGGCCTTGCTCGTGTACCTGGCTAGGCTGGCGGTGGACATCATCCGCAGCGGCCTGATCGTGGCCCGCATCGTGCTCGACCCCAGGCTGCCGATCCGTCCGGGCATCGTGGCCATCCGTTCGGGTATGGGGCCATGGGGCACGGCCCTCAGCGCACACGCCATCACCATCACCCCCGGCGAAATGGTGATGGAGATCAGCGAGGACGGCGTGATGTACACGCACTGTCTCGATGCTGAGAGCAGCGGCGCCGCTGCTGAGGAAGAGCAAGCCAAACGCCGGGCACTGCTGGAAAAGATCGTCACGTAATACGGAATACGGAATACGAAGTACGTATTGCGTATTGCGTATT
>JAVQXV010000120.1:0-9474 GCA_033577755.1 Anaerolineales bacterium
TCTCTGCGTTCTCGGCGCGCTCCGCGGTTGAAAGCGTTATCCCGAATTCACGTTCCTTGATTGCAGTGGACACGTTTCAAATTTACCGCGATTGCCGTTTCTCTTCAACGAAGGCCGGGGCCATCGCCGCGTTTGGCTCATCGGCGAAGGAGTCCAGCAACAACAGCAGGTCGCCGGTGACCAGGCTGTGCCCGCCGAGCAGAACGGGTAGCGTTGCGGCGCGGGCGGCAGCGGTCAGCTCACGTAGGAAGTCATCGCTCACGGCTTCCGGCTGGAGCGCGTCCGAGGCGTAACGGTCGCCGGCGCTCGGCCAGCGGCCCAGGGCGGCCAGCGCCACACGCGTATCGAAGAAGACGACATCTGTCATCTCGGCCAGCTCGGCAAAGAAGGCCGCCGGGCCGATGCGTTGCAGGTGTGCGGTGATCAGGGAGCGGACGCGCCCGGCAGCCTGCCGCCCGCTCGCTGCCATGCCACGCTCCTCGGAGAAGACGCGCGTCCAACAGCGGGTGCGCGCCTCCAAGTGTGCCCAAACCGACGCAGCCACCCGGCCGATGAGCGTGACGCGGCTCCCCGGCATGAACAGACGCTCACGGGCGCTGCGCCAGCGCTCGAGCAGGAAGGTGCTGGGCGGATGCTGCGAGAGGTAGCGTGCGAGATGAGGCCGCAGGTTCGGATACAGACAAAACGCAACCACATCGGCGGGCGTGTCAATATCGGCGCGGGCGGCGGCGGAGACCGGCAGGCCGCGCACTTCGATGCCCGCCTCGTACTTGAGCACCGGCCCAAGCATGTTGTCGCGGCCCAGACGGTCGGTGCGACTTTGAACCGCTTGGGGGCAGTTCAACACCAGCCAATCGGAGGAGAGCACATTGTTGGTGACGGCCAGCGGCTGCGTTGACTGCGTGACGTTGGCAAAGGCCTCGGCCAGCGTGTCGTCGTCAAGCAGGGGCGCGCAGCCCGCGCCGAAGTAGGCATACGCTTCCGCCGGATAGGCGGCCATCAGCCCGGCCAGCCTTTGCCCAAAATGGAAGGAAGTTGCCGGCGGATCAACATCCCAGGTCACCGGCCAGTCGGCACAGCGGCGGGGCAGCTCCGGGTCGGCGGTTGCCACCACGATGCGGCTGACCATCGGCAGCGCGGCCAGCTGCGTGATCAGGTCGCGGGCGGCGGCCAGGCGCGCGCCGGCCACCCACCGCTCCAACTCACTGTTACCCATCGGGCCGACAAAGAGAAAAACCGTCAACGCCAAATTTAAGCGCAGAGACGCGCTACGGCGCGTCTCTGCCCTGCTCTTTCACTCAGAGGGGTTCGCCATCTACTGCGCGTGGCTGTCCTTTGCCTAATCAATCTCCGGGTCAATCAGGCCGAGCTGGCCATCGCGGCGGCGGTACAGGATGTTGACGCGATTGTTCTCGACGTTGAAGAAGACGAAGAAATTGTCGTGGCCGGTTAGCGCCATCTGCTCAATGGCTTCGGCTTCGTTCATCGGCGTCAAGGCGAACTTTTTGCGGCGAACAACTACAGGAGTTGGCTCCTCTTCTGCTTCAACGCCGGGCGCTGTTTCCTCCGGTTCCGGAGCTACCTCTGCGGCGCTCGTGCCATCGCCGCGCCCGCGCCAGCGCTTGCCCTTGTAGCGCTCGATCTGGCGGTTCATCTTTTCGAGCACGGCATCCACCGCGGCGAAGATATCGCTGTGGCGCTCCTCCGCACGTAGGACGCTGCCCTTGAGCGGGATGGTGAGCTGGGCCACAAAACGGTCGGTCGCCGAGCGGGCGTTCCGGTTCTCGGTCAGGTCCACACGCGCTTCGCGGATTATGTTCAAGTAACGATCCAGCTTGCCGACCTTCTTTTCCACATATTCCTGCAACCGGGGCTTCACTTCTACATCGTGGCCATGAATGGTGACGGTTACTGCCATAGTGCCTCCAGCAAATTCAAGGATGCCTGTAGGCATCGGGATAACAACGGTTCAAAGCGCGCGGGCGAGCGTTAGGCCCCAGACTTTGGCGGCGCCGGCGGCGTGAAGGGCCTCGGCGCAGGCGGCCAGCGTTGCGCCGGTGGTGCAGACGTCATCCACGACCACCACCTGCCGGCCTGCCACCACGCGGCGATCGGCCACGAACGCACCGGTGACGTTTCGGCGACGCTCATCGGCGGAGAGACCGACTTGTGAGAGCGTGTGCCTGGAACGGAGCAAGGCACCCGGCGCATAGGGCACGCCCGCCCACTCCGCCAGCGGACGCGCCAGCAAATCGGCCTGATTGTATCCACGCTCGCGCAGCCGCTGGAGCGAAAGCGGCACCGGCACAATCAGGTCTGCGGCCAGCCCTTCACGATAGTAGAGGTCGCACAGCCATTCGGCCAGCGTATCGCCAAGCGGGATATCTCGCTGATACTTCAGGTGATGCAGCGCCCGGCGCAGGGGGCCTTCAAACCAGGCGGCGGAGCGGAGACTGTGCAATGCGGCGGGCAGCGGGTGGCGGCGACAGTTCTCACAATCGGTCTGCGCCGAGGCATAGCCGCAACGCGAGCATATCACCTCACTACCCAACAGACGAAAGTGTGAGCGACAGTTGGCGCACAGGCGCACGCCCGGACGGTGACAAGCAGCACATTCCGGCGGAAAGACCAAATCTACTGCTGCCCAAAGCCACCGGCGCCAGCGACCGCGCCGGTTGACGGGCGCCGGGCCGGGCCGCGGCGGCGCAGCCAGCAGCATACAAAAAGGCGCTTAGCCTCCGAAAAAACCAAATTGCTCGATAACCTGCAGGAGGGCAGGTCCCAACAACACAATGTAGATGGACGGGAAGATCAGGAATACCATCGGGATCAACATCTTGACCGGTGCTTCGTGCGCCTTCTTCTCGGCGCGCTGGCGACGGCGCACGCGCATCTGATCCGACTGGATGCGCAACACGCGCGCTATGCTCACGCCAAGCTGGTCGGCCTGAATGATGGCGGCAGCGAAGCTGGTTAGGTCCGGCACTTCGATGCGGTCGGCCATATCGCGCAAGGCTTCGCGGCGCAGTTTGCCTAAGCGAATCTCCTGAACGCAACGTGCAAAGGCCAGTGAGAGTTCGTTATCCCACTTCTCGCTGACACGCTGCAGGGCCTGGTCAAAACCCAGGCCGGCCTCAACGCAAATCGTCAGCAGGTCAAGTGCATCGGGCAGGGATTTGACGATGTTGTCCTGGCGGCGACGGATGCGGCTGCGCAGCATCAGCGTGGGAATGTAAAAGCCCAGTACGCCTGCTCCGGCGGCCGTCGCCAACACCTTGGCAACGCCGGACTGAAAGGAGAAAAACGAACTCGGGTCTGCTGTGATAAAGCCCATCAGGATGATGAAGCCAAAGCCGGCGACGGCACCGAAGATGCGCAGCGCGAAGAAGGAGCGTGCATCCAGGCCGCGCGGATTGCCGGCCAGGTCTAGCTCATGCTGGATGGCCTGCAACGCATTCTCCGGAGTGAAGCGCACCACGAACTCGCCCAGCCGCTGCAGAGCCGGAAAGATAATGCGCTCAGAGAGCGGCTGCGACATCTCGATCTCTTCGAGCGACTTGGGCCGTTCGCGCGTTGAGAACTCCGCCAGTCGCGCCTGGAGCGGGTCGTCCAACGCCTGCGCCCGCCGGCCTGCAATGATGAGCAAAACGGCAACGATGAGAACGACAACCGGGATAAGCCACACCCACCAGGCCATGTTACACCTCGATATTTACAATCTTGCGGACGATGAGGAAGCCGATGACGATGAGCAGCAGTGCGGTGATGACCATGCTCCAGCCACAGACCTGCAAGGCAAAAGTCTCCTGAAAAAAGAACCGGCCGATGTATTCCGGGTTGATGAAATACAGCAAAACGCCCAGGCCAATAGGCAGGAATGAAATCACATAGCCGGTAATCATACCCTGGGCCGTCAGCGTCTGGATTTCGCCACGGATGCGGACGCGCTCGCGGATGGTGAAGCTGATGGTATCCAGGATTTCGGCGAGGTTGCCGCCAACTTCACGTTGAACGTTGATGGCGGTCACGACGAAATCCAGGTCTTTGCTGGGGATGCGTCGGGTCAGGTTCGCCAGCGCACTTTCCTGCGGAATGCCAAGCTGTATCTCCTGCATAACGCGCTTGAACTCCGACGAGATGGGAGGCGGCATTTCGCGACTGACCGATTCAAGCGCCTGATTGACACTGTAGCCGGCGCGCAGGCCGTTGACCACCAGGTTGAGCATGTCGGCCAGCTGGCCATCGAACCTGTTCAGGCGCTGCCGTTGCTGCCAGCCGACATAGAAGCGTGGGGCAAGCAGGCTGAGCGCCCCGGCAATCAAGCCGGGAACCCAGTCCTGACGCAGGAACCAGACAATGACGAAAACCCCCAGTGCCAAGATGACATGAACGATCAAATACTCGCCGACGGTCAGTTTGATGTCGGCCCGGGCCAAGTCACGGGCGATCGGTTCAAAGAAGGCCCGTCGTTCAATAGCACGGTTCAGCCCCTCGACCAGGATGCCCGGTCGGGGCGGCCCGGCTTCGCGGCGCGTGGCTACCGCGGTACTGCTACCGCGCGTAAATTCGCCCAGCCGTTCCTCGACGGTGCTGCCCCGCCGAAAGGAGGCGACCACTACAGCGATGCCAATAGCCCATGCCAGCACCAGGCCGGCGATCACGGCAATGGACAATGGGGACATGCTGCTTTACCCGTAGACGGTCAGCGGCTAGTAACGACCACGTTCGCCCACCCCAAAGACCGAGGCGGGCAGATGAATGCCGGCTTCCTCAATCTTCTCCATACAACGCGGTCGCAGGCCGGTCGGTCGCAGCCGGCCGATGATTCGGTTCTTTTCAATACCGGTTTGTTCAAAGACGAAGATGTCGGCCAGGGTAATCACATCGCCTTCCATGCCCTGAACTTCGGTAATCTGCAGTACCTTGCGTGAGCCATCCTGCAGTCGGCCCAGGTGGACGATGATATTGATGGCCGAGGCGATTTGCTCGCGGATGGCGCGCACGGGCAGGTCCATGCCGGCCATTAGGCACATGGTTTCCAGACGAGCGAGCGAGTCACGTGCACTATTGGCATGGCAGGTGGTCATCGAGCCTTCATGGCCGGTGTTCATAGCCTGGAGCATGTCCAGAGCGGCGCCGTCGCGGATCTCGCCGACTACGATGCGGTCGGGGCGCATACGCAACGAGTTGACGACCAGGTCACGGATGGTGACTTCACCGCGGCCTTCGATGTTGGGCGGGCGCGACTCTAGGCTGACAACGTGCTCCTGACGTAGCTGCAACTCGGCAGCATTCTCGATGGTAATGATGCGCTCATCCGCCGGAATGAAACTGGAGATGATGTTCAGGAAGGTGGTCTTGCCGGAGCCGGTGCCGCCGGCGACCACGATGTTACAGGCCGCTATGACACAGGCACGCATGAATTCCATCGCTTCCGCCGTGACCGAGCCGTACTCAATGAGTTTCTCGATGGTCAGCGGTTTCTTGAAGAACTTGCGGATGGTGATGGTCGGGCCGCAGAGCGCGATGGGCGGCACAACGGCATTCACGCGGGAGCCGTCCGGCAGGCGGGCATCTTCGTAAGGATGGGACTCGTCAACGCGCCGGCCTAGCGGCGACATGATGCGGTCAATGATGCGCATCACGTGCTCGTTGCTTTCGAAGGCGATCGGGACGCGTTCAATCTTGCCGCGTCGCTCGACAAAGACATTCTTTGGGCCGTTCACCATCACTTCGGTAATGGACTCGTCCTGCAGCAACGGCTCCAGCGGCCCTAGGCCGAGGATTTCGGAAACAATCTGGTCAAAGAGGCGTTTACGCTCGGCGCGTGAAAGCACGATGCCTTCTTCGGCCAGGATATTCTCATACAGCTCTTCAATGGTCTGGCGCACTTCGGCGGTGCGCGAGATGTCCATCGAGGGGTCAAGTTCGGCTAGCAGCTTGTTCTGCACGCGGGCTTTCAGATCGAGCAGACCGCCGGTGCCGCCGGCCTGAGCAGCCACAACGCCGGCCGGCGGCGCGACACGCCGCAGGCGCAATTCAGCCAGCTTGGAAGCTTGCTCTTCGCTCCTGCTGTTGGAAGATGAATCGAGGACCGGCCCCAGCCCGCTCGGTACCCCGGATTGGGTCTGGCTTGCCTGACGGCTTTCAATCCGCTTGAGGAGCGACATAACAACCTCTCTGCCTGGACCTGACTTTGCTACCCTATTATAAACTACCGCCGGTCAAACAAGGAACGGGGCCTTGGTGTAGGTTTTCTTTCGACTTGTGGCGTCTCTTTGGGAGCAAATTCTTCCCGCAGACGCCGGGCCATTTCGAAGATTCCGTGCGCAACGGGTGTATTACGATTGGCCGTTACTAAGGGCACACCGGTGTTGATCGAGGCAACGACGGTCTTATCGTCGAAGGGAATTTGCGCACGCACCTCATGTTTGAGCTTGTCTTCGATGCTCTGCACCGAAATCCCCCAGCGTTTGTCCATGCGGTTGAGCACCAGCATGATTTTGTTTTGCGGATACTCCAGCTTTTCGCCAAGATCGAAGAACTTTTTGACGTTAGCCAGCGAGGGAATTTCGGGCGTGCCCACCAGCAAGATGCGGTCGGCCACGTCCAACACCGCCAGCTCTTGTTCGCGTAGCACGGAAGCGGTATCCACAATAACAAAATGAAACAGCCGCCTTAGGTCCTCAAGCAGCTTTTTGAGCGGTGGAGCCAAAACCAGCTCGGCATCCTCCGGCTTGGCCGCCCCGAGGACAACCTTGACGCCTGAGGGATGTACGGCCAGAACGCTCTGCAGAAAGGCTTCATCTAGTTCCTCGCCTTGTCGAACCAGGTCTACGATTGTGTATTTGCTCTTCAGTCCGAGGAAGACGTGAATGGTGCCGAACTGGACGTTGGCATCCACCAACACCACCTTCGTGTCATCACTTTGCAGAGCAATCGCCAGGTTTGTGGCCAGGGTGGTACAGCCGGAGCCGCCCTTCGGGCTGAAGAAGGCAAGGATCTTTCCGTCTAAGCCGGCTTTGCGCGGGCCGCTCACCGGCCCGATTTCTATTGTGGCAGCGCTGAGCTTGCGTTCGTTTTCCCGGCTGATCTCGCCCAGCCGGCGGACGGTGTTGATGAGCTCGTCGGCGGAAGGCGGTTTGGAGAGAAAATCGCGCGCGCCCGCAAGCATGGCCTGCCGCAGGTAATCGGTGTCCTGCTGGACGGAGACCATGACAATCTGCGTGGTGGGCACGTCTCGGACAATTAGGCGCGTGGCCGTGATGCCGTCCATATCCGGCATGTTAATGTCCATCAGGATGACGTTGGGTTTTGTCTCCTTGGCCAGCTGCACGGCCTCTCGACCGGTGCGTGCGACGGCCACCACCTCAATGTCCGGCTCGAACTGCAACAGCTTACGAATATTCTCACGCGTCTCGGCGATGTCATCCACAATCAAAACGCGCGTTTTGTCATCAGGTGTCATATCAAGGCCCTCAGCATACGCTCAGAGAACGTTGGCCTTCATGCCCGAGCGAACTATAGAGGGATGAGCCCGCGTCGTCCCTCTAGGAACAGCTCCGGCTGCTCGCAGCCGCGCCCCGTGATTAGGGCGTTGTGGGCGCAGCTGCAGGTACCGACGGCAACGGCCTGGTATCTAGGCCATAGTTTAGCTTCGCGGGCAGCGAGATGTTGAAACGCTCGAACATGTACTGCATTGTCACACTTTGCGTCTCTGCTATCGTCTGGTCGCCGGGCGGGCGCAGGGTCAAGGTAATCTTTATGGCGTCCGGGTAACGCTCCATCATTCGCATGACGTAGTTTAGCACGAGCGCATCTTGCGGGCTGACCACAAGGGTAATCAGGTCGGGCGGTGGCGGGGTGGGGGTTGGCGGGGGCGGCGGCGTTGGCGTGGCGTTCGGGTCGGGCGGCGCAGGGGTCGGCGTCGGCTCGGCGAATACCGGTGCAATCGGGCCAAAGTCACCGACGCGCAACACAAGAGCATTCTGGATGATGCTTTGAGAGACAAGGCGGGCGCGCTGTGGCTCGGATGGCACGACATAAAACGGTTGATTGAGTACCGGGTCGGTTTCCACGCGACCCTGCAAGTTCCCCGGGCCGGCTCCGGTGACGGCGGCGACAATGCTGGCTTGGGTAATGCCGGAGCCTTCCGGGCCGGGCACCGGCGCTTCTGCAGGCAACACGCCGGCCGTCAGGTTGGGAAGCACGGTCTGGAATTCTTCGTCAATGTCCACCAGCGCCCAGGAGACGATGACGTTCACATAGTCGCCATCGCGGATACCAAAAGCGACACCGCTTTTGCGGTCATAGGGGATGGAGATGGCCGTAAAACCGGGCGGGATGAGCAACGCTGCATCTGAGCCAAAGCGCGATACCTGGGTAGGGGAGACTACCAGCATGGTGGAAAGGAGCAGCGAATTGCGCGGGATATCGTAACGCGCCAGCCGCCCGACAACCTGATTGGGGTCGGTCAGCGCCGAGGGCGGCGCCATGTCGGCAGGCCAGGGCATAACAATAATTGCCTCGGTAGGAATGACCTGGCCGCGGCTCAGGTTCTGGCCGGTGCCGATCAGTTCAAGCCTGGCAGGTGGCGGCTGCGTGACCTCGATGACTTCCGGGCCGGTCGGTGTCTGACCGTTGCCGGGCGGGGCTGCCTGATTCAGGTTAAGCAACACGAAGACACCGCATACGCTCAAGATTATGAGTATGAGCGCCACGATGATAAGCAAGCGACCTCGCTGCATCTAGAACCTCCTCATGAACAAAACGGCCGCAGGCAACGCAAACGGTGCTGCCGGCTAAAGCCTGACGGCGGCGTATCTTACTTTCATCCGCGCAAAACGCAAATCAGGGCTGGGGCGCGTAAAGCTGCAGGTACCGAACGGCTTCAGATCGGCTCACCGATGGGGATATCCATGACAACGCGCGTGCCCTGGCCCGGCTGGCTATCTATCTCCAAGGCGCCACCCAGCAGCTCAATGCGCTCCTTGAGCGCCGACAGCCCGATGGTCTTCTGCTTGCTATCGGCCAGGGTTTCCGGGTTAAAGCCTTTGCCGTTGTCTTCCACAACGGCCCGTACCCGGACGTCATCAATATCCAGTGTCACGCGCACCTCGGTTGCCTGGGCGTGATTGCGGACATTGCTCAACAATTCCTGCAATCCCCGAAAAATCATCACTTCACGGACGGACTCGAGGCGGCGCTCTGTCCCGGTAATCATCAGCGCCGTGGGGATGCCGCTCTTGTCCTTGAAGGCATCCACATAGCGCTTGACGGTCGGCACCAGGCCCAGGTCGTCCAGCATCATGGGCCGCAGGTCGAAGATAAAATCACGGATTTTCTGAAGGGTGGAGGTGGCGGCGGCCTTCATGTTGGCCAGCTCGGCGCGGGCTAGGGCTGGGTCTTTTTCGAAGAGGCGCATGGCGATTTCCGACTGCAGGACGAAGTTGGAAAGCGCCTGTGCCGGGCCGT
>JAVQXV010000452.1:0-1067 GCA_033577755.1 Anaerolineales bacterium
CAGCAACCCCATCAGCACGCTCATAAACCGGAGGTTGTGGATCGTCGCCAGGCGGTAGAAGAGGGTCTCGCCGATGGCCTGCAGATGGTGCAGATAGCCGAGGGAGTAGCGGGTGCAGGTGTAACAGTCGCAGCCGGGCGAGATCGGCGCGTCGGATTTGATGTACCGGTCGTCCTCCACATAAATGGCGTGGAACCAGCGACCGACCAGGCGAAACGCCGGGTCGCGCGGATCGGCGGCGAAGGCGTAGAGCCGACCGTTGCGCGCGTCGCGCGTCGGCAGGGCGCTGTCAAACAGCCGATACCCCATACGCACACACGTCGCCACGTACTCGGGATGGCCGACGCCGAGCGCGTGCAGCGGCAGATGCGGCGGGATCAGTTCACGGGTGAGCGCCAGCATGTCGGTCAGCAGGCTGCCCTGCGCATCGAGGGGCCAACCGCCGTACCCATACCCGTCGAACCCGATCTCGAGCAGCGCCTCAGCGCATTCGCGCCGCAGTTCGGGAATGCCGCCCCCCTGCACTACGGCGAACAGCAGCGGTCGCTCGTCACCAAGGCGGCGCATCTCCAGTTGACGCTCGAACTCCTGTTTGCAGCGCGCTGCCCAGCGAATCGTGCGCCGCACCGAGGCGCGCTGCTCGGCGGGTGGATCGTCGACGTGCGTACAGTCGTCGAGACAGACGACGATATCGGCGCCGTATGCCAGTTGCAGTTGAATGCACTTCTCCGGCGTCAATTGAAATTTGCGCCCGGCGCCTTCCGGCTGAAAGATGATCCCCTGATCGGTGATCCGCCCCTGCTTCGGGTTCTGGCGAATGAGCGAGTACGCCTGAAAGCCGCCCGAGTCGGTCATGATCGGACCGTCCCAGCCGGTCATGGCGTGCAGCCCGCCGAGTGCCTGAATGGTCGACGAACCTGGCTTCTGCATGAGGTGGAACGTATTCATCACCAGCGCACGCACCCCGGCGGCGCGCACATCGCCGGCATCGACGGCGCGCACCGTGCCGAAGGTGGCGTCCGGCAGAAAAGCGGGCAGCGGCAACGTCCCGTGACGGGTGGATAGCA
>JAVQXV010000121.1:0-9399 GCA_033577755.1 Anaerolineales bacterium
CATCTACGAAAACTTCATCATGCGCGACGGCTATGTGCTCACGCCGCACCTCTCGACTTACTTGATCCCGACCGTGCTCGATGTGCCGGAGCGGGTGAAGTCCGTCATCCTGGAATACGCCGAGCCGAACGGGCCGTGGGGCGTGCGCGGTATGGCGGAGATGCCTTATCTGCCGCTGGCGCCCGCCGTCGCCGCCGCCATCCACGACGCGACCGGTGTGTGGATTGACTCGTTCCCGTACACACCCGACCGCGTGTTGCAGGCGCTCAAAGCAGCCGCTTCGTCAAAACGCCATTGATACAGAGACGCAGAGGCACAACGTCCTCTGCGTTTCTGCCTGAAGATGGAACCATCGCTCCTCATCCGCAACGGCACGCTCGTCACCGCCGGTGACACCTTCACCGCCGACCTTCTCATCCGCGAGGGCCGCATCGCCGCCATCGGCCACGACCTGCCGCCCGCCGCCGAAACGCTCGACGCGACCGGCCTGCTCGTCTTTCCCGGCGGCGTGGATCCACACGTCCACCTGCAATATCCGCAAGGCCCCAACCGCGTTGTCTCCTCCGATGACTGGCTGACCGGCACCATCGCGGCAGCCTGCGGCGGCACGACGACGGTGATTGACTTCGTCGAGGCGCGGCCTGAGGAGACCTGGATGGAGGCGCTGGAAAAACGTCTGGCGCAGGCTCAGGCGCAGGCGGTGATTGACTTCAGCTTTCACATGGCCTTCAACCGCGCCGACGCGCGCAGCCTGGCCGAAGTACGCCCCACGCTCGACGCCGGCCTGACCAGCTTCAAAATCTACATGGCCTACGACGGCATTCGCCTGACCGACTCGGAGATGCTGCTGGCCATGGAGGCGCTGCGCGAGCACGGCGGCCTGGCCATCGTCCACGCCGAGAACCACATGCTCATCATGCATCTGGTCGAGCGGCAGCTGGCGCAGGGGCACGTGGAGCCGCGCTGGCACCCGCACACGCGTCCGGCGCTCGGCGAGGCGGAGGCCACCGAGCGCATCCTGAGCTACGCGCAGCTCTACAACGTGCCGATTCATATCGTCCACGTCACCGCCGCCGCGGGGCTGGACGCCATCCGCCGCTTCCGCCAATCGAATTCCGTCACGGGCGAGGTCTGCACGCAGCACCTGTTGCTGACGGAGGCACTCTATGACCAGCCCGGCTTCGAGCCGGCGAAGTACAGCATGGCCCCGCCGTTGCGCTCTGCGGCGGATACCGAGGCGATGTGGGCCGGCCTGCGCGACGGCAGCCTGGACTTCGTGGTAACTGACCACTGCCCGTTCACGCTGGCGCAGAAGCGCGGCGAGCGGCGCACGCCGGAGTTCCGCCGTCTGCCCTCCGGCGTGATTCAGAACCCGCCGGAGCCGCCCTGGAGCGAGGGCCTGCCGCCGTTCAACCGCATCCCCGGCGGCGTGCCGGGCATCGAGACGCGCGTGCCGTTGCTCTATCATTTCGGCGTCAACGCGGGCCGGCTGACGGTCAACGAGTTCGTCAACCTGAGCAGCACGGCGGCGGCTAAACGCTACGGGCTATATCCGCGTAAAGGGTCGCTGGTCGTCGGCGCGGACGCCGACCTGGTGCTGTTCGACCCGCAGCGTGTGGTGACCATCTCGGCGGAGCGGCTGCACCAAAACTGTGACTACACGCCATACGAGGGGATACAGGTGAGGGGCTGGCCGCGCACCGTCATCAGCCGCGGCGAGGTCATCGTGCGTGATGAGGTGTTTGTCGGGCGAGAGGGGCGGGGGGTGTTTCTCAGACGTCCATAGGCATAGTCGTTGGATTTCGCCAGCGGGCGCATAGGTCGCGGGCGGCGTTGTCCCACGTGGGAAAATGGAACGTGAATCCGGATTCCTGGAGGCGTCTAGGTATCACACGCCGGCTTTTGAGAATAAGCTCAGTTTCCGTTTGCATGAAGATTGCACCGATCTCGAGCATCCACCGGCTTGCCGGTAGTCCGAACGGTGTGCCCCAGGCCGCGCGTAGCAAACGCATGAACTCGGCATTGGGTAGCGGGTTAGGTGCGGCCAGGTTAACCGGCCCGGACAGATCGTCGTGCTCAATCAGCCACAGGATGGCTCGGACAAAGTCATTATCGTGAATCCACGAGACGTACTGCCGGCCATCGCCAGCCTGACCGCCAAGGCCGAAACGGACCAGGCGCAACAAAACGTCGAAGATGCCGCCTCGATCCGGACTCATAATCATGGCTGAGCGAAGCAGAACCTGGCGAGTATTGGGGTTGAGGGCTTGTTGGGCGGCGCGCTCCCAGGCGGCGGCAACTTCGATGCTGAAACGCCAACTCTTCGGTGCGTCTGGCTCGTTGCCGCCGAGGATACCGGTCGCTTCGTCGTTGGGAGCGTCGTAGCGATGAGCGTAGATGGTGGCAGTGCTGGCCTGTAACCACACGCGCGGCGGTCGGGCGGCCTGGCGGATGGCTTCACCCACCGCCTGAGTTGACTTAATGCGCGACTCGAGAATCAGCTTGCGATTGGCAGGCGTATATCTGCAGTTGACGCTCCGACCCGCCAAGTTGATCACGACATCTGCTCCGTCTAGTTCCGCCGCCCATGCGCCCTGAGTTTCAGCGTCCCAGACAACAACACGCCAGGGTGCGTGACCGGGCTTCCGGCTAAGCGTGACGACTTCGTGTCCGGCCCGATGAAATGAGCGCGCCAGGATCGTGCCAACCTGTCCACTTCCACCGGGTATGACAACTTTCATGCGCCGTTGCTCTGGTTTTACTCGCATGATGCCTCTAGTATGGCGATCGCCCGGCACAGATGCTTCTTCTTGCGCGCGGCGCGCCCACAGCCGGCGCAGACAAAACGTGGCCGGGCAACCAGCCGCATGTATTTGGCCGGGTTGCGCGGGAGGTACTTTTTGCGTTGGCCCAGCGTTTTTGCCATTGTGCCGGATTATAATCAGTTCAACATGCGCCACACCGAGCTGGCGGTCACCGGCGCAGACTTCTGGAAAACTCCGGCGCTCGAACGCCGATGACCGTCACCTGGGTGCCCTTATCGGAGTGACAACATGCCTTTCCCTCGGCAAATTCACCGCCCCACCACGCCCGCCGAGGCCGCCGCGCTGTTGCAACAGCCCGGAACCCTCCCGCTCGAACTCGGCCCGCGCGTGCCGCTCGACCCTTATGCCGAGGCCGAGTCGGTAGTTGACCTGAGCCGGCTCGGCCTCGACTACATCCGCGCCGACGAAGACGCCATCCGAATTGGGCCGCTGACGCCCTTGCAGTCGCTGGTCGAGTCCGAGGTGATTCGCGCGCACGCGGGCGGCCTGCTGGCCCGGGCCGCGCAGCTGGTTGCGCATCTGGGCCTGCGCCACATCGCCACCATCGGCGCGGCCCGGCGCGCCACCGACGGCCCGCCGGAGGTGCGGCTGGCCCTGCTGGTTCTGGACGCCGCGACAACTACGAACTCGCCGCTGGCCGAGCTGACTCTGCCGCGCCGGCCCGGCATCCGCGCCGCCCTTGAGCGCATCGCCCGCACACCGCGCGACGAGGCGATTGTGGCCGCGGCGGTGAGCCTGACCCTGCATGAGGGCGTGTGCCGTGAGGTGCGCGTGGCGCTGGCGGGTGCGTGCCCGCAGCCGCGCCGCTTCGCCGAGGTAGAGGCGGTGCTGGAAGGGCAGGCTCCGACCGCCAACGTCCTGCAGCATGCGGCAGAGGCTGCCGTGGCCACCGCCGACCCGGTCGCCGACTATCGCGGCAGCGCCGAGTACCGCCGCGCCATGGCCGGCGTGCTGGTAAGGCGGGCGGTGGAGGCGGTTGGAAGGGCTGTAGCAGTCTAAATCCTCGTGGGTGGCTTCGCTGCCAGGAGAGTGCCGGATGCGCTTAAAACTCAGGTGGATTGTTCCCTTACTCGTTCTTATAGGGCTAAGCATTCTTTACCTTTGGCCAACCCCCCGTGTCCCATTTGACGACTTGTACACTGAGGTTGATCCCGCCATCACTAACTCGCTCCGATCTTTTCGCCAGGCGAATCCGCTTCGGCAACTTCAAGTGGATGGCGCAACCTGGGAATATATTGCCGTCGGACAAGGTCAGGAAACCATTCTCTTCCTGCATGGCATGACCGGGGCTTATGACATCTGGTGGCAACAGATTGATGCGCTCAAGGGTTCATACCGCCTGATCTCTGTCACCTACCCACCTGTCCGAACCCTTGAGGAATTGGAAAAGGGCGTTTTGGCTATTCTGGAAAAAGAAGGGGTAAGGGATTTCAATGTTGTGGGCACCTCCTTGGGCGGCTACTTCGCCCAATATCTGATCGCCAGACGCCCGGAGGAAATTCGGCGCGCCGTCTTGTCAAACACTTTTCCGCCGAATGACCTGATTGCTGAAAGGAATCGCACATTAGGGACGATACTCCCTTATCTGCCTGAGTGGCTGGTGTTGTCTGTGTTTCGGGGCAATTTTCGGCAAACCATTTACCCGACTTCGGGCAATGATGAGTTGACTCTGGCTTTCCTGAATGAGATCGGCTATGGGCGGGTGAGCAAGGCCCAACTGGTTGGGCGTTACTACTGCGTGATCGAAAAGTTTACAGCGCCCACCCCAACGATGCCTGTGATGATTATTGAGTCGGACAATGATCCTTTGGTGGAATTGACGTTGCGGGAACAATTGAAATCCACTTATCAAAATGCTACTGTGCATACCTTTTCCGGCGCCGGGCATTTTCCCTATCTCAATCGTGCGCAAGAGTACACCCGGTTGCTGGTTGATTTTTTGAGCAGGCCGTGATATCTCCGCAGCACCGCCAACGCAACCCTGCCCTGCGCCGCGCAGGAAGCGCAAGCCGTCAGCCGGCGCAGTGTGACGCCCAGCACGGCGCTGCGGCTGGCGAAATGCTTCGGGACGTCGGCGGATTTCTGGATGAACCTGCAATTGCGCTGGGACCTGTACCATGTGCAGCAGGCCGAGAATGAAACGCTCAAGACAATCCGCCAACGCTTTTCGACTTCGGTGTGAAGCCACCGCCGACCCGGTCTCCGACTATCGCGGCAGCGTTGAGTATCGCCGCGCCATGGCCGGCGTGCTGGTAAGGCGGGCGGTGGAGGCGGTTGGAGGAGCATGACCGCCGAATACGCATACACCATGCACTGGCAAGCTGGTGCGGCGGGTGGTGGAGGCGGTTGGAGGAGCTATAGCTGCCTGAACCTTGTTGGCCAACGCAACATACTTGCTAACCAGTTGATGTTCATAAGGAGAACTTCTCATGTTGACCAAACAGATTGATGTGAAAGAAGCTCAAGCACGCTTGCAAGAGTTGCTCTCCCAAATCGCTTCAGGAGTCGAATGGATCCTTACAGATGGCACGACACCTGTTGCTCGCCTTGTGCCTGTGTCCGCTCGTGTGGCAGGTTTGCATGCAGGGACAATTTGGACGAGTCCCGACTTTGATGAGCCTCTATCCGAAGAATTCTGGACAGGGAATACATGAATATTAGACACCCATACGTTTATCTGGTGAGACAGCGAACCTGCCAAGCTTTCGCCGCTTGTTTGGTGAGCGCGAGATAGATTTTGGCGCTGGCGAACGTCCTGCTCTCGCCGCCGTGGCCACCGCCGACCCGGTCGCCGACTATCGCGGCAGCGTTGAGTACCGCCGCGCCATGGCCGGTGTGCTGGTGCGGCGAGCGGTGGAGGCGGTTGGAGGAGCTGTAGCCGCCTGAACCTTGTTGGCCTGCCCTTTCTCATTGTATTTTCGCAATTGACGATCTACACTCTCTCATGAATGGCATGAGGTGACCGATGAACCAAAAGACAGTTTGGCAACATTTCTCCAAACTTCCCCCAGAAGCTCAACAGCAAGTCATTGACTTTATCGCCTTCTTGCAAACGCGGTACGTGCCGTTGCGCCCTCGCAAAAAAGCCAAACCAACAAAGTTAGCCCAAGAAACCTTTATAGGGATGTGGCGTGACCGCAAAGACTTGCGCGACAGCACTGCCTGGGTCCGGAACTTGCGGGCAAGCGAATGGGGAAGGCTGTAGCGGACATGGTTATCGTGGATACCGACATATTGATTGACGCGGGGCGTGGTATCAGTGACGCGGTTACTTGTCTGCAAGAGATCGAGCAGGAGTCTTCCCTTGTGATTAGCGTAGTGACCCAGATGGAACTTATTGTTGGTTGCCAAAACAAGGCCGAACTCCGCGCTCTTGAGCGTTTTCTAAACCGTTTTCAGGTCATCCAGTTGAACGAGCAGATTTCCAAAATAGCTGTAGACCTTCTCCGGCGTTATCGGCTGAGTCATGGTCTGTTGATAGCAGACAGCCTGATCACGGCTACGGCTCTCTCGCTAAACGAGCCCTTTGTGACGAAGAACCAACGTGACTATCGGTTTGTCACAGGGCTTCAACTATTGCCGTATCCCAAGCCTTTTGCTGCTACGGCGTAGTCGGTGATGAGCGGATTCTTCAAAAGCAACCGGCAAGCAGCTGTTAAAGAAGCGGTATTGGTCAGTGCAGACGCAAACATTGCCAAATATGTCGTGCAAATTATCTGGTGAGCGCGAGATAGATTTTGGCGCTGGCGCACGTCCCGCTCTCGCCGTCGTGGCCACCGCCAACCCAGTCACGGACTATCGCGGCAGCGTTGAGTACCGCTGCGCCATGGCCGGCGTGCTGGTGCGGCGGGCAGTGGAGGCGGCGCTTGCCTTACCCGACTGAGTAGCACATCGCAGCCATCAGCCATCTCGCGCCTTAGTCAAAGCATGGCTCCCATGCTATCATGCGGCGGTGATTGTATCTTTCAAAGACAAGGGCACGGAAGACATTTTCAATGGCGAGAACACACGGGCCGCTCGCCAATCCTGCCCTCAATCGCTGTGGAAAGTTGTGGCCCGCAAACTTGATCAGCTAGATTCTGTGACGGCGCTCTCTGAATTGCGCGTCCCGCCGGGCAATCGCCTGGAAGCCTTGACTGGAGACCGCAAAGGCCAACACAGTATCCGAATTAACGACCAATACAGGATTTGCTTTGTGTGGTCAGAAGGTGACCCCACTCAAGTCGAGATTGTTGACTATCACTGAGGTTGCTTAGGAGGTAAACAGATGATTCGTATTCCCACTCGGCGGGTTCCCACCCATCCCGGCGAAATGCTGCTCGAAGAGTTCCTGATGCCTCTTGGAATGACCCAGCGGGAACTGGCCGACGCGATTCATGTGCCTTACCAGCGCATCAACGAAATTGTCAATCGCCGGCGCAGTGTGACGCCCAGCACGGCGCTGCGGCTGGCGAAATTCTTCGGGACGTCCGCGGATTTCTGGATGAACCTGCAATTGCGCTGGGACCTGTACCATGTCCAGCAGGCCGAGAATGAAACGCTCAAGACAATCCGCCAACGCTTTTCAACTTCGGCGTGAAGCCACCGCCGACCCGGTCGCCGACTATCGCGGCAGCGCCGAGTACCGCCGCGCCATGGCCGGCGTGCGGGTGCGGCGGGCGGTGGAGGCGGCTGGAGGATCTGTAGCAGTCTAAACCTTGTTGTGCGGATCGTTGAAATCTAGACTCTCATTATCGCAAACAGAGACGTTCCATGAGTATCCAGCAACTTCTTGCCCAAGCAAAGCAAGCCGAACAGGAAAAGCAATGGGCGCAAGCCGTTGAAATGTATAGTAAGGTGTTACAAGAGATGCCCAACAATCAGCCAGCGAAAGAACAGTTAGGCTGGTGTCTATCGCTCGCTAAACAGTACAAACGGGCAATAGATGTTTTTCAAGAGTTAGCCCAAAGTCAGCCCCAAAGTGCAAAATGGCCCTACATGATTGGTTATCAATACCATGAGCAGGAGCAATGGCGCGAAGCCATAAAATGGTACGAAAAGTCGCTCGGTCTAAACCCTGACTATATAGTAGTGCTCTATCGGAAGGGATATTCTCATTTTAAACTAGGGCAAGTAGGCGAAGCATTGCAGGCTTTCGAGCGTTGCCGCACACTTTGGCACGCCCTCCCCGAAGGCCCAATCAAAGAAAAGGACAGGAAGAACTGCGCGAAGGCGGCCTATCATCAAGCGGAGGTTTCGATTGAAAATCCGCGCAAGATTGAAGGTGCACTTGAAGGGGCCATCCGTTTACTTGGCGAAGCGATAAGCCTCGATCCGCAAAATCACAATGCTCACTACCTTTTAGGAAAGGCCTTGTTAGAGAATGGGCAAGCTGAGCAAGCCATAGCCGCATTTCAAGAGTCAGATCGCCTACAGCCTAACCAAGACTATGTGCTTGACCGATGGGGACAAGCACTAGCACAACTTAAGCAGTTTGAAGAAGCGGAGAAAATCTATCAGCGTATCCCGCCCGGGCAGCGTAAGGGTTATGTTTTGAGAAATCTTGGGGAATTGCAGCTTAAGAAGGGAGACTATCAACGAGCCATTACAACCCTCAAACAGGCTTTGCAAAAAGATAGCCGAAGCCATTACGGTCACTACTACTTGGGGCTGTGCTATCAGAAAACCAGCGAATGGGGATTAGCCGTGCGCGAACTCCGTGAAGCAGTCCGCCTTAGGAAGAAAAATCACAACGTGCCTTTCCCCGAAGCGCAGAAAGCCATTGACGCTATCTTGTCAGAACACCCTGAAGCTGCAACCGTGCCGCAGCCAACTAATACACGTCAGAGCGGAAAAGTGGTGAAGTACCTTGAGGACAGAGGGTTTGGATTCATACAAGGCGATAATGGCGAGCAGATATTCTTTCACTTTAGGGACTTTCGACGCGACGAGAAGATAGAAGTTGGTATTCGAGTCGAGTATGAAGAGGCCGTTGGGGATAAAGGCCCAAAGGCTATCAAGATCAAGCGGATCGACTCCGATAGTCGCAAATTACCTAAAGGGTGATCAAAATGACAGGCGATACAGTCATAGAAAGAAACGTCAAAGCATTCCGTGAATGGGTCCACGCAAAGGGTTGGACAATTGTAGCGGAAGGCGAAATTCAATCGGGTTATGAATTACGTGTAACAGATGGAAAGGACAAGATTCCCGTCAAGTTCTACTCAACTGGAAACGCTTTGATACAAGGCAAAGCTGGGGCATTGCAAAGCGCCATACGAATCTGGTGGCAAAACGTCGCTAACTCCACCTCGATATCGCCTTCTATTACCCTAGAAGACTCCGCGAAAGTTCCCGTTCCCATGTCGTCGGCTAGCGGGCGCACGGCTCGGTTCTATGTGGCACAAGATAAAATCGAGCGAGTGAAAAAGTTGCTTGCAGATTTTGGCGGGCAAATTCAGGAGCCGACGCCCGACCCGCATCAGTTTTATCGTGCAGAAATCCGATGGGGAGTCGACAAAGCCCTTGCATCACAGTTCAAGACAGGAACGCTATTGGTGCAAGGCAAAACTGGTGAATTATTTGAGCAAGTCTG
>JAVQXV010000453.1:0-1061 GCA_033577755.1 Anaerolineales bacterium
CCGCACAAATTACTGGATATTCTCCTACCTTGGTTGCCGTAAACCGAAGTTCTGTGTTTTGACCGGGAATGGCATCCTGTTTCAAGCGGAATTGGGGCACCCAAAACGAGTGAATCACATCCGCTGATTTGATATTCAGTTGAATGTTTTTATTCACGGGGATGTGAAGTTCCCCTGATGTAATACCCTCTGGGTAATTGAAAATCCACGCGTATTGCATCCCCGTTACAGTCACGGTCACATCCGGTTCGCCGCTGCCTCCAAATCCATACTTGGCCTTAGATTCGGATGCTGGATTTGCCATCTCATGGCTAACCAATTGGCTCGTACCTGCCGGATGATGGTGGTGATGCCCCATCAGCAGGTGATTTCCGCCCGCGCCGCCCACAGCAAATCCGCCCATTTCCGTAAAGACCTGCACACTATACACACCGAGGACGATCACGATGACCGCCGGAATCAATGTCCAGTAGGCTTCTAGCGCGAAATCTCCCTCCAGTGGCACCCCATCTCCTTCATCGCCGGGCCGTTGCCGGAATTGAATGGCAAAGAAGATAATCGTGCCTGCCACCAGCAGAAAGAGCGCCGTTGCAATCATCAACATCAGCTTGAAGAAGTTATCCACTAGGGGCGCTTGCAGCGAAGCCTGTTCTGGAAAAAAGGAGACGTGATTCCCCACCCATACAGCAATGACCGTGACCAGAACCCCGACCGTCAGCGTCCAGATAGAAGTCGGTATCCGTCCCATCGCTTGTCACCCCGTACCTGTCCCGGCAATACCGGTTGTAGCACAGCCGTTTCCGCGGGCCTGCAAAATCTCTAGGTATTTTTAAGATTGTCTTGTCTTGCCCCTGGGGAGAGCTGATTGAGGTTGTTGTCCTCGTATAAGCCTTGCTGCTACAACCACAAGCGGTTCTATAGCTGTAAAACTTCTTCCAAGATTTGCTCTTGAGAAAAGGGACAGGATTGGGGCAAGGTTTCAGGGTCAAGGGGTGTTTCCTGACCAATCAAATCGAGCGCGTTTTCGTAACTGAGCTGGATGGCCTCGGCTAGGTAGGGCT
>JAVQXV010000122.1:0-9318 GCA_033577755.1 Anaerolineales bacterium
ACAACGAGTGTGAAATCGCCCAGAGCGAGGCGGCCACCGGAAAGCCGTTCGCCAAATATTGGGTGTTGGGCGGCTCGCTGACTCTGAACGGTGTGAAGATGAGCAAGAGCCTGGGCAACGTGCTCACCATCAAAGATGCGCTCCGGCGCTGGCGGCCCGAGGCCATCCGCTTCTTCACTTACTCGGCTCACTACCGCAGCCCGATTGACTTTTCAGAACAGGCGCTGGAGGCGGCGACGCGAGGCTGGGAGCGCGCCATTGGCCCGGCGCTGGTGGTGCGCGAACGCCTGCGCTCGCCGGCTCTGCCCGAGGGCGGCGCGGATGACGTCGCCCCCGCCCTGGCCGACATTAAGCACCGCTTCATCGAAGCGATGAACGACGACTTCAACATCCCGGTCGCCGTTTCGGTGCTCTTCGACCTGGCCAAGTTGGCGAACATACTCCTCGCTGCCGAGCCACCCGCCGGGCGTGGGGCCTTGGAAGCGTTGGCGGCTCTATATGGCGAACTGGCCGGACAGGTGCTCGGCATCTTGCCGGAGAGAGCCTCCGCCAACGGCGCAAATGCCGAGCGTGAAGCCGGGTTGATCCGCCTGCTGATCGCGCTGCGCGCCGAGGCTCGCGCCCGCAAAGACTTCGCCACCGCAGACCGAATCCGCGACCAGATGAAACTCCTCGGTGTAGTCCTGGAAGATGGCCGGGACGGGACGACCTGGAAGTTCGCCTGAGGACGCCCCGCTAACTGAGAAGCTAACTGCCGGCTAAGACCAGAACCCGCCCGTTGGGTCACGCTGACTTCTCCGGCGCGAAACGGGCAAAATAGCCGCCGCCGCGCCTCAGCGATGCCGTGTGTCCGGCCGGACAGGGAGCGTGCACGGCAGCGCTCATATTTAAGGAAACTTAATCTGGGGTTCTTGTCTGCTTGAGCGCATATAGCGTATCTTCGTGCAAACAAGGCACTTTTGACCCGGCAGTTTTGGGCAATCGGCCTAATGACAACTTTGCTATGACCGGCTATATTTTTTTACGCCATGACATTCACGGTCGTCCTGATTAGCCTCATCCTTATTGTGGTCCTCATTGAGGACCTTTTCCGGTTTGGGCTGGCGACGGTGATGGTCAGGCGTAGGTAGGTCACACACATCGCACAGCATACGCTCACACAGGAGCCGCCCAAACCCAAGGGGCGGCTCCTTTCGTTTCTGGAGGACTCTTTGACCGACCTGAGACGCAACAGTCGTGCCATCACCGAAGGACCTAACCGCGCGCCGGCGCGGGCTATGTTCAAGGCTGTGGGCTTCACCGACGAAGACCTGCGCCGGCCTCTGGTCGGTGTGGCTAACACCTGGATTGAGATCGGCCCGTGTAACTTTCATCTGCGGCGGCTGGCAGCTAAAGTGAAAGAGGGCATCCGCGCCGCAGGCGGCACACCGCTGGAGTTTAACACCGTCTCCATCTCCGACGGGATCAGTATGGGCGCGGAAGGCATGAAGACATCGCTTGTCAGCCGCGAAGTAATTGCCGACTCGATTGAGCTGGTGGCGCGCGGCAACCACTTCGATGCATTGGTCTGCCTGACCGGTTGCGATAAGACCAACCCCGGCGCGCTGATGGCGATGGCGCGGCTGGACATCCCCAGCCTGGTGTTGTACGGCGGCTCCATTGCCCCCGGCCACGTCGAAGGCCGCGACCTGACCATCCAGGACGTATTCGAAGCAGTGGGCGCATACGCGGCGGGTCGAATCACTCGGGCACAGTTTGAGGCTATTGAGAACCACGCCTGTCCGGGCGCAGGTGCCTGTGGCGGACAGTTCACGGCCAACACCATGTCCACCCTCATGGAGTTCATCGGCCTATCGCCCATCGGCTATAACTCCATACCCGCAATGGCCGAAGAGAAAGACCACGTAGCTTACGAGTGTGGCCGCCTGGTAATGAACCTCCTGCAGAACGACCTCCGCCCCTCCCGCATCCTCACCCGCAAAGCCTTTGAAAACGCGATAGTCTCCGTCGCCGCTACCGGCGGCTCGACGAATGCTGTGCTGCACCTGTTGGCACTGGCCAGGGAAGCCGGCGTCGAGTTGCATATTGACGACTTTGATCGGATCAGCGCGCGCACACCCCTCATCTGTGACCTAAAGCCGGGTGGCAAATTTGCCGCCGCCGATCTGCACGCTGCCGGCGGCATCCCGCTGGTGATGAAACGCCTGCTCGACGGCGGTCACCTGCACGGCGACTGTCTCACCGTCACCGGCCAGACCATTGCCGCTGCCTGTGCTGAGGCGCGGGAGACGCCCGGCCAACAGGTCGTTTATCCGCTTGATAAACCCCTCAAGCCGAACGGCGGCCTTGTCATCTTGCACGGCAACCTGGCCGAAGAGGGCTGTGTGATGAAGATGGCCGCCAATAACGTCAGACGCTTCAGCGGCCCGGCCCGTGTGTTCGACCGCGAGGAAGACGCGATGCAGGCGGTGACCGAGGGTCGCATCCGTGCCGGTGACGTGGTGGTGATTCGCTACGAAGGCCCCAAGGGCGGGCCGGGCATGCGCGAGATGCTCGGCGTGACGGCGGCGATCGCGGGCGCAGGCCTGAGCGAGAGCGTAGCCCTGCTCACCGATGGCCGCTTCTCCGGCGCAACGCGCGGCATCTCTGCCGGGCACATCGCCCCGGAGGCCGCGCGTGGTGGCATGATCGCCTTCGTGCAGGAAGGCGACCCGATTGAGATTGATGTGGACGCACGCGTGATTAACGTGACCATCGCGCCTGATGAGCTGGCCCGACGCAAAGCGGCCTGGCAGCCGCCCCCGCCGCGTTACAAGACCGGCGTCATGGCGAAGTATGCCAACAGTGTGTTGTCGGCATCGGTAGGCGCGGTGACGGCATGAGCAGATTACGTAATACGTACGTAACGTATTGCGTATTGCGTGAGCGGATGAATGAGTATTCGGCAACCGAAGGTGGAGACGGCAAGGCGTTGATGGAAGTGGCCTATGGCCGGCTATCTTTGGAGATGCTGATGCAGCAAAGCCTACTTCACTACTCTCTACTTTCTAGAAAGTAGAAAGTGGAAAGTAGAACGTTTGAAAGATGGAGAAGACCATGAAACTGACCGGCGCCGAAATCGTTTGGGAATGTCTGGTGCGCGAGGGTGTGAACGTCATCTTCGGCTACCCCGGCGGAGCGATCCTGCCGACCTACGACGCGATGACGAAGTACCCACAGATCCATCACGTACTCGTCCGCCACGAGCAGGGCGCAACGCACATGGCCGATGGCTACGCGCGCGCCAGCGGTCGGGTGGGGACGGCCATCGCCACCTCCGGCCCCGGCGCGACCAACATGGTCACCGGCATCGCCACCGCCATGATGGACTCCTCGCCCATCGTCTGCATCACCGGCCAGGTCGGCTCGAAGGCCATCGGCTCGGATGCGTTTCAGGAGACGGACGTGACCGGCGTTACGTTGCCGATCACCAAGCACAACTATTTGGTCACGCGCCCCGAAGATATTGCGCGGACTCTGCGTGAGGCGTTTTACATTGCCTCCAGCGGGCGACCCGGCCCGGTGCTGGTGGACATCACCAAGGATGCCCAGCAGCTCACCGCGGATTTTGACTGGGAGGCCGCCGCACCGCGCCTGCCCGGCTATCGGCCGCATCTGCGCTCGTTGCCCTCCGAATATCAACGTGCCATTGAGCTGATTAACTCGGCGAAACGCCCGCTGATCTTTGCCGGCCAGGGTGTCATCAAATCCGGCGCGACCCGCATTGTGCTCGAACTGGCAGAAAAGGCGCAAATCCCCATTGCTATGACGCTGTTGGGGATAGGCGGCATCCCTGCTTCCCATCCGCTCAATCTGGGCATGATGGGCATGCACGGCGAAGCCTGGGTGAACATGGCCATTCAACAGGCCGACTTGCTCATCGCCTGTGGCATGCGCTTCGATGACCGGGTGACGGGCAACCTCAAGACCTATGCGCCGAACGCGCGCAAAATCCATATCGAGATTGACCCCTCCGAGGTCAATAAGAATGTGCGTGTGGACGCAGCCCTGCTGGGTGACCTGCGCTGCGTGCTCGAAGAAATCGTGCCGCACATCCAGCCGGCAGACCATGAAGAGTGGCTTGAGCACATTCAGGAGATGAAAGGCGACTCGGCGGTGCGAGACATTCAACACCTGCCGGATAACGGCCATCTTTATGCCGCTCATGTCATCAACGACATGTGGCGACTCACCCGCGATGTGGACCCCATCGTCGTCACCGACGTGGGCCAGCACCAGATGTGGGAAGCGCAGTATTTTCGCCACGAGCAGCCGCGCTCGCTGATCACTTCCGGCGGCCTGGGCACGATGGGCTTCGCGCTGCCCGCAGCTATCGGCGCCAAGTTTGCCCGCCCGGACAAGGAAGTGTGGGTCATTGCCGGCGACGGTGGCTTTCAGATGACCATGGCGGAGCTGGCGACCGTAGTCCAGGAGGGTCTGAAGCTCAACATCGCCATCATCAACAACGCTTACCTTGGCATGGTGCGCCAGTGGCAGGAGTTCTTCTATGAAAAGCGTTATGCTGCTACGCCACTGCTCGGCCCGGACTTCGTCAAGTTGGCGGACGCCTTCGGCCTGAAGGGCATCCGCGTCACCCGTCGCTCGGAAGTGCGGGCGGCGGTGGAAGAGGCGCGCGCGCATCCGGGCACGGTGGTGATTGACTTTCAGGTGGAGCAGGAAGACAGCGTTTTCCCGATGGTGCCCGCCGGCGCCGACCTGCACAATATGATCCGCCGTCCCAAGCCGAAGGTGAACGTGCTGGCCGAGACCGGCGCGGACGTGGAATGGGAAATGCCCCGCTGACTTTTGATTGAGGATTGTGGATTTCTGATTGAGAGAGCGATTTGAGAAGCCAATCCAAAATCAGCAATCAGAAATTGGAGTGGAGATGCCAAAACATATCTTGGTCGCTTACGTGGAAGACAAGCCGGGCGTGCTGAACCGGGTGGCGTCGCTCTTTCGGCGGCGCGCTTTCAATATCGATTCGCTCACGGTGGGCCGCACCGAACAGGAAGGCGTCAGCCGCATGACCATCGTCGTGGACACCGACGAGGTGACCGCTCGTCGCATCGAGGCCAACCTGTACAAGCTGGTCAACGTGCTGCGCGTGGACGACGTGACCAATAAGCCGGCCGTAGTGCGCGATCTGGCGTTGGTGAAGGTCTCGGCGGCCAACGGCAAGCGGGCCGAGATTCTCCAGCTGGCCGATGTGTTCCGTGCGCGTGTGGTGGACATCGAGGAGAGGTCACTCATGCTGGAGGTCACCGGCTCCGAAGACAAGATCGAAGGGTTGATTAAGGTGCTGCAGCCGTTCGGCATCATCGAGATGGTGCGCACCGGCATTGTGGCGATGGCGCGCGGGGCCGAGGCTGTCAGCCCGAACCCGCCGACAGTGGCTGCGCAGTTGGCCGAGCCTGGCAACGGTGAAGCAACGCCGGCCGGGTTGGCGATGTCGGTATGAATATGCTCACCGCTCGACAACTCATGCGCCAGCCGCTCCACACCGTGGAAGCCGGCGAGTCCGTGGCGTACGCTATCCGCAAGATGCAGGCCAGGAAAATTTCCAGCCTGATTGTGCCGCCGCGTTATGAGGGCGGCGCGTACGGCATCATCACCAAGCACGACATTCTCAGCAAGGTTGTTGCTGCCGGGCGCGAGCCGGGTCGCGTGCGCGTGGCCGAGGTCATGACCAGCCCGCTCATCACCGTCACGCCGGATTGCTCGGCGCGGCGTTGTGCAGCCTTGATGATGCAGCATCGCATCCGCCGCCTGCCCGTAGTGGTAGATGGCCATCCGGTCGGCATCGTCAGCGACTCGGACGTGTTCGACGCCTTGCTGAACCTGCATACCGAAGAAGCGCTCTACCCATCGCTCTAAATCTCAAATCTCAAATCTCAAATCAATCGGAGATTTCATGGCCACAATCTACTACGAAAACAACGCCGATCTCAGCCTCATCCAGGCGAAGAAGGTAGCCGTCATCGGTTACGGCTCACAGGGGCATGCGCATGCGCTCTGTCTCAGGGACAGCGGCGTGAACGTCCGGGTCGGCCTGGCGCCGGAGAGCAAGAGCCGCGCCAAGGCGGAGGCCGCCGGTCTCACCGTCGGCAACGTGGACGAGGTCTCGGCCTGGGCGGACGTAGTCGTAATGCTGGCCCCGGACGTGAAGCAGCCGAAGATTTATAAGGCCGACGTCGAACCGTACCTGACGGCGGGCAAGATGCTAATGTTCAGCCATGGCTTCAACATTCGCTTCAACACCATCACGCCGCCGCCCGATGTGGACGTGACAATGGTCGCACCCAAAGCGCCCGGTCACCGCGTGCGCGAGGTGTTCGTCGAAGGCGGCGGCACGCCGGCCTTGCTTGCCGTTCATCAGGACGCTACCGGCAACGCCAAGGCGCTCGCGCTCTCCTACGCCAAAGCGCTCGGCCTGACCCGCGCCGGCGTGCTGGAGACGACGTTTGCTGAGGAGACCGAGACCGACCTGTTCGGCGAGCAGGCCGTGCTGTGCGGCGGAGTCAGCGCCCTCGTCCGCGCCGGCTTCGAGACGCTGGTGAAGAACGGCTATCAGCCCGAAATTGCTTACTTTGAATGCCTGCATGAACTGAAGTTGATTGTGGACTTGTTCTATCGCGGCGGCATCAACTACATGCACTACTCGGTCAGCGATACCGCCGAGCATGGCAGCTATACCGGCGGCCCGCGCATCATCACCGAGGAGACGATGGGTGAGATGCAGCGGATGCTCGATGAAATCCGCGACGGCACTTATGCGAAAAAGTGGATTGCCGAGAACGAAGCCGGCCGGCCATGGTTCAACGCCGAGCGCAAACGCCATCAGGAGCATCTCATCGAAAAGGTCGGCGCCGAGCTACGCGCGATGATGCCGTTCCTGAACCCGGTGACGGTCAAACCTGAGGAGCAGGGATAGTCGGTTGGTCTGGTAGTCGAGTAGTCTGGTAGTCCGGTGGTCAGGCAGCCGCCTGATTGAAGTGGTGGAGGGCGCCGTGAGAATCGAGCGGTTTGAGGACATCGAGGCATGGCAAGCGGCGCGAGCGCTGGCGAATCTGGTCTACGATGCAACCGATAGCGGCGCATTTGCGCGAGACCTTTGGCTTGCGTGATCAGATCCGTGCAGCAGCCGGCTCGGTGATGCACAACATTGCGGAGGGCTTTGAGTCGGGATCTGATCTGGATTTTGTGCAGTTTCTGAAATACGCACGCCGTTCGGCCAGCGAAGTGCAATCCGAGGCCTACCTGGCGCTTGATCGAAAGTATCTGGAGCAGGAGTCTTTTCAGACGATATACGACAAAGCCACCGAGTCAAAACGATTGATCAATGCCTTCATCGGCTATCTAAACAAGAAATGAACACTCGACTACTCAACCACAGGACTAAGAGACTATGAACAACTACGTCCGCATCTTCGACACCACCTTGCGCGATGGCGAGCAATCGCCCGGCGCATCCATGACCTCGGCGGAGAAGCTGGAAGTGGCGCGCGCCCTGGCCCGGCTTGGCGTGGACGTAATCGAAGCCGGCTTCCCCGCTGCTTCGCCCGACGACCTAGAGGCGGTGCGCCGTATCGCCTTGGAAGTGGGTAACCCGGTCGGGATTGAGTTCTCACCGGGACAAGTGCGCCGGCCTATCATCTGTGCGCTGGCGCGCGCGAACAAGAATGATATTGACAAGGCCTGGCAGGCCGTCAGCCCGGCGGCCCGTCCGCGCATCCATACCTTCATCGCTACCTCGCCCATCCACATGAAGTACAAACTCAGGATGGATCCAGAGGCAGTCGTCGAGCGCGTGGCCGAGATGGTGGCCTATGCGCGTAGCCTGTGCGAGGATGTTGAGTTCAGCCCGGAGGACGCGGGCCGTAGCGACCCGGAGTTCCTGTACGTTGTGCTGGCAGAAGCCATCAAAGCCGGGGCGACCACGCTCAACATTCCGGACACGGTGGGCTACACCACGCCGGAGGAATACGGCCGGCTGATCGCCGGCATCATGCAAAACGTGCCCGGCATTGAGAATGTCATCGTCTCGACGCATTGCCACGATGACCTGGGGCTGGCGACGGCGAACACGCTGGCCGGGGTGCGCAACGGCGCGCGGCAGGTGGAGGTGACCATCAACGGCATCGGTGAGCGGGCCGGCAACACCCCGTTGGAAGAAGTGGTCATGGCGCTGCATACGCGCCGGTCGTTCTTCGGTTTGCAGACGGGCATAGACACCACGCAGATCATGCGCGTCAGCAAGCTGGTCAGCAACTACACCGGCTTTGTCGTCCCGCCGAACAAGGCCATTGTCGGCAGCAATGCCTTTGCCCACGAAGCCGGCATCCATCAGGATGGGATGCTCAAGCATCACCAAACGTATGAGATTATGCGACCGGAGATGGTCGGTGCGCAGCAGACGCGGCTGGTGCTGGGCAAACACTCGGGGCGGCATGCGCTCAAGGTGCGCCTGCAGGAGCTGGGCTACTTGCTTAACGAAAGTGATCTCGACAAGGCCTTCGAGCGCTTCAAGGCGCTGGCCGATAAGAAGAAGGTTATCACCGATGCCGACCTCGAGGCACTGGTCTCCGACGAAATCCTGCAGCCGCATGAGTTCTTCACGCTGGACGGCCTACAGGTGGCCTGCGGCACGATGGGTCTGCCGACCGCAACCGTGCGGCTCATCGGCCCGGGCGGGCGCACCCACGTCTATGCCGCCATCGGCACCGGCCCGGTAGATGCCACGTACAAGGCCATTGATGCCATCGTGCAGGCGCCCAACACGCTGCTGGAATTCTCCGTCCATGCCATCACCGAGGGCATTGACGCACAGGGCGAGGTGACGGTGCGCATCCAAAGCCATGATGTCTCCCCTACGCTGAACGCGCAGGACGAGACCCCCCACACGCGCACCTTCGGCGGCTACGGCGTGGATACCGACATCATTGTGGCCAGCGCCAAGGCCTATCTGGCTGCGCTCAACAAACTGCTTGTGACCACCGGCCAGTATGGTCCGGCAGAGGCCGCCGCCCAGGGCGCTGCTCAAACACAACGCACTAATGGCTCGGAGACCAAGTGAATGAACGACCCATTGCCATCCCCCAATGAACGCATGCCGGATTGGTATGACCCATTTGCCGAACCGCGCGACTTACCCACCGGCTGGGACTTGACCGGTTTGATGGAACCGGCGGCTCGGCTACCGCGTACAGAGGCCGCGCCGAACCGGCCTGCGTTACAGTTGCCGCAGTGCCAGATCACCATCACACTCAACTAGTGCCT
>JAVQXV010000454.1:0-1045 GCA_033577755.1 Anaerolineales bacterium
AAGATTCGCCATGCGCGCCGCTTATGGCATCGCGCACGGCAGCAGCGTTCAGCTCGCCTACCGCGCGCCAGATTTCCCGCCCCTCGGCGTCAAACAGGATGAAGGTCGGTGTGAAGTGGGCGTTGAGCTGGGCGCTCAGCCGCCGGCCTGTGGGCGATGACATATCAAGACGGACGACGCTTATCTTGCCCTTTAACTCCGCTTCTAGAGCATCCAGCGTAGTTTCGGCGGCCAAGCAGCCAATGCAATACTCGGAGTAGAACTCTATTAGCACAGGAGTGCGCGACTCGCGAATCACCAGGTCTGCCGGCACAGTGTTGGGCGTCAGGCCTGTTCCCGGTCGTAGCCAGACCCAAATCATCGCCAGAGCGATGATGGTCACGCCAAACACGCTTAGTTTACGACGGCTGAGGCCCGTGAGGGCCAGCCAGGCAGCTAGGCCCAGCAGCAGCCCGGCAGCCAGAAAGACGTATGAGAACTGATTCAACAGCGTGAGCATTGCTACCTCCGAAAGCGGCGATGAGGCAGGCAAGCGCCCGCCAGAGACGGGAACATGACCTGTAGAAGCGAGGAGGCTGCCTGGATGATAACACCGTTCTGGCCGGCGCTGAAACACAGATTTGCCCGCAAAATAATTGTGCAAGCGTTCAGCCGGCGGCATCCGGTGGACGGCAGCCAGCGGATGGTTAAGCAGGAAAACGGAAGGGTCGTCGCACATATCCGCTTTTCCGTTTCGAATCCGCTGGAAACATGCGACCGTGGCCTGCAGGTTCATTCGCGGGGGTGGGCCATCATGACCGGCCATCTCGTGCGCGCCCATCTCGGTTCAGTGTGCACGCAAAACATGTTAGCCGCACCTTGACCCTTCGGCTTCGCTCCGCTGAGCGCGCTCAGGGGAGCGGCGGGCGTCCGGCGATTACCGCTTCGGCTTCGCTCAGCGTCCGCTCAGGATGCCCGCCGCGCAGGCCATCCTGAGCGTGGCTTCGCTTTGCGAAGCCCGCCGAAGGACGAAGGGGTGGCACGTTCCCTGACAACCTTTGCGTGC
>JAVQXV010000123.1:0-9146 GCA_033577755.1 Anaerolineales bacterium
GTTGTTGTATATGGTTCGGATGGTTCACCGTCATTGGAAATTCAGGCGCTGGCACAAGGTGCAGACATTCTTGTTCATGAGGCGACAGGCCTATATCCTGCACACAGCTCAGCCGAGCAAGCGGCGGAGGTAGCGCGTGCTGCGGGTGTTAAGCGCCTGATTTTGGTGCATCTTTCGCCACTTGAGAATGATTTGGCCGAGCAGCAAGCTGCGGCCGCGCGGATTTTTGGTGGGCCGGTGTTTCTTGGTGAGGACTTGGAGCGATTTGAGTTCTGATTGCGTATAGCCATAAGGAGCATTGTGACTTTCTGTAAATATCTTACCCAAAGCGAAAGAGTCTATGCGCATTCAGTTGATAGGATGACTTTGAGCCTCAGAGACTTAAAGCAAGCCGGCCTACGCTAAATTAGGTTAGCTCCAGTAGCAGGGGACTTTTTGCTAACAGTTCCTGTAGGTGAGGCGCTTCTTGAGCAACCCGGTCGGCAGTGCAGGTCGAAAGCATTTTTTCTAGGAACAACATTTCTCTCCGTTTCCGGCCAGACCCGCTGTTGCTGCCGGTAAAACCAGAGCCGGTAAAACCGGAGGATGAGTGGGGAGGGGGATTCAACCTTGTCAAATTGTGTAACTTAAGATAAATTATATCTAACAATTTGGCTGCCAACGGAAACGTCTACTATCGTCATCTGTTTCTCGAGCATATCTGCAACGGTGTCCCGGTCATCAGTCTTTAGTTATCAATCACCAATCATCAATCGCAAACTAACCACTATGTCCCAACGTCCTCTGCCGGCCTATGCTGAAAAGTTCCTGACTACGATTGATGCTGCTCCCAAGACCGTCATCACCTATCGTCACGCCCTTCAGACCTTCGCCGAATTCCTTCTCGATGATCAATCGAAGCTATCCGGAGCCGATAGCAGTATCGTTCCGCTGCGGTTGTTGCAGGAAGACTCACCGGCCCGCTTCCGACACTGGATGCGGTCAGAACGGGAATTCAGTCGGCGCACCGAGAACACCTACTTGGCAGGAGTTATCCGTTTTATCGAGTGGTTGGATGTGCATTCACTTCTGCCCTCGGGATTGATGGCTATACGCATGAAGCTAATCCTGCGAGAAGCGCGCGGCCGACGGCGCACCGGCTACAAGACACAGCCCATCAAAGAAGCAGTGCCGCAGATTATTGCTTACTACGATAACAGCCCCCTACCCGCTCCCGAGACGCCACGCTTGCGGCGCCGGCGGCTGGCACTGCTGCGTAATCGTGCCCTGGTGCACACACTGTTTGCTTCGGGAATGCGTGCCCACGAGCTGGCCGGGCTGCGCCGCAGTGACTGTGCCGATGGCCGCGCCGACCGTATATTGATTACGGGCAAGGGCGAGAAAGAGCGCGTGGTGCTACTTAACCCGGAAGCGCAGGCAGCGATCCGGGCCTATCTCAAAGCTCGTGATGAAGATCGCGCCGCTAACCCTAAGCGTCCCGTGCCGGATAAACAGGAACCGCTCTTCATTCGCCATGATCGCGATCAAATCACGCCCATTTCTACTAAGACGGTCTGGCTTGTGGTCAGTCAGGCGGCGCGGGCGCTGGGGCTGGATACGTCCATCTCACCGCACGACTTTAGACGCTACATCGCTACAGCAATGCTTTCAGAGGGGATGCCGCTCGAGTCCGTTCAAGAGTTTTTGGGGCACGAGTCCATCGTGACTACGCGGACGGTGTACGCGCGCACGCGCAACGAAGTGCTCGAAGATCAGGTGAAGACCTACCGCCCTACCCCGGCCCAGGCGCTCAAGCGCAGCCTGCGCTACCAGAAAGAGCGCTAAACGCACACCGTAAATCGCAGGTCAACTCAAGGCTTTTCGGCGGCGGCCAGCCCGAAGAGCAGGTCGGGCAAGGCTCATAGACGATGCGCCGAAGCTCGTGCCGATCTTCCACAGTAAAAAGAGCTGTGCGCCGACAGCCCGGCTAGGCCGGCGCCGACAACCAGCACCTTCATAATCAACCCAACTCCGGTTGCGGCTGTCGAGTAGCTTGAAGCGCGCCTAACCGAGATGAACGAGAAGCAAACTGTAGCACTTTGGCTGCTACCCGCATCCCTCCCAGCGTGACCCCCGCTGTGGACTGGCCGGGGAAGATCGAGTCGCCGACGAGCCACACATTGGGCAATCCGGTGGCCGGGCCGCGCACGTTGAAGAGCGATGTCTGTGGGAAGCCGCCGACCATGCCCTGAGGCCGCCGTGTGAAGAACTCGAACGTAGCGGGCGTGCCCGATAGACACAAACGCACCGCACGCCGCAATCCCGGCAAAGCGCGTTCGGCGGTGGCCAACATCTTCTCGGTGTAGGCCGCTTTGCGCGCCTCGTACGCGGCAGGATCGCGCTGCTTCAGTTCCAGCCAGGGCAAGATGGCAGTATGCGTCGAGAGCGTGGCTGCGCGCTGCCCGGCAGGCGCACGGTGGGAGTCGTCGGCTGCGGAGAGCGAGATGAACACGGAGTTGGCCTCGCCGAGCGGACGTGTCGGGTCAACCACGACCTGATGGTGATCCGGAACACCGCCGGGCAACTGTGCTGCGTCAAGGCCAAGGTAGAGGGTGAACGCACCCCACGTCGGGGCGCGGCGCCGCACTTCGCGAAGCAGGCTGGGAGGCGCGGCCTCGCCCAGCAGTCTCGCCAGCGCCCAGGGCGTCACGTTGGCGATCACGGCGTCAGCCTCTAGGCGCAGGCCCTTGTTCGTCTGCACGGCAACGGCGCGCCCATAGCGCGTCTCGATTTTTTCTACTGTGTGGCGAAACAACACCCGGCCGTCGTGAGCACGGATCCAATCCACAAGAGTTCTCGAAAGCGCGCCGATCCCGCCGTGAACGTGGTTGACGCCCCGGCGCGGCAGGTCAAGCGCAGCGCTTCCATACAGTGCGTGTGTGAAATCGGAGGTGGTCTGCGCAGCGATGAGCAGCTGTGCGTCGAGGAAGGTCTTGAACATCGGGTCGCGGCCGGCTACGCCGGCAAGGTTTGCCACTGTGCTGAACAGATAGGGCGTAGCCAGCAGCGTTTGAGGGCGCAACGCGGCAGCTAGAGCTAGCAGGTCGTCCGGCGATTCGGGCGGCCAGGGAAAGTAGCGCGATGAAATGTCCCAGGCAATATCGGCGAGTCGTTCCTGTTTTCGCCAAAAAGGCTCGGCGTGTGGGAAGGCCCGGCGGCGTTCTTCTCGCCAGCGTTCGGCGTCGGCCCATTGCGTGATCGAGCGCTCAGGGAGATGCGTCACCCAAGCGGGGTCTACCGGCGAGACGGGCCAGGTGAGGCCGAGGATTTCGGCCAGGCGCGCGTGCGGGCCGCCGGGGTTAAAGCCGCCGGCCAGCGTTGCACCGGCGTCGAAGCGATAGCCCTGGTGGTAGAACGTGCCCGCGCAGCCGCCGGCGTAAACGTGCGCCTCGAGCACCGTGACAGAGTGGCCGGCCTTGAGCAGAAGCGACGCAGCGGTCAACCCACCGACTCCCGCGCCGATGACGACGATGTTCATGAGCCTCTGCGCTCCTTGCCTTCCAGGACGCGGCGCGTGACCCACCGGCGGTAAGTGAAGAGGAGCAACAACGCAGGCGGCGAAAACAATAGCCGCGCCAGCAGGCCCGGCAGGCCGGATGGATATTCATACTCGATGTGCTCGTGGATGCGTGTTGTATGTGCGTCTATAGCTTCGAAGCGATGCGTGTGCCGCCACGACTTGAGCGGGCCGTGCTGCTGCGTGTCGGTAAATCCGTGCTGCGGGCTGACGTTGGAGTGCACTGCCACCCAGCGCAGGGGGAGCGGGCCAAACCACAGAGTGAAGTCGGCGATAGCCCCCTCCCCTATCGGGTCAACGCGATGCAGTTGCACGAACAGCGGCGGCGGCGACAGGCGCCGGAGAGCACGCGCGTCACGGTGAAAATCCGCGACCGCTTTCAGCGGCGCTTTGACGGTGAAGGTGTAATCGAAGGTAGGCATCTTGAGAAGCTAGGGCCTGCTGACATACAGACTATGCCGTACTGCGAGCTTCTTTCCAGTCTTTGACGGCGCGCAGCACCTCGGCAAAGTTCGGGTGGTCACCGGCATGTGCATCGTAGTGGGCGTAACGGATGATGCCTTCCTGGTCAATTACGAAGACCCCGCCGAGCATCAGCGCATCGCCGGTGGTTTCCCCTTGTGTGTGGCCTCGGGCCATGGCTCGCGCGCCGGCGGCAAACACCTGCGGCCCCATCAATTGCAACAGACTGCCCCGGTCGAGGCCGAAGGCCTTGTAGGCTTCTTTGGTCTTGTTGGCGTAACAGGCGATGCTTGGCGCAAGCGAGCCGCAGTACCGCTGGGCATGTTTTGGCTCGCCCAGGCCGACGGCGGCAATGCGCAGGCCGGCAGATGTGATCTGCTCTTTGTGCTGCTCCAACTGAGCAAGCCATTCGCGGCAGAATATTCAGCCAAAGTGGCGCAGAAAGTTGAGCATGACCGGCCCGGTCTGCCACAGCTGCGCAAGTTCAAAGGGCCGGCCGTGAATATCCAACACGGTTGCGTTTGGAGCGTGGTCGCCCACTTTCCACCGTTTTGCCATCCAACCTCGTCTCTCTTTCCAGATGTTCAAGAGTCTAAGCGGGCGCGAAGTTGCGACCCGTCCTATATCATTTGTTCGACAGCGCTAATTGCAAAGGAATATATCACGCTGTATAAAGATTTCACGGCGCGTGTATAATCTTTGAATGACAGGCACCGGCCTGTCTTGGGATGAGCAACAGGCTCAGCGGCCTTGGTTAGGAAAGCGGAGGTCAAGTGCTGAGGAGCTGGCGGACTTTGAGGCTGGCTTCCGGCAGTGTGTCGCCTAGGTAGATCCCCGGCGTGCTGTCGCGCAGGCTCGGTCGCATCACGAAGATCGGCCCGCCGAAGCCAAACTTGGGGCGGGGGCGCATGTTGGCCAGACCGGCGTGGACGCGCTTCAATTCGCGCGCCGACTGTTCCAGAGTTGCCGAGAGGCAGATCAGGGCAGGCCGTTCCAGGCGTGCATATTCCAACAAGTCATCCACGTGCACATCCTGGCCGAGGAACTCAACGCGATAGCCCTCGCGCCGCAGAAACAGCGCTAGCATCAGGCTGCCGATGTCGTGCAGCTCGTACGGCGCACAGCCGACCAAGATGCGCGCCGCGTTTCGTATCGTCGGCTGCACCTGGTAAAGCGCCATCAGGCGCCCGCGCAGGTAGTTGCTGGCAAAGTGCTCGGTGGTGATGCGAATCTCGCCACGCTGCCAGGCATCGCCGATGCTGACCAGGCAGGGAAGGATCACATCAGTGCAGACGGTGGCGATGTCATACAGGGCGTACAGCTCGTTGAAGATTGCATTTGCTTCGGACTCGCTATGAGCCGTCAGCGCCTTGAACAGCCGATCGGCGTACTGAATGGGTGCCGCGCTTTCGCGCCGCAGCGGTGGTGTGATCGGCAGTGCAGGCGGCGGCTCCGGCCATGTGCCCAGGCGGCGCATCTCCGCCAGCTCGGTCGCCGCCGCGCTGATGGGCAGGCCACTGTCTACCCGGCTTTTCAGCCAGCGCAGGATCGCCAGGTCGCGGTCAGAGTAAAGACGATAATTGCTTCGTGTGCGATGTGGGTTGAGCAGCTTATAACGTCGCTCCCAGGCTCGCAACGTCACCGGGCGGATTCCCGTTTGCAGGCAGACGGTTTTGATATTGTACTTGGGAGAGTCGGATAGTTCAGAGATGGAACCGGCGCGAGAAGGGCGTAACGCTTCTGCCATAGGAACTTGGAGAACTTTTGTCAAACGCTAAAATTATACAACGCCGAGCGCCGGCCCGGCGGTCAAACTCAATTTACAATCCAGGCTGATGTCTTCGCCAACAGCCCCTTCAGTTTCCCAGGTCGTCGCCGGTTTGCGTGAGATCGCACAGGCGCTCTCGGCGGCCTGGGATTTGGATACCACCCTCGACCTGATCGCGCGCAAAACGACGCAGGTGATGCACGTAGACTCGTGCTCGATCTACCTGCTGGAAGGCGACACGCTCTGGCTGCGCGCCTCCACCGGCCTGGCCTGGCAATCGGTAGGGCGCGGCTCGCTGAAGATGGGCGAAGGGCTGACCGGCTGGTCGGCGCAACACGGCGTCCCGGTGGCCGAGCGCGATGCGCAGGCCGACCCGCGCTTCAAGTTTGTGCCCTACACTGAGGAGAAGAACTTTCGCTCGCTGCTGGCCGTGCCTCTGCGCAACCGCGGGCGCGTCATCGGCGCGATGAACGTGCAGACGCTGGAGTTTCATGACTTTACGCCCGAGGAGATCGAGCTGGCTGCGCTGATTAGCGACCTGGCGGCGGGCGCCCTCGACCGCGCCAGCCTGTACGACCACATGAACCGCCAGCTCACCGAGCTGAGCACATTGGCGCGCGTGAGCGAAGCCGTCAACTCGCCGCTGTACCTGGATGAGACCCTTGGCCTGATCGCCGAGATGGCCGCTAAGGTGATGGGCACGCCGGTCTGCACGCTGCGCCTGCTCAACGAAGACCAATCCGAGCTAATAGTGCGCGCGGCCTACAGCTCGTTGGCCGGCTACCAGCGCAAGCCCGCCCTCAAGGCCGACTCCGGCATCAACGGCCAAGTTATCCGCGAGCGCCGGCCCATCGTCATCGCCGATGTGCGCACCGACGCGCGTTACCCGTTCCGTGAGCAGGCCGCAAAGGAGGGGCTGGTCTCCCTGCTCTCGGTGCCCCTCATCGTGCGTGAGCGCGTCATCGGTGTGTTCAATTGTTACACTGCCGAGCCACACACCTTCAGCGAAGCTGAGATCAAGCTCTTCTCCACCCTCGCCAACCAGACCGCTCTGGCCATCGAGAACGCCCAGCTTGCTACCAACGCTGCCGTGGTGCGTGAGATGCATCACCGCGTGCGCAACAACCTCCAGACCGTGGCCATGTTGCTGCGGATGCAAGCCAGTCAGAGCGCGGGCCTCTCGGCGCAGGATGTGCTGCATATGGCCGTGCAGCGCATTCAGAGCATTGCCGCGGTGCACGAAGTGTTGGCGCAGAAGGGCTATCGGCTGGTGGACGTGACCGAGGTGGTGAAGCGCCTCGCCCGGCTGACGACCCAGCATCTGCTTCGGCCCGACCTGAAGGTGCAGATTCAGGTCGAGGGCGAGGCCATCGTGCTGCCGTCGCGCGCTGCGACTTCGCTGGCGCTGGTCATCAATGAACTGTTGCAGAATGCTTTAGAGCACGCTTTCCCTGATCGTGTGGAGGGTCGGGTGGAGATTCGTCTAGGCCGCAGCCCACAGGAGTACGTGGTGGAAGTGAGCGATGACGGTGTGGGCCTGCCGGACGCGCCGGCGTCCAGCCTGGGGCTGGAGATTGTCGAGGCTCTCGTGCGCGACGACCTACACGGACGGCTTGAGTTCCTGCGCCGCGAGCCACAGGGCACGCAGGTTGTGGTGCGCCTGCCACATATCCCGTTGGAGTCCTTCGACTAAGTGGACGACCTGCAGGTTCTGATAAGGTCTCTCACCGCGAAGACGCAGAGAGCGCAAAGACTTCACCCCCGTTTTGGAGCCTTTGCAGTTCAGATGGGCTTTTTTCAGTAGAGCCTATGATGAAAAAACTTCGCATCCTGGTTGCCGACGATGAGGCTCTCATCCGGCTCGGCCTGAAGACGATGCTGGCCGCCCTGGGCCATGAAGCTCTGCTGGCCGCCAACGGGCGCGAGGCGCTGGAGCTGGTGCGCACCGCCCGGCCCGACCTCGCCCTGCTGGACATCCGCATGCCGTTGACCGATGGGCTAGAGGTAGCCCGCGTCATCGCCCGCAAGCACCCGATGCCGGTCATATTACTGACTGCTTACGCCGACCAAGACCTGATTCGCAAGGCGACCGAGTTGCCTATCCAGAGCTACTTGATCAAGCCGGTGGACGAGCGTGACCTGAACGCGGCGATCCAGCTGGCGGTAGCGCGCTTCAACGACGCGCAGCTCGCCGCGCAGCGCATCATCGAACTGGAAGAGACGCTGGAGACTCGCAAGCTGGTCGAGAAAGCAAAGGGCGTGCTGATGCAAGGCGGCCTCTCGGAGCAGGACGCTTATCATACCATTCAGAAGCGCGCCCGCGATGAGCGCGTGAGTATGCGGCAGGTGGCCGAGGCGATCCTGAAGGCAACGGGGCGATAATGTCTATTGACACGCCCCCTTCCCTGCCCGTACACTTTCTCCGCATTATGCCAGGGCAATCGGCCCAAACCGGTTGCCCTTTGTTCTGCCCGTCATGCTCGACTCACTCTTCAATCCCCAATCTCCTTTTTCCCTTCCGGGTCATGTGCCCTTCGAGATCGTCATCTTCGACTGTGACAGCACGCTTTGCGCCGTCGAAGGCATTGACGAACTGGCGCGCTGGGCGGGCAAGGAAACGGAGGTCGCCGAGCTGACCCGGCGTGCCATGGACGGCGAGCTGCCGCTTGAGGCCGTGTATTCGCGCCGCCTCGAGCTGCTCCAACCGACGCGCGAGCATTTGCAACGCCTCGCCCGCCTTTACCGGGAGACGCTCATCCCCGACGCCGCTGCCGTCATCCAGGCGTTACAACAGGCCGGGCGCGAGGTCTTTATCGTCAGCGGCGGGCTGGCCGAGGGCGTGCGCGAGTTCGGTCTGTGGCTTGGCCTGCCTGAGGCCAACATCCACGCCGTCGAGATCGAATACAACCAGCTGGCCGGGCGTTGGTGGGAGACGTGGAAGCATCCGGGCGGGCGCAACCCACACGAACTGTATCTGGCGCACGACGGTGGGCTGCTGACCCTGGGCAGAGGTAAGGCTGAAGTCATCCGCAAGCTGCGCCGGCACAAGCGGGGCCGCGCTCTACTCGTCGGCGATGGCACTTCCGACCTAGAGGCCGGCGAAGCCGTGGATTTGTTCGTCGGCTTTGGGGGCGTGGTCAGCCGCGAGCGTGTGCGCGCCGCAGCGCCGGTCTTCATTCACGTCGCCGAGCTGGCGCCGGTGCTCACGCTGGCCCTGCGCCGCACGGAGGTCCCGGCAGCCTTTCAGGACTTGTACGCTCGCGGCCTGAGCCTGATCCGTGATGGTCAGGTGACATTTCAAAGCTGGAGAGAATGGGAACACGAATGAACACGAATGAAAACGAATGAGCACGAATGAGT